>JAAZZR010000001.1 GCA_014237605.1 Nitrosomonadaceae bacterium | reverse complement strand
AAAATTTTTGTTACTCGTGTAGAGCAAGTAGTAAGGGTGCGTACTGGGGAATTAATTTAGTAATCAATCACAGCTCATCCTTATATTTTGACGTTATCGGATAGTGCCAATCCCTGATGAAACTATGTTGGGAAACACAAATCCCCATAGGAGATTGGCGTCGTTTGTATTCATTTTTACAAATTAAATTTACGATATGCCGCACATCAATTTTAGAATAGCCCATATCAATAATTTCATTTAATGATTTACCTTTCTCTACATATGCCTCAATAATTCCATCAATAACATCGTAAGAAGGAAGATTATCCTGATCTGTCTGATCAGGTCGTAACTCAGCTGAGGGTGCGCGCTGAATAACACGCTTTGGAATTACCATACTTAAACTATTACGATACTCACAAAGCCTATAAACCATAGTCTTATTTATATCCTTTAATACCGCAAACCCACCTGCCATATCACCATAAAGCGTACAATATCCTGTTGCCATTTCAGATTTATTACCAGTTGTAAGTACAATAGAACCATATTTATTCGATAACGCCATTAAAATGGTTCCACGAAGACGCGCCTGTATGTTCTCTTCAGTAACTCCCATATCATTATTTTCTTGATGTGACCAAAACTAGTTCATAAGTGAATTTGAAAATTGGTCAAACATTGATTTAATTGAAAATTCACTGTAACGAACACCGAGAGATTCAGATATAGCTCGAGAATCTTCCATACTTATATCAGCCGTATATTCTGATGGCATCATTACTGCCCATACCCTATCAGGGCCCAAAGCATCAACTGCAATTGCTAGCGTAAGGGAAGAATCAATTCCTCCGGATAGGCCAAGCAATACATTAGTAAAATTATTTTTATCAATATAATCTCTCACTCCAAGGCAGAGTGCCCTGTAAATACTTTCTTCTTCAATTCTTAAATTCGGAATTATCCCCTTAGCAGGAGAACCATTTTTAAATTCAATCAAGCCTAGCGTTTCAGTAAACTCATCAAACTGATTAGTGAAATCACCTTTGTTATTTGTTACAAAAGAAGCGCCATCGAATATTAATTCATCCTGTCCACCTACTAAATTTACACAAATAATTGCTATCCCTATTTTATGAGCGCGTTGACATACCATCTTATGAAAAAGGGATAGCTTGTTAGAATAATAAGGCGAGGCACATAATAATATTAATACTTCAGCCCCTTCCTTTTTAGCAGAAATTACATTAGTTTCTTTCCATATATCAGTGGATATATTTACTCCAAATTTTATTCCCTCAACAGTAAAAATACAGTTATCTGAACCAGCCTTAAAATAACGATGCTCCTGAAATAAATTATCATCTAGGAGGTCTTTCTTAAAATATGTCGAAACAATTTTTCCATTACAAATTAATGAAGCAGCATTGTAAATATGGTCATTGATAAAGTAAGGATGTCCCAATAATAGGGAGATCCCATTTATTTCTTTTACTAGATTATCAAGCGTCTTTATACAGGCCTTACGGAACCCGTCTCGTAACAGCATATCTTCTGGAGGACAGCCAGATAAGCATAATTCAGGTGTGATCACCAATGATGAGCCCTTGCTTTTGGCCTGATTGGTGTAGTCTAAAATCTTCTTAGCATTGCCAGTAAGGTCGCCTACTGTACAATTTATCTGGGCAATGGCGATTCTCATGGTGAAGTATTTGACTTGATTTATTAAGTATATATATATCAGATCATATCAGAATTAAATTTCCTGCGCGGATACAATATTAACTTATATTTTCCTCATTAGTAGCGACTGTAAAAGAACATATTTCTACGTGTTAAGATAACATTGGTAGTTCAATTTTATGCGCGGTCTGTCACACTGAGATATTTAGATGAAATATTGTAGTAACTGCGGAACCCTTGTGGATATTCGTGTCCCGGAAGGTGACACACTTCCCCGCCATGTATGCCCAGCATGCAATATCATTCATTACCATAATCCCAAAATGGTGGTAGGTTGCATACCAAAATGGGAAAACAAGGTATTGCTATGCCGTAGGGCCATTGATCCTCGTCGTGGTCTCTGGACTTTACCTGCAGGGTTTATGGAAAATGCTGAAACCTTAGAACAAGCTGCTGCCCGTGAAACTATGGAAGAAGCTAATGCCCGGGTAAAAATTGGCAATCTCTATACTGTTTATAATCTTCCTAATATAAATCAGGTATATTTTTTATTTCTAGCAGAGTTACTAGACTTAAATTTTGAACCGGGAATTGAAAGTCTAGATGTAAAGCTTTTTAAAGAGGAAGATGTTCCTTGGGATGAAATGGCCTTCCGTGTTATAAGCATTCCTTTAAAACGTTATTTTAAGGAATGTCATGCAGGCCAGCCTAATTTCTATTTAGATACTTTAGAAAATATAAATCGTTAATAGTAATTTCACAGTACATATATGAATTAAATTATTTAGGAAAAGAAATTCTAAACATTAATTTCCTTCACCTTCTTTCAATAACAAAGCCATTTTATATAATTGATTTTTATTTTCATTAGTAATATCTGATGTGAGCTTTACTGCCTGCTTTAAAGGCAACTCCTTTAATAGTAATTTTAGGGTGTGTTCGGCCTGATTACTAATCCTGCTTTTATCCGGTACTTCTGCACCAGAAACAATTAGTACAAATTCACCCCTCTGTTGGTTAGTATCTGCATTTAGCCAGACTAACGCATCACCCAAGGCACAAGTGTGAATTGTCTCGAATAATTTCGTCAGCTCCCTACCTATAGTTATTTCTCGATCTGCTCCCAGAATTTCAGTTAAATCCTCAATACAATCAAGAATACGGTGCGGTGCTTCATAAAATACCAGAACGTATGGTGATGATTTTATTTCTTCCAGTTTGCGTCTGCGTGTACCTTTCGAAGCAGGAAGAAACCCATAGAATAAGAAATGTGCTGTAGAAATTCCAGCTGCGGATAGGGCGCATAATGCAGCATTAGCTCCAGGTACCGGCACCACACAATACTCCTCTCTTGCTAGGTTAACTAGAATTGCGCCGGGATCAGAGATTCCTGGTGTGCCAACATCAGTAATATAAGCAACGGACTTTCCTGCCTCAAGCAGACTTAAAATTTTCTTAGAGGCTACGCGTTCATTGTGCTGGTGCAAAGCTATCATCTTTTTAGTAATTGAGTAATGAACCAGTAGCTTTCTAGAGTTCCGAGTATCTTCAGCAGCGATTACATCAACGGCTTTGAGAACATCTAACGCACGCAAGCTAATATCTCTCAGGTTTCCAATCGGAGTGGCAACAACATATAATGTGCTTTCTTGTATCATTTCTAGTTATATAGGGTTCATGTTAGTCTTTTTGGTAATGCTCAACATACTATACGATAGCTAGACGGCATTTCCCATTCAGCATGGTAAATAATTATTAATGAATACTTTTCTTGCCCAACTTCAGTCTTTGCTGCCCCCCGATCGGATTTATACAGATCCGGTAGATTGTTATGCTTACGCTTATGATAATAGCCAAAAAATATATCCGCCTGATATAGTGGTATTTCCACTCACCACTGACGAAGTTCAGGCCATAGTTTTACTATGTAATAAACATAAAGTTCCACTCACACCACGTGGGCGCGGCACAGGAACTGCGGGAGGGAGCATACCAGAGCAAGGCGGAATAGCTCTGTCACTGGAACGTATGTTACGAATTATTGTAGTCGATCCTGCTAATCGGGTGATTGTAACTGAACCTGGTGTACTCAATCAGACAGTACAAGACACGGTTAGACCTCATGGGTTCTTTTGGCCGCCCGACCCTTCTAGCGCAGCATATTCCAGTATTGGAGGGAACCTTGCCACATCTGCAGGTGGCCCTCACGCAGTAAAATACGGAACCACTCGTGATCATGTGTTGGGGGTGAAAGCGGTAACAGGAAAGGGCGAAAATATAAAGACTGGTTGTTACACTACCAAAGGTGTGGTGGGCTATGATCTAACAAGGCTTCTGATTGGTTCTGAGGGGACATTAGCAGTAATTACAGAAGCAACACTAAAACTTACCCCTTTACCACAGGCTATTGGTGGGCTAGTTGCACATTTCCGTAATACCTCAAGTTGTGCTGCAGCAATAGTCTCAATTATGTCTCTTCCTCAAATTCCTAGTGCACTTGAATTTCTGGATAAAGGCTCACTTAATCTTATTCGCAGCCATTCTCCAGAAATACTGCCGGATGATAGTACTGCAATGTTGATGATCGAAGTTGATGGATCTTCTCGTGAAGTTAATGAGGCCAGTATTGCCATACTCTCAGCCTGCCAGAATGAAGGGCTATTACAGGCTGAGCGAGTCACAGATACTGAAAATTTGTGGCAAATACGCAAGGCGCTATCACCATTATTAAGGGATATTGCACCGAAGAAAATTAATGAAGATGTAGTGGTACCGGTTTCTACGCTACCTGAATTTCTAAATGGACTTACTAAGCTAAGTTTACAACATCAGATTAGTAATGTTAATTTTGGTCATGCTGGAAACGGAAATATTCATGTAAATCTACTGGTAGACCCAGACAATACGAAAGAAATGGATCGAGCAACAAGTTGTCTAAATGAAATTTTTGATTTGGTAATTAGCCTCAATGGTACGCTATCAGGAGAGCATGGCATTGGAAGAGAGAAGCGTGCCTATGTTGACAAGGAGATTGACCCAACAACAATGAATTTAATGAAGAATATTAAACAGGTTTTTGACCCGAACAACATACTAAATCCAGGAAAATTATTCTTGTAAACCTAAGGCGGATTAAATCCATAGAAATTCATTAAGGGAATAGAGCGTAAGATAGAAACTTTGGAAGAAGGTATTTGTCTTCAAATTAATTATTCTTACGAGATTCTTAGCAGCTCTAAAATATCATGGGAAATTATTTCCATATCTTTATTAGTATTCACATACAAACGAAGCTTTCCTTCCTGATCTAAAATATAAGTTCCCGCAGAGTGTTCCATTACGTAGCTATCTTGAGTTTTTTCTGTTTGCTTCTGGAAAGCAACTTTGAATTCCTTAGCGATATTTCTTGTGGTTTCTAGATCACCTGATAGGCCAAGGAAATTAGGATTAAATGTTGATACATATTGTTTTAATAAGGCCGGAGTATCGTGCTCAGGATCAACTGATATAAATAATACTTGAACGTGGTTACTATCTTTCCCTAGATTTTCTACGGCACCAGCAAGCTTAGCCATGATACTCGGACATATATCCGGACAATTTGTGTAACCAAAAAACAGCGCTATCACTTTGCCTCTGAAATCAGCTAGAGAACGAAGGTCCCCATTGTGATCTAAGAGTTTAAAGTCTCTGCCAAAGCTGGCACCTGTGATATCTGTAGAAAGAAATTCTGGCTCTATTTTATTATCACAGCTTGATAAAAAAATTGGCGCTGATAACCCTACTAAAAGTGCCAGAAATCTGAAACACTTCATAATACTATTTAGAAATAGAAGTAATGGTCAACCAATAATGCCGTGAATAAAGCTGCCAAATAAAAAATCGAATAGCGGAAAGTCTTACGTGCAAGTTGATCACTATAATTCCGATAAATTTGTACTGCATAGTATAAAAATACGGCATCTAGAATTACTGCACTAATAAGATATATTAACCCACCCATTTGAGTAGCATATGGCAACAGCGTGACTGCACAGAGGATGAAAGTGTAAAGAAGCACATGCAACTTAGTAAATTGATCACCATGCGTTACTGGTAACATCGGCATACCAACTTTAGCGTATTCATTCTTACGGTAAAGTGCAAGTGCCCAGAAATGGGGCGGGGTCCATGCAAAGATTATTAAGAATAAAAGTAGGGCATCGGCTGTGACTTCTCCCGTTACAGCTGTCCAACCCAATACTGGAGGCATTGCACCAGATGCACCGCCAATAACAATATTCTGTGGCGTTAAAGGCTTAAGTACCACTGTGTAGATAATGGCATAACCGACAAAAGTGATTAGTGTAAGCCACATTGTTAGCGGATTCACCAATTGATGAAGTATATACAGGCCGCCTCCACCTATCAATGCAAGGAAAAAAAAGGTTTCTGGAGAACTTACCTCTCCCCTTGGTAGAGGCCTGCCGCGTGTACGCGCCATCACAGAATCAATTTTTTGTTCCACCAAGCAGTTTACGGCGGCGGCTGCACCTGCAACTAATGCAATTCCTATAGTGCCAAAAATTAGAGCGTCTAATGGAACTGCACCTGGAACTGCAAGGAACATACCAATGAATGCAGTAAAAACAATAAGCGAAACAACTCGTGGCTTGGTTAGCCGATAGAATTGGTGCACTCGTGAAGCTGTATTTTGCCAAGTTATACTTGTAGTCATAACACGTCCTTATCCTATTCGTGAAACCTTAAGTAAGCGCTTAATATCTTTTGCCATTTTAGCTGGGTCAATATTTTTTGGAAAGCGCATCATCAAATTTCCTATTGGATCAATTATATAGATATGATCACGCTGAGAAATTCTTGCTGGAATTTCTTTAAGTAATTTGCTTTCTTGGGCGTTTATAAATATTGTTCCCTTAAAGTCTTCTTTAATACCATTTGCTGGGGCCTTATTATCGTCTATCAACCAAACTCTTTCTATACGGTCCATTTTCTTGTTTTGCATAAGGCGTACTTGGCGCATATAGTATAGTTGCTCACGACATAACTCTCCGCATTCTCCAGAATCTACAGCTAGCATTACCCACTTTCCACGTAATTGGCCAATATTAAATGCTTCACCATTTGTTTTATGCAAGCCAGTATTTGGTAAAGCTTGTTCGACTTTGAGCAATTCTCCATAATTCACACTAGTTGAAGGTGCTCCCCAATAGAAAAGCATATAAGATAGCGCTATCGGCGCAATCATTATTGCCATCAACAAAGATAGCTTTTTCTTATTTGTTCTTGTGGTGGTTTCTTTTAACATTCAATACCAAATATAATATTATTATCGCCAATGCCATGGCAAACCACTGAAATGCATATCCTAAATTTCTGCTAGATCCTGAATCTGGGCGGGTCCATGCCCGAAGCAATCCATCCTTTACTTTATTCTCTTGCAATATTAATAATGGTTGTAGCTGCAGTCCTGTCGCTTCCCTATAACGTTCTAGATGAAGGTTTTCCCATACCTTACCGGATACTGTTTCCTTAGATAGCTCCAAAGTTCTCATTGTTGGTGATTCTGCTATTCCTGATATCATCACCTTGCCAGAAGGGGTCAATATTTCAGGCAAATCATTTCTAGTACGACCTGCAGCTATCCATCCACGGTTAATCAGAACATGCATAGAGCTTTCATCTAACTTAACTGGGGTAATAATCTGATAGCCAGCCCTGCCTCTGTTTATCTTATTATCTAGATAGATAGTATGGCTTGGATCATATGTACCATAGACCTCAACCTTACGAAACTGATAGTCTTCTATCTTAATTAGTGATTTTGGTATCGACACAACCGGCTCTTGCGAAAGCTGATTTAGCTTCGCCTGTCGATCATCTTTTTCTTGGGCTCTAGAAAGCTGCCAATTGCCTAAATTTACCGTAAGAACAATAAAGAATATTGCAGCAACTGTTGGCCAAAAACTGCATTTGAACTGCCAACCTAAAATATTCATTGGTTTGAATACTAATCTCAGCTAAACTTCCGCCCAGAACCTAAATTTATAATACTTTCGGGATTTAAATTGAAAACTATTGCAGTCCTATTTTTTCTTTTCATAGTTTATAGTCTTGCATCCGCTTTGTACTATATGGTTAAAGATAAAGGTCAGAATACGCGCATGCTTAAGTCTTTAACGTTACGAATTAGCCTATCAGTTATTCTATTTATTATAATGATGGCAGGTCTATATTTTAATATATTACCTGCCAATCAGTAAGATTTGCCTATATACGCTGGTAGTGTATTCTTATAATAAATAGACAAATACGAAAAGACCTAGCCAAACCACGTCCACAAAATGCCAATACCAGGACACCCCTTCAAAGCCAAAATGGTTCTCTGGTTTGAAGTGACCAGCTAAAACTCGAAAATAAATTACCGTTAGCATTATTGCGCCAAGAGTCACATGAAAGCCATGAAATCCGGTTAGCATGTAGAAGGTTGCGCCATAGGCACCAGAGGTAAGCTTAAGATTTAACTCGGAATAGGCGTGCATATATTCATAAGCTTGGCAACCAATAAAGATAGCGCCTAATGCAATCGTCAGAAACAGACTCCACTTTAATTGGCTACGTTTATCAAGCTTAATCGCCCAGTGTGCCCAAGTACATGTTACGCCTGAAGTTAACAGCAATGCAGTGTTAATCGCTGGTAGTCCCCATGCGCCCATCGGGGTAAATTGGTCTGTTATTCCTGGACCAGATGTAGGCCATCCTGCTGCGTACTCCGGCCACACTGAAGCTCCATAAGCCATTTCCATTTCACCAAGCCATGGCACTGATAATACCCGCATGTAGTATAGCGCGCCAAAGAAGCCAGCAAAGAACATTACTTCAGTAAAAATAAACCAGCTCATACCCCAGCGAAAGGAGCTGTCGACCTGCTTATTAAATTTACCACCTTCACTTTCTTTTGCTACAGTTCCAAACCAACCAAATAGCATATAAATAAGAATTGCAAATCCTATTGCCAATAGCCCATATCCAATTGGAAGCTTATTGACGGTAAATGCAGCTCCAAACCCCATAAAGAAAATGGCAATTGCCCCGGTCAGAGGCCAGGTTGAAGGTGTTGGAATATAGTAATGATTTGCTTCTTGGTTCATGGGTATTCTCCTGCGAATATTTTAATCAATTCTTAGTTTGTTATTAAGTTAACCAGTAATAATAAAATTCCTACAAATATAGCGGCACCGATAATTCCTCCGATTACTACTTGCTTCATTGTTAATGATTCTACATCAGCAGCATGATCAGTATTTTTTCTTATTCCAGAGAATGCCCAAAATACTGCTTTTGCAACTTGTACATACCCGGCTTTATCAGGCTTTTTATCTTTTACTCTCAAATTTTACTTTTAGTGCGCTTATCCTAGTTAGTGCCTGCACCATTACTAAGACCAATTTCGAAAAATGTGTACGAGATTGATAAGCTATCTATATCTCCCGGAAATTCAGGTTCTATTAGGAACTGTACCGGCATTTGCTTTACTTCATTAGGTTTTAAAACCTGCTTTGTAAAACAAAAACACTCTAGCTTCTTTATATACTGCGAAACCAATAATGGCGCATAGCTTGGAATCGCTTGACCGATTATTTCACGTTCAGAGTTATTCTTAATCTCATACATTACTTCAACTAATTCACCTGGATGAATCTGTACAGTTGATTGCAGTGGTTTAAATTCCCATGGCAAGCCACGGGTATTTGCATCCAACTGAACTGTCAACATACGGCTTGTATCCACAAGCTGAGTTTCTTCTGCTAATGTGTCTGGTTGTAGTAAGTTATTTAACCCTGCCACTTCACAAATCTGCTTGTAAAATGGAATCATTGCGTAGCCAAATGCAAACATTACCACAGCAAGTATCAGCAATTTCTTTAACAGAACTAGATTTAGCTGTAATACATTCATCCCCAATGCGTATTAAAGAATAAACCTACAATTAATAACACAATTGCCCAAAGAACCAGCGCAGTTTTAATATTTTTGTTGCGCTGATTCTTTGATTCTTTGTTCATACTATTTTACCTTTGGAGCTGTTTCAAAGCTGTGATACGGTGCCGGTGAAGGTAAATCTGTAAACTCTAATGTATCAGCACCTTCCCACACTTCATCAGTTGCCTTTTGTCCGCCACGAATACATTTAATTATGCAGTAGAGGAAAATCAACTGGCTGAAGCCAAAACCAAATGCTCCTATGGTTGATATCATATTGAAATCAGCAAACTGCAACGCGTAGTCAGGAACTCTCCGAGGCATCCCTGCTAGTCCCAAGAAATGTTGCACAAAGAAGGTAATATTAAAGAAAATCATAGAACACCAAAAATGTGTTTTGGCCAGACCTTCGTCATACATGTTTCCAGTCCATTTCGGTAACCAATAATATGTACCGGCAAATAAGCCAAATAATGAGCCTGATACCAACACATAATGAAAATGAGCTATCACATAGTAGGTTTCTTGTAACACGATATCTACAGGTACGATTGCAAGAACTATGCCGCTAAATCCTCCAATAGTAAACAGGAAGATAAATCCAATAGAAAACAGCATCGGAGCTTCAAATGTCATGGAACCACGCCACATAGTGGCAGTCCAGTTAAATACCTTTACTCCGGTTGGAATCGCAATCAGCATAGTAGCGTACATGAAGAACAGCTGGGCCGTAACTGGCATACCTACTGTAAACATGTGATGCGCCCAAACGACAAATGAAAGAATCGCAATGGACGATGTAGCGTATACCATCGAAGAATAACCAAACAGTTTTTTGCGGGCAAATGTTGGAATAACTTGAGATACGATTCCGAACGCCGGCAGAATCATGATATAGACCTCAGGGTGCCCGAAGAACCAAAATATATGCTGAAACATGACTGGATCACCGCCACCTGCAGCATTGAAGAAGTTGGTTCCGAATTGTCGATCTGTTAGCAACATAGTTACCGCGCCTGCTAATACCGGCATAACTGCTAATAGTAGATATGCTGTTATCAACCATGTCCAAACAAATAGAGGCATTTTCATCATTGTCATACCTGGTGCACGCATATTTAGAATAGTTGTGACAATATTGATTGACCCCATAATGGATGAAGCACCCAGTATATGAACAGCAAATATAGTCATATCCATACCCATACCCATCTGGACAGAAAGTGGTGGATATAGTGTCCAACCACCTGCAGCTGCTCCACCAGGTACAAAGAATGAACTAATCAGTAATAAAGCTGCCGGTGGCAATAACCAGAAACTCCAGTTATTCATACGAGCAAAAGCCATATCTGGAGCACCGATCATCATTGGTATTTGCCAGTTAGCAAAACCAACAAAAGCCGGCATAATTGCACCAAACACCATTACCAAGCCATGTAGTGTGGTGAGTTGATTAAAAAATTCCGGCTCGACAATTTGTAACCCAGGCTGGAATAATTCAGAGCGAATAGTTAGCGCCATTACGCCACCAGTTAAGAACATCGCAAAGCTAAACCAGAGGTATAGCGTACCGATATCTTTATGATTAGTAGTGGTTAGCCAGCGCATGATTCCGCTAGGAGGCCCATGATGCTCATGTTCATGGTCTATGCCATTATCAGGATGGTGTACTGCTGCCATAATATTCTCCTCGTTCCTTAATTTCTGAATGCTTTAATTTCTGAATGCTTTAATTTCTGAAGGCTGCACTATGTCGCCCGTTGTATTGCCCCATGCATTTCGTTCGTAGGTAACTACTGAGGCAATATCAACATCTGACAAATGTTTAAATGCAGCCATTGCAGTACCTGCCTTACCATTTAATACCATTTTTATATGCTCATCCTTGGGTCCAACTGCAATTTTTGATCCATCTAGACCGGGGAATGTCCCAGATATCCCTTTACCATTAGCCTGATGGCAGGCGGCACAATTACCGGCATATACTTTTTCACCGGCAGCTTTTAGCTCATCCATTGTAAATTCTTTATTAACATCAACAGCTGGCTCCGCTGACTCTTGATTTTTAGAGGCCACCCATTGTGAGTATTCAGCTTCTGCCAATACTTCCACAACTATTGGCATATATGCATGTTCTTTACCACATAACTCTGAACATACACCTTTATATATTCCTGGTTTATCTGCTTTAAACCAAGTGTCACGTATGAATCCTGGGATAGCATCCTGTTTAACACCTAGTTGCTGTACCGACCATGCGTGAATAACATCATTTGAAGTAAGAAGGATACGAACTTTTTTCCCAACTGGAACCACCACATTGTTATCAACTTCCCTTAAATAGTTATCGCCCTTAGGAGCTTCATTTTTGATTTGCTCCCTAGGGGTAGACATTCTACTGAGAAATTTAATACCCTCTCCTTCCCCTGCAAGATAATCATAACCCCACATCCACTGATAGCCAGTAGCCTTAATAGTAATATCCGGCGTAGAAGTATCTTTCATATCGACAACTGTTTGCGTAGCAGGAAAGGCCATACCAAAGAGAATGAAGAACGGGATAATAGTCCAGATAATTTCAACGGTTGTACTATGGTGAAAATTTGCCGCTTTGAAACCTTTTGATTTTCTGTGAACAATTACAGAGTACAACATAGTCCCAAACACACCAATAAAAATAACCACACATATCCACAGTACATACATATGCAGGTCATACATTTCAGTAGCAATTTGAGATCCTGCCGCTGGTAAGTTTACTGTACTTAATATCCCATCAGTTCTCTCAGCTGCCGCCATGCTCGGGTATAGAATAAGTGTTGAGACCCACACCAGTATAGCCGTTACTTTGCTGCCCATAATTTCTCCCACTTAATTTCTCCACTTAAAATTTCTACTTTTTGAGTGGAGAATATAATTTATTAATTTAATGTCTGTATTTATCTATTATTCTGAACGTTTGCCAGATTCAGGTATAGTTCATTGGGCCCAATATTTTTATAAAGTGACCTGCCCACCTAGTTAAATAAATAACGGCGGATTTTATCACGCCGCCATTGCTCGCACAAGAAAGATTTTTAGTTTGAGTGTTTTATTATCGGTATAAAAGAACTCTATTTATATCGATGTCACTACTCTCACCTCAAATGAGAGAAACCTATTTGCCTGCAAGGATTGCGCCTTTGATATTACTTCATTCCACTAATTACTAGATACTAGAAAATGACGAATTGTCGCATTAATTTATCCAAAATTAAGTATTCTTGCGATGTTTAAAATGACAGAAATAAAGAATACGTTTTATCTTTTATTAGAGATAATTTAAAATTATTGGCCATATATAAGGTTAGGCGGCCCGCTAACTATCTTAGTTAGTTTGATTACTCGGTTTTTTCTATATGGCTTTCTTAATAAAAATGTAGACAGCTAATTCCTCTATTTTGTTCATAATATTTAAAATATGCTATTTTTATGATTATATTCATGCTTTAGTTTCGTTAGGTGTATTTTAGCTTCCGCCTAGATTCATGCCTGGAAAATCTTTACTGTGGCAACCGCTTCAACAACTTTATTTTTAATCTTTAAGCAATAGCTTGAATACTAGCCATTTAACAAGTATGTAATACCGAGCTTGGTTTAATAATGAAATCACAAGGACCGCCTTGGATTTGCCCAAATCTCCTATCAAGTGAGGATCTATGCTTTAATTTGCTCCAAAGCAGCATGATTAATTGTTTTTAGATTAGAGGATCGTAATGGAAATAAAATCCAGAAAAGAAAAATATGATACCAATAAGCTTCATAAAAGATTAAGGCGTCTTGTAGGTACAGCTATTACAGATTTCAATATGGTTGAAGCAGGAGACAGAGTCATGGTGTGCCTATCCGGAGGCAAGGACAGCTATGCGTTGCTAGACATACTGCGGAATCTTCAGATACATGCGCCATTAAAATTTGAATTGATTGCTGTAAACCTGGATCAGAAGCAGCCCGGGTTTCCTGAACATATATTGCCAGAGTATCTCACTAAAATTGGCGTTCCTTTTCGTATCATTGAACAAGATACTTATAGTGTAGTAAAAAGGATCATTCCTGAAGGAAAAACCACCTGCAGCCTCTGTTCACGCCTAAGGCGCGGTGCGCTATATCGTGTGGCGAGCGAAATAGGTGCAACTAAAATTGCACTGGGTCATCATCGAGACGATATTCTTGAGACTTTGTTTCTTAATCTTTTTTATGGTGGCAAGCTTAAGGCTATGTCCCCTAAATTAATAAATGATAGCAGCCAGCACATTGTGATTCGTCCGCTTGTTTATTGTAAGGAAAAAGACCTAGAGGCTTATGCAGATGCCGAAGAATTCCCAATTATTCCTTGTAATTTATGCGGCTCACAGAAGAATTTACAGCGCCAGGTAATTAAAGATATGATGCAGGAATGGGACAAAAAATTTCCAGGAAGGCTGGAAACTATGTTTACTGCATTACGCAACGTACAACCCTCGCACTTAGTCGATAATGCACTATATGATTTTCAAGGACTACGGATTGATAATGAAAATATGGCTGGTAGCGCTGCCGTCATTGATCAAATGCCATTTAATCCTAAGAATGAAGAAACAGAAATGATTAAATAATATTTCAATCTGGGCTCAAACTATTGATGAAACTTCAGGCCAGGACTTCAATAGGATGCCTTAAGCCTTATATGCTTCAGAGCCAGATATTTCGTATAAAATTTATTGTCAACCACTTCCCCGTCTAGCTTGTTAGTACAGAGCGGATTAAATCTGTTCTGTGCTTATATCAGACAATTTTGTTTCGGCTTGTCCGTCGGCTCATGTTGTTTTAAAGCCCATTGCACATGCTCACGAACCAAAGGCGAGTCATCGTTATATCGAGCTCTTAATGCATCAGAGATATTCTTGGAAGATGATGCATTGCCTAATCCTACTGCCAAATTTCGAAGCCATTGTTCATGCCCGATTCGGCGGATTGGGCTGCCAGCAAGCCTAGTATTAAATTCTTCTTTATTCCAGCTAAATAACTCAACTAGGGATGCGTTATCCAGACCATTGCGTACAGAAAAATCACTTTCTCCGGTAACCGCAGCATATTTATTCCAAGGACAAACTAGCTGGCAATCATCACACCCATAGACCCGGTTTCCAATAAGGGGACGCAAAGACTCTGGAATACTGCCTTTATTTTCGATAGTAAGATAGGAAATGCATCGCCTTGCGTCTAATCGATAGGGCCTTATGATGGCTTTAGTAGGACAGATATCGATACATTTCCTACAAGTGCCGCAGTGGTTATCGATAGGATCGTCTACAGGTAGCGGCAAATCAGTATATATTTCTCCAAGGAAAAACATTGAACCGGCTTCACGCGAGAGCAATAGAGTGTGCTTCCCGCGCCACCCAAGGCCAGACCTTTGCGCCCACTCCACTTCCATAACAGGAGCGCTATCAGAAAACACACGATAGTTACAATGGCCTATTTGCGCAGTTATTTTATCAGCAAGTTTTTGTAATCGACCACGCAATACCTTGTGATAATCTCGGCCAAGAGCATAACGAGATATAAATGCTTTCTCACTATCTTCTATCACTTGCCAGCTGTTTTTTGTTTTAGGTGGCGAATAATTCATCCGTACCGAAATTACTCGCAGCGTGCCTGGTATTAATTTGTCTGGATGAGAGCGCTTAATGCCATGTTTTGCCATATAATCCATGTTGCCGTGGTAACCTTCATTTAACCACGCCAACAGACCCCTCTCAACATGTGATTTCTCGGCCTTGGCATCAGAGATACCGGTTTCTTGAAACCCAAGCTCTCTGCTCCAAATCTTGATATCACTTGTCAAAGAGACTAAGTCTGTAAGAGGATAATTGGAAATATTATTTTGCATAGTTCTTATCATAACAATTCAGGTACAACATGCCACCTTGAGAGTGAATCTATAACTCTGACTTTTGGTGCAGAGATTGCAACTATATTGCGTCCAGGGCTTATTATTTTTCTAAATGGCAACCTTGGTGCAGGCAAAACAACACTTGCAAGAGGAATCTTACGTGGCTTGGGTCATGAGGGAAAAGTGAAAAGTCCTACATATAATTTGGTTGAGCTTTATAAAATATCTAGGTTATACTTCTATCACTTTGATTTCTATCGCTTCACTGACCCTATAGAATGGGAAGAAGCTGGTTTTCGTGAATATTTTAATGAAAGTTCCATTTGTCTGGTGGAGTGGCCCGAAAAAGCCGAAAAACTATTGCCTATAGCCGATATACGGATTTCTTTTACTATAATCGAAACAGGACGCAAAATTGAAATTCAGGCTGGTACGGAGGTTGGCAGACAATGTTTGAAAGATTGGCAAGTCAAAAGGAATCCTTAATTAGAACATCAACTGATTGTCTGAGGGCCCTGTTTTCAGCAAAATTTTATGCCATATTGATTCTAGTGGCATCCCAGCTCTCCTTATTTGTTTCTTCTACTTCTGCTAACACAACAGTTAATTCTACTCGTATTTGGCCGGCATCAGAGTATACCCGCCTTACACTAGAATCAGATGCCCCTATAAATTACTCCCTTATTTTACTTAAAAACCCAGACCGGGTGGTTCTGGATTTAATAGATGTTACGCTTACATCTGAAATAAAAAAATTACCTGGCAAAGTAAGCGCCGATAACTTATATATTCGTGCACTTCGTGTTGGCCAATTTAAATTAGGAGTTTTACGGCTTGTACTGGATCTAAAAAGTGAGGTTAAACCACAGGCATTTATACTTAAACCTGTAGGAGATTATGGCCACCGCTTAGTCCTTGATATTTACCCTACTTCTCCACCAGACCCTTTAATGGCATTAATAAATGAGGGGACAATAAAATCTGCACAGGCTAGTGCTTCTCAGCATATTCAGTCCGACAGAAAATCAAAAACAACTATAGCTGGCAATAAGGAACCTTCTTCAGCCATAAGAGTCATAACTGTTGCAATTGATCCCGGTCACGGGGGAGAAGATCCTGGAGCAGTGAGCAAGAGGGGTACGTACGAGAAGAATATTACCCTTGCCATTGCGCGGAAATTAAAAGCTAAAATAGATGCCGAACCCAATATGCGAGCAGCGTTAACTCGGGATGGGGATTATTTCCTGTCACTACCAATGCGCCTAGAAAAGGCGCGAAGACTAAAAGCAGATTTATTTGTATCAATTCATGCCGATGCTTTTGTTAAGCCTCATGCAAGAGGCTCATCTGTATTTACGTTATCTGAGCGTGGCGCAACTTCAGCTGCCTCACGCTGGCTAGCAAAGAAAGAAAATGATGCGGATCTAATTGGCGGCGTAAATCTTGATACCAAAGATCCCTACCTTAATAAAACTCTTCTGGATCTTTCATTATCACAGACAAGAGAGGATAGTCATACTCTTGCTAGGGAAGTATTATCAAAAATTGGTGAAATAAATCACTTACATAAGAGCCATGTAGAGCAGGCAGGATTTGCTGTACTTAAATCCCCTGATATTCCTTCAATTTTAGTGGAGACTGCTTTTATTAGTAATCCAAATGAAGAGAGAAAGCTTCTAAAGAAGTCTTATCAGAACAAAATGGCCCAAGCAGTGCTCGATGGGATTAAACGTTATTTTTCTAAAAATCCACCCCTGTCACGCTCAAAGATCGTAAGCTCTGCACCATAATTAATACATTGAAATTTCAAAGGCGTTCTTGTGGCTAACGAAGATTTATCCAAATTAAAAATTGATAGGGGCGGCAGTACTGGCGTAACTAAACGCAAAAGAAGAAAACGCCCCATGGTTACTCTTATAGCTGCCGCAGCATTGGCGTTATTTTTGTTTCTATATTTCAGAAGTATCACAGCTATTGAGATAGAGTCTGCTACTGTTACTACAGCTTACCCCTCACAATCCTTCACACTACTTAATGCCACAGGATATGTAGTTGCACAAAGAAAAGCAGCTGTAGCGTCTAAGGCAACTGGACGCGTTGAGTGGCTGGGTGTAACTGAAGGTAGTAAAGTAAAAAAAGGAGAGGTAATTGCACAGCTAGAAAATAAAGATGTCTCTGCCACTATGGAACAGGCGGCAGCCAATATTAAAGTAGCTGAAGCCAACCTTCACCAGGGAGAGGCTGAACTAATAAATGCCCAGGAATCACTTAAGCGAACTGAGGACTTGTTAGCAAAAAATTTTATTTCTCAGGCTATATATGATGAGGCTATAGCTCGTTCTCGCAAATCAAAGGCCGCAGTCATTGGGTATCAAGCCGCAGTCGGAGCAGCTCAAGCGGCATACCATGTAGCACAAATCTCAGTGGAGCACACATTAATACGTGCGCCATTTGACGGGGTGGTGTTGACAAAAAGTGCCAACATTGGCGATGTAGTAACACCCTTTTCTTCCGCACTTAATGCAAAAGGTGCTGTGGTAACTATGGCAGACATGGATACGCTAGAGGTTGAAGCTGACGTATCTGAGTCAAATCTACATAAAGTAAGGCTTGATCAGCCATGTGAAATTCAGCTGGACGCCCTCCCAGAAACAAGATTACGCGGTGTTGTACAGCGTATAGTTCCGACAGTAGATCGCTCAAAAGCAACTGTACTTGTGAAGGTAAGGTTTGTTGATCATGACCCTAATATATTGCCGGAAATGAGCGCAAAAATAGCATTCCTTGAGAAAGAAATGCCGGCTGGTCAGCGTACTTCTCGTACAGTAATACAACCTGACGCTATTGCTAAGCGAGATGATAAGAAAATAGTATTTCTTATTAAAGAAGGGAAAGTGATTGAGATGCCAGTTGAAACCGGCCAAGAAATTGGGGATATGATAGAAATATTAAACGGCCCAAAACCAGGCAGCAAAATAGTATTAAGACCAAGCAAGGATCTTGATAATGGCGATATAGTTAAAGCTATAGTGGAATAAATGGAATCAAATTAGTAACATGGAAAACTCTTCAGAACCTATCGTCCATATTAAACATCTCACAAAATCTTATCACCGAGGTGAGCAAACAGTACCTGTATTAACTGATATTACTTTTGATATTCCCACAGGAGAATTTATTGCTTTAATGGGGCCCTCTGGCTCTGGTAAAAGTACTTTACTCAATTTGATTGCAGGGATTGATAAGCCTGATAGCGGAACATTGAAAGTAGGAGGAACGGATATTGCCCTTTTATCTGAGGGGGAGTTGGCTGACTGGAGGGCGGCTAATATTGGTTTTATTTTTCAGTTCTACAATTTGATGCCGGTATTAACAGCATTTGAGAATGTGGAGCTACCATTATTATTAACACCACTTTCATTTAAAGAGCGGCAGGAACGTGTGGAGCTAGCATTAGCAATGGTCGGGCTTTCAGATCGTATGGAGCATTATCCATCTGAATTATCTGGTGGACAGCAGCAACGTGTGGCGATTGCTCGCGCCTTTATTTCTGATCCGGTGATATTAGTTGCAGATGAGCCTACAGGCGACTTAGACCGCACAGCAGCAGAAGAGATTCTCGCTATACTTGATCGTCTAAATAAAGAAATGGAAAAGACTATTATCATGGTTACACATGATCCCCATGCCGCTAAAACCGCCCATTTAATTCGGCATCTGGAAAAAGGGGAGTTAGATGTGGAAAATTAATTCAATATAGATGAGATTTATTATTTTATTTATTCTGGGGCGGCGCTTTTCTTCCTTGCATATGTTCTACAAGAAATGCACTTTCTAAAACTTATTCTTCGTAATACTTTACGTCACAAGTTGCGGACTGGGTTGACGATTCTGGGAATTATAGTAGCAATAGTAGCTTTTGGACTGTTGCGAACAGTAGTAGATGCTTGGTATTCGGGTGCCGAGGGCTCTTCGGAAACAAGGTTAGTAACACGTAATGCTATCTCACTAGTATTCCATTTGCCCATCAAATATCAGGACAGGATAAAAAAACTCCGAGGAGTTACAGAGGTTACTCATGCCAGTTGGTTTGGGGGAGTTTATATTACCGAAAAGAATTTTTTCCCTCAATTCGCGATTGATGCCAAAACATACTTTGATGTTTACTCTGAATATATTATTCCACCAAAAGAGCTAACTGCCTTCACAACTGACCGCAAAGGTTGCGTAATAGGGCGTAAATTAGCGGACGTATACGGTTTGAAAATAGGAGATACGGTGCCCATACGAGGCACCATCTATCCCGGCACATGGAAATTTAATGTGCGTGCCATCTATGATGGTGCCGAAGCAAAAACGGATACCTCTCAGTTTTTTTTCCATTGGGACTATCTAAATGAATCGAGAAAAAGAGTAATCGCCCGCTCAGCTCGTACTACTGATTGGGTGGGTGTATATGCTATCAATATCTCAGAGCCAAGCAGAGCATCTGAAATATCAGGTGAAGTTGATAAGTTGTTTAAAAATTCACTTGCAGAAACTCGTACAGAAACAGAAAAAGCTTTTCAGCTAGGGTTCGTTTCTATGACCGAGGCAATAGTGGTGGCGATTCGAATTGTTTCATATGTAGTTATCTTAATTATCCTTGCTGTTATGGCTAACACTATGGCAATGACAGCACGTGAGCGAACAAGTGAATATGCTACTTTAAAAGCACTAGGATTTAGCCATCACTTTATCTCAGGATTGATTTATGGCGAATCTATGATCATTGCATTTTTAGGCACATTAATTGGCATCCTATTAACTTTCCCCGTTGCCGCCATGTTTAGTGCAAAGGTTGGGACACTTTTTCCTGTATTTGGCGTATCACTAGAAACAATTTACATGCAAGCTATTGCTGCACTTTTGATTGGCATTACAGCAGCAGTCATTCCGGCATTTCGCTCAGCACAAGTCCCGATTGTAGAGGGCTTAAGAAGCATAGGATAAAAGTTCTGTGAATATAAAATATGGCCATTCCATTCTCATACATAATTCGTAATTTAATAACACGTAAACTTACTACACTACTTACTGCCGGCGGCATGGCGTTAGTAGTATTTGTATTTGCTACAGTACTAATGCTGGAGGAGGGCCTTAGAAAAACTTTAGTTGAAACAGGGTCGCCTGATAATGTTGTAGTTACACGCCGATCTGCTGAAACTGAGATACAAAGTGTCATAAGTCGTGATCAAGCGGCTATTGTTGAAAGTCAACCAGAGGTGGCATATGGCATTAATAATGTACGGTTAACTTCAAAAGAATCTGTTGTGTTAATTTCTCTTATTCGCAGGGGTTCTGATAAATCTTCAAATGTATTAATCCGTGGAGTCGGAAAAACTGGGATTCTACTGCGTCCACAAGTAAAAATTGTTAGTGGGCGTATGCTCAAACCAGGTCTATCAGAAATAATTGCAGGCAAAAGTATTGCAGATCGATACAATGGCGCGGGGATCGGTGAGAAGTTGTATTTTGGTAAGCGTGAGTGGACGGTAGTCGGTATTTTTGATGCAGGCAACACAGGTTTCGATTCAGAAATTTGGGGGGATGTGGATCAATTAATGCAGGCATTTCGTAGGCCAATTTATTCCTCAATTATACTTAAGATGAATGACCCAACAAAATTTCAAGCCCTTAAGGCACGTATTGAAGGCGATCCTAGACTTACTCTTGGGGCTAAAAAGGAAAGTATTTTCTATGCCGAGCAATCACAAGTACTATCAAACTTTATCCGTTATTTAGGAGTAGCATTATCAGGGTTCTTTTCTGTTGGGGCGATTATAGGAGCAATGATTACTATGTATGCTTCAGTTGCCAACCGCATAATGGAAATAGGAACATTACGTGCGCTCGGATTTCGTAGAAATAATATTCTGTCCGCTTTTTTAACGGAATCATTAATTCTTGGGGCAATGGGTGGGGTAATCGGCCTAGTACTGGCATCATTCATGCAATTCTTTACTATTTCAACAATGAATTGGCAATCATTCTCTGAGCTCGCTTTTGGTTTTACATTAAACTCTTCAATCATAATAAAGTCACTTGTATTTGCCTTAATTATGGGATTGATTGGAGGTTTCCTTCCTGCAGTAAAGGCCGCCCATCTTAGTATTGTGGACTCTTTAAGAGCAGTATAATTTCATATTTAAAATTAACTTATTTATTAAAATAATTAAAATATCACCCTATATTCATTTCTAAATTAGGTATATCTATAGTGGTATCGATTATAATTACAGTATCGCTGCGTCACATCTAAGTTGTTTATTGAGAATGTGAGCCCATCCATTTATTTTAATTTTTTCGGGGACCGTCTATGAAAACATCTGCTATTTTTTATCATGCTGGGTGCCCTGTATGTATTGAAGCAGAACATCAAGTAGCTGAGGCCCTAGACTCTGCCCGCTACGATGTAAAAATCGTGCATCTAGGTGAACAAAAAAAAGAGATTGAAGCAGCTGAGGCGGCTGGAGTTAAATCAGTCCCGGCAATAGTAATTGACGGTGCGCCCTTCCATATCAATTTTGGCGCGCCAATGTCTGTATTGAAAGGCTAGTAAAGCCGCAAGGATGCTGACACAATAGAATTTACATCAACCCGATATTACATTCATGAGTTATAGTTTCTATTTCATACCTGTCTGTAGGAGAACATTATGTGCAACAAAAGAACTATCACCTATATTACCTTGAGTCCTATTTTTGCAATAGCACTGAGCAGTGCTTCACTAAGCTTTGCAGCTGACGGTATTATTTTTACCTCACAACCTAAAAACACGAAAGGAGTCATGCTTGCCTATGCTGATTTAGCAGAGGCGGATAAATCTAAAGGGGCAAAATCAGGTGGTGGTGGATATGGGATGTCATTAATGGACACAAATAAAGATGCCAAAGTCACTAAGGAGGAGTTTCTCAAATATAATGAGGCCATATTTGATAAAGTAGATGCTAATCATGATGGCTCCGTTGACAAAAATGAAGCCGATGGCTATGTATCTAGAAGCAAGTCAAAGCCGGCCCCCGGCCATTAAAAATAATGTAGCAGAAAAATTAATATCTGTACTTAGA
Source organism: Nitrosomonadaceae bacterium (assembly GCA_014237605.1). Lineage (GTDB taxonomy): Bacteria > Pseudomonadota > Gammaproteobacteria > Burkholderiales > Nitrosomonadaceae > BJGV01. The sequence continues at coordinate 57,840 of JAAZZR010000001.1, read as the reverse complement.
TTAATAGTTTAGTTGGCAGGCCTGCTGGTTCATAATCAGCAGGCCAAATTTAATGTAAATGCCCTTACAAAACCTCTTATTCTCCCCCGCATACCAAGGACCATTTGCCAGATATATTCTGAAGAATATATCTGATAACCAACACACCTCTCCCTGACTTAATTAACTCTTGGTTAAGTTACATCCGTATCAATTTTATTTTTGAAATATTATTACAAGAAACGCTTGCAATTTTTTTTCAACTAACTAGAATTAGAAAATCAACTGGAATTAGAAAATCAACTATAGTTAGTTCTGGTTGACTTTACTAACCACTATATATAGTGGTTAGTAAAGTCAAAGAAACAACTGATTAAATTGACGGGGAATTGCAATTTCCCCCCGTAAAAATAATAGGGGAGAAGTCAAATTATGCAACTTGCAACAGAAAATACTAGCTCCACAGTAGCGTCTGGTTACGACTCCTCCTCTGCCTCTCCTTACCAAGATTCACATTACTCCCAGTACAAAATTATTCGTCGCAATGGTTCAGTAGTTGCATTCACACCGAATAAAATTTCGATTGCTCTAACTAAGGCATTTATTGCTGTTAATGACGGTCAGAACACCGTATCTGCGAAAGTAAGAGAAACTGTAGTCCACCTTACAGGCAATGTGGTTAGCGCATTAATACGTCATCAACCTGTAAGTGGAACTTTTCATATAGAAGATATTCAAGATCAAGTAGAACTTGCTCTAATGCGTTCTGGTGAGCATGACGTGGCGCGCGCTTATGTGCTGTACCGTGAAGACCGGACACGTGAACGAGAAAAACAAAAAGAAAACGCTACGGCAGACACGTCAGATAGTGCCCTGCATATGCTAGAAGATGGTCAAAAAATTCCATTAGACAAGAAGCTACTGCTCGCATTAATTGAAGCTGCATGCATAGATCTCGGAGATACAGTAAGTAGCGAACTGGTATTAAATTCCTCATTAAAAGATCTGTACGATGGGGTGCCGGTAGAAGAGGTAAGAAAGTCAATTATTCTTTCAGCTAGGTCCTTAATCGAAAAAGAACCGGCTTACCGCTATGTAACTGCAAGACTTTTATTACACAGTATTCGCCTAGAGGTGCTGGGAGAAGAAGTAGCTCAGCAAGAGATGACATCCCGTTATTCAGATTATTTCCCTAGTTTCATTAAGCGCGGCATTGATGCTGAGTTGCTAGATAAACGTCTCGCAGAGTTTGATATCCCACGTTTGGCGAAAGCGCTAGATGCTTCCTGTGACCTTAAATTTGATTATCTTGGTCTGCAAACCTTATATGATCGCTATTTCTTACATGTGCAGAATCAACGCATTGAGCTACCACAGGCATTCTTTATGCGCGTGGCAATGGGGCTATCAATTAATGAAGATGACCGAGAGGAAAGGGCCATTGAGTTTTATCATATTCTGTCTAATTTTGATTTTATGAGCTCAACGCCAACCTTATTTAATTCGGGTACCCGTCGCTCTCAGCTATCTTCATGCTATCTCTCAACGGTACCGGATCATCTTAATGGCATCTTTGAATCAATTAAAGAAAATGCCCTGCTTGCTAAATATGCTGGAGGATTAGGAAATGACTGGACTCCTGTACGGGGAATGGGTTCTTATATCAAAGGAACTAACGGAAAATCGCAAGGGGTGGTGCCATTTCTAAAAGTTGTCTCTGATACTGCAGTAGCAGTGAATCAGGGTGGCAAGCGCAAAGGAGCTGTTTGCTCTTATTTGGAATCATGGCACCTAGATATAGAGGAGTTTCTTGAGCTACGTAAAAATACTGGAGATGACCGCCGCCGAGCTCATGACATGAACACGGCAAACTGGATTCCTGATTTATTCATGAAACGAGTAATGGAAGGCGGTGAATGGACCTTATTCTCACCTTCAGACGTGCCCGATCTTCATGAGAAATTTGGTAAAGAATTTGAAAAATCTTACCTTGCTTATGAGGAGCAAATCAAACGCGGCGAATTTGGTCTGTATAAAAAAATACCTGCAACACAATTGTGGCGCAAGATGCTAAGCATGTTATTCGAAACTGGGCATCCATGGATTACTTTCAAAGACCCATGCAATATCCGATCGCCTCAGAATCATGTGGGTATCGTGCATAGTTCTAATCTTTGCACCGAAATTACCTTAAATACGAATGATCAAGAAATAGCTGTATGTAATCTGGGGTCTGTCAATTTAGTGGCGCATATCAAAGACGGAAAGCTAAACATGCATAAGCTCCAACAAACCATCCGTACAGCGATGCGTATGCTGGATAATGTAATTGATATAAATTTTTACCCTGTTGAAAAAGCACGCAATTCTAATCTCAAGCATCGTCCGGTAGGATTGGGTGTCATGGGCTTTCAAGACTGTCTGCACATGTTAAAAATTCCCTACGCTTCTGACGAAGCAGTAGAGTTTGCTGACCGCTCTATGGAAGCAGTAGCTTACTATGCCTACTGGACCTCTACAGAAATGGCTGAAAAACGTGGGCCATATACTTCCTATCAAGGGAGTCTATGGGACCGAGGAATTCTGCCACAAGACTCTCTTGAGGTTTTAAAAGAAGAACGTGGGGGCTATGTGGAAATAGACAACTCATCTACGTTAGAGTGGGGTGAACTACGAAAACGTATAAAAAAATATGGTATGCGCAACTCCAACTGTTTAGCAATTGCGCCGACTGCAACTATTTCTAATATTATTGGCGTGTCTGCCAGTATCGAACCGACATACCAAAACCTCTATGTAAAATCTAATTTATCAGGGGAATTCACCATCGCCAATAGATCCTTAGTAGGGGACCTAAAAAAACTTGGCCTTTGGGACGAAGTAATGATCGCAGATCTTAAATATTTTGATGGGGCTTTAAGCAAAATAGACCGGGTGCCAGCTGATATTCGTGAACTTTATGCTACTGCTTTTGAGATCGATCCACAGTGGTTAATTGAATCTGCGGCAAGACGACAGAAATGGATTGATCAGGCACAGTCACTCAATATATATATGGCAGGAGTTTCAGGAAAGAAGCTGGATGAAACCTATAAACTCGCTTGGCTACGTGGTCTAAAGACCACCTACTATCTTCGTACACTAGGTGCAACATCAGCTGAAAAATCTACAGTCAAAACAGGAGCCTTAAATGCAGTGCCAGCAGATGGAGGGATAACTGCAATGAGTGCAGAACCAGTCGCGGCCGACCTGAAATATTGTGCAATTGATGACGAGGAATGTGAGTCTTGCCAGTAATGAATATTATATAAGGGATAAAAGGAGAAAAAATATGCTGACATTTGAAGATAAAAACTCACAACCGGAACAACCAATACGTGAGGGAGTGTTAACAAACACTGATCAGAATTTGAGAATTGTTAGCTCAGCAACTAATGCAAGTAGTGAACAGCCTGTAGATAACGCCTCCCATCGTCGTGTCGCCGTAGAAGACAAAAAAATCATTAACTGCCAGTCAGATGTAAATCAGCTCGTGCCATTCAAATATAAATGGGCCTGGGAAAAATATCTTGCAGCCTGCGCTAATCACTGGATGCCCCAAGAAGTTAACATGAGTCGCGATATTTCTCTTTGGAAAGATCCTAATGGATTAACTGAAGATGAGCGCCGTTTAGTCAAACGTAATCTTGGATTTTTTGTTACTGCTGATTCTTTAGCAGCTAATAATATTGTACTTGGGACTTATCGTCATATCACTAACCCGGAATGCCGTCAGTACCTGTTACGCCAGGCTTTTGAAGAAGCAATTCATACACATGCATATCAGTATATTACCGAGTCCCTTGGATTAGATGAGGGTGAGATTTTTAATGCCTACCATGAAATAAAGTCAATCCGTGATAAAGATGAGTTTCTTATTCCATTCATTGATACACTTACTGACCCACAATTTGAAACTGGCACACCAGAATCTGACCAGCAGTTATTAAAAAGCTTAATCGTATTTGCCTGCATCATGGAGGGTTTGTTCTTCTACGTTGGCTTTACTCAAATTCTAGCCTTAGGAAGGCAAAATAAGATGACTGGCTCAGCGGAACAGTATCAATATATTTTACGTGATGAATCTATGCACTGTAATTTCGGTATTGATGTGATTAATCAAATAAAGATGGAAAACCCACATCTTTGGACAAAAGAATTTCGTGACGAAATTAGAATTATTATGCAGAAAGGCGTAGAACTAGAATACCGCTATGCTGAAGACACAATGCCACGTGGTGTTTTAGGTATGAATGCACCAATGTTTAAAGAGTACTTGCGCTTTATTACCAATCGCAGATGTCAGCAGATTGGCCTAGATATTATTTATCCAGGAGCCAATAATCCATTCCCATGGATGTCTGAAATGATGGATCTAAATAAGGAAAAAAACTTTTTCGAAACCAGAGTTACTGAATATCAAACTGGTGGCGCCCTTAACTGGGACTAGAAAAAAAAGATCAAACGATAATTCAGATTATATCTTTTATACTAATAATGATTGCAGCCAGCAACCACGCCTTGATAAAAGAATAATAAATTTATATTATATTAGAAATATATTATACGAAAAATATAAAGACATTTAAGAAAATAATATTGATATAAAAAATAAAATGGTGTCATGGGAAGTTTGCATTAATTTATGCTCGAATGTGCCCATGAATATCTTGTTAGCAAGGCTCAAAAAGCTATGCTTTATTAAAAATGCTGCCGCACAATTTAAGGAAAGAAATATCTAATAATTATTAGTTACTCTATAATTGGGCATGTGGTATGGGAGTAGTAGGCGTAACAAGTTATAATTTTGTAATTTTAATTTGGAGGTTGAGATGGCAACTACCAAGAAAAAACCAGCAGCTAAAAAGAAACCAATAGCAGTTAAGAAAAAACTAGTGGCTAAAAAGAAAGTAGTCGCTAAGAAGAAACCAGCAGCTAAAAAGAAAGTAGCCGCTAAAAAGAAAGTAGTGGCTAAAAAGAAAGTAGTGGCTAAGAAAAAACCAGTGGCTAAAAAGAAAGTAGTGGCTAAGAAAAAACCAGCAGTAAAGCCTGCTCCAATAGCATCTGGTTCAGCTCCCTGGCCGTTCCCGCTTTCGGGCAAGCGCCCCTAAGAAGTAATACCAACAAGGCCATTACTGTAAACAAGCCATACTATTATGCATGGCTTGTTTACAGATCTTATTTCTAACTGTTCTTGTTAAGCCTTTCCTTTAAAATATCATTAACCTGGGACGGGTTTGCTTTTCCCTTAGTAGCCTTCATCACTTGACCAACCAAAGAATTAAATGCTTTTTCTTTCCCTCTGCAGAAATCAGCTACCTGCTGAGGATTATCAATAATAACCATATCAACAAGCTTTGTAATTTCATCACTATTTGAGATTTGCTTCAGTCCTTTTATTTTAATAATTTCATCAGCTGAAGCGCAATTCTCCTCATCCCACATTGCACTAAATACATCTTTAGCAGTTTTACCTGAAATAGTTCCATCGCAAATACGAAGAATTAATTCTGCTAACTGTTGAGGGGAAACTGGTGAAGCTGTAATATTCTTATTATCTTGATTTAAAAGTGCAGCAACCTCTCCAATTACCCAATTAGCACAAAGTTTCGCTTCTTTTCTACCAATAATTTCTACTACTTTTTCAAAATAATTAGCTATATCTATATCGGCAGTTAACATTGATGCATCATATTTTGATAACGCATAGGTTGGCTTACCATTTGAATAAATTTTTGAATCTATAAACCGTGAAAAACATAAATCTGGGGGCTCTACCATAGATTTTCGGATTTCTTCTATCCAATCAGGAGATATTATTAACGGCAATAGATCTGGATCGGGAAAATAACGATAATCATGTGCATCCTCCTTAGTACGCATGACATGAGTCTCACGCTTATCTGAATCAAATAGGACCGTTGCTTGTTTAATCTCACCCCCGCTCTCAAGAATATATTTTTGGAACTCAGCTTCATACTCAATAGCCTGTTGTAAATAACGAAAAGAGTTTAAATTTTTAATCTCACGACGAGTACCAAGTTTATCGTCCCCTAATCTACGAACTGATACATTCGCATCACAACGAAATGAGCCTTCTTCCATATTTCCATCGCTGATACCAAGCCAACGCACCAAAGTGTGTATTTTTTTAGCAAAAGCAACTGCTTCAGCACTGCTACGCATATCTGGCTCTGAAACAATTTCTAATAAAGGTGTGCCAGCACGATTTAAATCAATACCAGTCATGCCATGAAAATCTTCATGCAATGATTTTCCTGCATCTTCCTCAAGGTGAGCACGAGTAATATTTATTAATTTCCCATCTTCTTCATTATTTTTACCTGTTTGTATATTAATTTGCCCACCTTCAATAATTGGAAGTTCAAATTGACTTATCTGATATCCTTTTGGAAGATCCGGATAAAAATAATTCTTACGTGCAAATATTGAGGGCGAGTTGATCCTTGCGTCTATTGATAGGCCAAATTTAACTGCTAGCTCAACAACACCACGATTTAATACAGGCAAAACCCCTGGCAGCGCTAAATCAACTGCACAAGCCTGAGAATTGGGAGCGCTCCCAAAAGTTATTGAGGCGCCAGAGAATAATTTTGATTGGGTCAGGAGCTGGGTATGTATCTCAAGACCGACTACGACTTCCCATTGCATATTATTTTCTTTATTAATTTAGAGTTTTTTTATATCCGGCATTTTTGTATGCCAATCTGTTACCTGCTGAAATTGATGCGCAATGTTTAGTATTTTTGCTTCAGCAAAATAATTACCAATGATATGCAATCCAACCGGTCTGTTTTTCTTACCAAACCCAACAGGAATCGACATCCCTGGTAGCCCAGCTAAACTGGCTGCAGCTGTATATGCATCTGATAAATACATCTGCAAAGGATCATTATTTTTCTCCCCTAAGGAAAATGCAACTGAAGGTGAGGTTGGTCCCATTATTACGTCACATTGCTTAAATACTTCAGTAAAATCCTGAGCGATTAGACGTCTTAATTTCTGTGCCTTTATATAATAAGCATCGTAATATCCATGTGATAACACATATGTCCCAATTAAAATACGCCTCTTCACTTCAGCACCAAAACCCTGAGAACGACTTTTCAGGTACATATCATCAAGGTTATTATATTCTTCGGAGCGGTGGCCATAACGAACCCCATCGAAACGGGATAGATTACTTGATGCCTCTGCCGGAGCTAGCACGTAGTAAACCGGAATCGAGAGCTTAGTATTTGGCAATGACACCTCGATTATTTTTGCGCCGAGTTTACTATATTCTGCAACAGCTCCATCTACAGCGCGCGACACATCATCACTTAACCCTTCGGCAAAATATTCTTTTGGCAGACCAATACGCAGACCCTCTATCGGCCTTTTTAGTTCTCTTGTATAGTCTTCATTCTCATATTGCAGGCTTGTTGAATCACGGGCATCAAAACCCACCATGACATTTAACATTAATGCTAAATCTGCAGCTGACTTTGCTATTGGCCCCCCCTGATCAAGACTCGAAGCAAAAGCAATCATTCCATATCTTGATACCAAACCATAAGTTGGTTTTATACCAGATACGCCACATAATGATGCTGGTTGGCGAATAGACCCTCCTGTGTCAGTGCCAGTAGCAGCCGGCGCCATACGTGCAGCTACTGCGCAAGCTGAACCCCCAGAGCTTCCTCCAGGTACTGATAAAATATCCCACGGATTCTTAACTGGCCCATAAAAAGAGGTCTCATTACTAGACCCCATAGCAAATTCATCCATATTAGTTTTACCAATATTTACTGTACCAGCCTTATTGAAAAGTTCAATTACATGTGCGTCATAAGGCGAAATGAAGTTTGATAGCATTTTTGACCCACAAGTAGTGAGCCATCCTTTAGTACAAAAAATATCCTTATGAGCAATAGGGATTCCAGTTAACGGGCTTCCTTCTCCTGAAGCAATCATTGCATCAGCAATACGGGCCTGATCAAGACTCATTTCTTCATTTACTGTAATGAATGCATTATATTCTTTGTTTAAATTTTTAATGTTTCTAAGAAAATCTCTGGTTAGTTCAATGCTCGATACCTGCTTAGTAGCAAGTAATGTAGAAAGCTGATTTAGGCTAGAATTAAACATGGTATATAAAATATGGAGAAATTATAAAATATTGCATTTATTCTTAAAATTTCATTCAATAACTTTTGGCACTAGATATAATTTAGCTTCTGTTTTAGGTGCCTGCAATTGAAATAATTTGTGCTGATCTATCTCTGTTACTTCATCTTTACGCAATCGCTGCTCAACACCTTGAGCATGAGACATGGGAATGACTGTGGACGTATCTACTAGCTCCATTTGCTCAATTAAGGAGAAAATCCCTGTTATTTGATCCAGGGTAGTACGAGCTTCATCATTACTAATTTCAATCCGAGCAAGATTTGCCACACGTTTTACATCTTCAAGAGTCACGGCCATCAGCTAACACCCCTTACGTTCAAAAACATAATAGAGTATCATAAAGTTACGTTTAAAACCGCCGTTATAGAGTATCTATAGATAATCTTTAAAACTTAGTCTTTTTGTGTAATTTTAAACACCATTGCCACCAACGGGTTTTGCTCTCATGACAAACTTTATTGCCAATTTTAAGAATTACTTTTCAAACGATCTCGCAATTGATTTAGGTACTGCCAATACTCTTATTTATGTTCGTGGCCAAGGAGTTGTACTAAATGAACCATCAGTTGTAGCAATACGACAAGATGGTGGCCCTAACGGTAAGAAGGTAATTCAGCAAGTCGGATTAGCTGCTAAGCAAATGTTGGGAAGGACCCCTGGGAACATAACTGCCATCCGCCCAATGAAGGATGGTGTAATTGCTGACTTCACTGTCACAGAACAGATGCTAAAACACTTTATCAGGAAAGTGAATCCGGCTCGACTTTTCTCTTTTAACCCACGTATTGTTATATGCGTTCCTTACGGCTCTACTCAGGTAGAGCGCCGCGCTATTCGAGAGGCAGCATATGGTGCTGGCGCAAGCAAGGTAGAATTAATTGAAGAGCCCATGGCTGCAGCTATTGGTGCTGATTTACCTATTGAAGAAGCTACAGGCTCTATGGTAGTTGATATTGGCGGAGGCACTACAGATGTTGGAGTAATTTCGCTTGGTGGAATCGTGTATTCTAATTCAGTACGAGTAGGTGGTGACAAGTTTGATGAAGCTATTATCAACTATATACGTCGGAACTATGGCATGCTGATCGGCGAAGTTACTGCTGAACAAATTAAGAAAGAAATTGGCTCAGCTTACCCGGGGTCGGAAGTGCGTGAGATGGAAGTTAAAGGGCGTAACCTTGCCGAAGGGATTCCTCGCAGTTTTTCTATTTCCAGTAATGAAATTCTAGAGTCTCTAGCTGATCCTTTAAATAGTATTGTCAGTGCCGTAAAATCTGCGCTAGAACTTACTTTACCAGAACTTGGTGCGGATATTGCAGAAAATGGAATGGTATTGACTGGCGGCGGGGCATTACTACATGACATTGATCGACTCTTAATGGAAGAAACTGGCTTATCGGTAATCATAGCTGAGGATCCTCTTACTTGTGTGGCACGAGGCTCAGGTGTTGCATTAGAAAATATGGATCAAGGGGTTAGAATTTTTGCGAGTGATTAACAGTATCCAGGATTGAAGTGTTAGTACCAATGAACCGGATACTAATTAGAATCCATGAAACACCGCGCATGTAATGGAAACAACCCCACAATTTTTTAAACATGGCCCTAGCTTGCTAGTCCGGCTGGTTTTTTTTATTCAGCTATCCTTAATACTGATGGTAGTTGATACTCACTTCAAATATCTCTATGAGGTTCGCCAAACTATTGCTGTAGCGCTATACCCAATACAGAATTTAGCCCACCTACCAACCGCAATCTCCAATTTAGCAAATGATTTTTTTATTGCTCAGGACTTAGCTGATGAAAATGCGCGCTTTAAACAACAGCACCTTATTGACTCAGGCAAGCTACAACAATTTTCAGCCCTGACAATTGAGAATAAACATCTTCGTAAGTTGTTGGAAGCTACCCCAAAAAATAAGATCAAGGCTATTCTGGCGGAAATTCGCTCTGTTCCAAGAGATCCTTTTAACCTTACAGTTATACTCGACAAAGGCTTCCAGAATGGCGCTCAAAATGGCCAAGTTATAGTAGACCATTTAGGGGTAATAGGACAAATTACACATACCTATCCGTGGTCTTCAGAAGCCAAACTGATTACTGACAAAGGTCACTCAATACCAGTCCAGATCTTACGTAATGGTCTACGCTCAGTAGCATCTGGTACCGGTAAATACAAAACACTTGAATTAAATTATATGGCAAACAATGTCGATATCCAGGAAGGGGATCAAATAGTTACTTCAGGTATAGGTGACGTTTACCCTTCTGGCCTACCAGTAGCTTTGGTATCAAAAGTAAAACGTGATATATCTTCTGCTTTTGCTTATATCATCTGTACAACTATTGCTGGTGTCGATCGCAATAAACAGGTTTTGATTCTTTCTCCACAGCTCCCTCCGGAAAACTTGATGGACTCAGCTAATATCTATCTTGAGGACAAGGGATCAGAAAAAAAATGACACCCGATAATTATTCCAAAGAAGAGATCATTCTTCCTGCAAAAGGTTGGTTCGTCATCCTTAGTCTATTGATAGGGCTATTACTAAACCTATTGCCAATAAATGAATCCCTGCTAATATTACGACCAGATTTTGTTGCTTTGGTACTGCTATTTTGGGGCATTTACCAGCCACAGCGAGTAGGCATGAGTATTGCTTTTGTTATGGGTCTATTAATGGACGTAGTTAATAGCAGCATGTTTGGACAACATGCTTTAGCATACAGTGTGATGATTTTCATTGTATTGTTACTACGCCGACGTATAAATGTATTTGGATTGCTTAAACAAGCACCTCAAGTTGGACTATTGTTACTCTTTACTCAATTTATAATACTCTTAACTGAGCTATTAAAAAGATCAGATTTTCCAGGTTGGCATTATTTTCTTGCCAGTTTTACTGGTATGCTGCTATGGCCGCTGATCTCGCTTCTACTTAAAATGTCCCATAGTTCAAAACATGATTCAAATGCACTATGAAGCACATGATAGAGATTCGCGATCACCTTAATGAGTTGCATCATTTCCAGAACCGGCTTGCTATCAGCGCAGGCTTTGTATTATTCCTATTCCTGATACTTTTTGCGCGCTTTTTTTATTTGCAGGTTTTAGAAAGTACGCGCTATCACACCCTGGCGGAAGCCAATCGCATATCTATCTCTCCTATTGTTCCTAATAGGGGCCTGATTATAGATCGTAATGGCATTGTTTTAGCACAAAATTATTCTGCCTATACGCTTGAACTCGTACCCAGTAAGCTTTCTGATTTTGAGAACACAATAAATGAGCTCGCCACCATTATTCCCATTAAGGAAATAGATCGCAGACGCTTTAAAAAACTTATGGAAGAAAATAATAAGTTTGAAAGTTTGCCTATTCGAACCCGCTTATCTGAAGAAGAAGTAGCACGTTTTGCTGCTAACAGCTATCGTTTCCCCGGCGTAGAGATAAAGGCCCGCCTGTTTCGACAATACCCAAAAGGAAAGAGTTCTTCACATGTCGTTGGTTACATAGGCCGTATTAATCATAAAGATCTTGCAAGGTTAGAAGCAAATAAAGGTTTAGCAAATTACAAAGGAACCAACCATATTGGAAAAATTGGTGTCGAACAAAGCTACGAGAAAGAACTGCATGGTATAGCTGGCTTTGAGGAAATAGAGACTGACTCAGCAGGGCGTAAAATAAGAGTTTTATCGCGCACACCACCGGTCTCTGGCAATAACCTTACATTGACTCTTGACACTAAATTACAAGAGATTGCTGAAAGGGCCTTCGGTGACCGACGGGGTGCTCTGGTAGCAATTAATCCTAATAATGGCGATGTGCTTGCATTTGTCAGTAAACCAGGGTTTGACTCAAATCTTTTTGTAAATGGTATCGATTTTAAGAATTGGGGTCGGCTCAATAACTCTATCGACAGACCACTGAATAATCGCGCATTACGCGGCGTTTATCCGCCAGGCTCTACATTTAAGCCATTTATGGCGTTAGCGGGGCTAGAGCTTAATTTACGAACACCCGGGTATGCGATCAGTGATCCCGGGTACTATAAATTACCTGGTAGCAGTAACCGATACCGAGACTGGAAAGCGGGTGGCCATGGAAAAGTGAATGTTCATAAATCACTAGTGGTTTCATGCGATACATATTATTACGAACTTGCTAATGAGCTTGGTATAGACAATATCTCTAAATTTATTGGCCAATTTGGTTTAGGTAAAAAAACTGGTATTGATATAGAGGGAGAAGCCTCAGGCTTATTGCCTTCACGTGAGTGGAAAATGAGGCGTCATAAACAAAAATGGTGGCCGGGCGATACTATCTCCATTGGTATTGGTCAGGGATACAACCTGGCCACACCACTTCAGCTTGCTTTTGCTACCTCAATAATTGCAAATAAAGGAACCGCATTCCGCCCACATATTGTGAAGCGAATAGAAAATACTAAAACCGGTGAAATATTTGAAAGGGCCCCGAAAATATTATATCGGCTCAATCTCAATCCAAAAAATCTTGAGATAGTAAGAAATGCACTTATAGGTGTCACCAAAACGGGAGGTACTGCAGCAGGGGTAGGAGTAGGAGCCGGCTATACCTTTGCCGGGAAAACAGGGACATCTCAGGTAATAAGTATTAAACAGGGGAAAAAATATGATGAAGATGCTATAAATGAGCGGCACCGTGATCACGCGTTGTTCATAGCCTATGCCCCAGCAGAAAACCCAAGTATTGCATTATCAGTATTAGTAGAAAATGTTAGTCATGGTAGCTCTGCTGCCGCTCCAATTGCGAGACAAGTAATGGATTATGCCCTACTTGGCAAGTTGCCGGCTCACATGGAAGAAGAACCTCTAGATAGAAACGGGGAAGGTGAGCATGACTAGATCTTTACGTCTATGGCACTACTTCACACGATACATAGATAGCTTTTTATTATTTAGCATCCTTCTAGTAATGGCGGTTGGTCTTGCAACGCTTTACAGTGCTACAGGAGGAAATTTAACTCGTGTAACCAACCAAGCAGTTAACATGGTTGCAGCGCTAGTCATCATGTGGTTGGTAGCTAACATTCCACTTCAACACATGATGCGACTTGCTTTACCAATATATGTAGTTGGCCTAATTCTTCTAATTTGTGTAGCGCTATTTGGTGAAATTAACAATGGAGCAAGAAGGTGGCTAGATTTAGGCGTTACTCGTATTCAACCCTCAGAACTAATGAAAATCGCTGTGCCACTAATGATGGCATGGTATTTTGATAAACACGAAACTACTTTACGGGCCCGAGACTACGTAGTAGCGTCAATGCTTCTATTCTTACCAGCGGCACTTATTTTACGCCAGCCAGACCTGGGAACTACCTTACTAATTATCTCCAGCGGCTTTTATGTTTTGTTTCTTGCGGGATTATCATGGCGCATAATGATTGGACTAGTAATTGCCGGAGCAGGCAGCCTGCCATTACTCTGGTCGATGATGCATGGCTATCAAAAACAACGTGTTATGACTTTATTTGACCCGGCGCAAGATGCATTAGGGGCCGGTTACCATACCATCCAATCGTCCATTGCAATAGGCTCCGGTGGCATTATTGGAAAGGGATGGCAGAACGGCACGCAGACCCATTTAGATTTTCTCCCTGAGAAAAGTACTGATTTCATTTTTGCAGTATTCTCTGAAGAATTTGGAATCGTTGGCAATTCGTTGCTGCTAATATTGTATCTGGTAATAATTGGCCGCGGGATGGTTATCGCTGCAAATGCTTCAACTCAATTTACTCGGCTTATTGCAGGATCAATCACATTAACTTTTTTCACTTATATATTTGTTAATATAGGAATGGTTGTTGGCATACTTCCGGTGGTAGGTGTACCACTTCCACTTATCAGTTATGGTGGCACATCTATGGTGACAATGCTTTTAGGTTTTGGTATTTTGATGAGCATACAAATGCACCCTAAATTAGTAAAAACATAATGAGAAATTATTTTAAGCCTAGTGATGCCTACTCTATTGCTACTACACTCTCTAATTCTAAAATCTCCTCATAGCACCTTTATGTCTAATGAAGCATTAAGTTACAAATTACAACAAAAAAATATACTCTCCTGCCATATCAAATTTAACTATAAATTAGTTCAGCACCATTGATAGCAAATTACTCCATCACTTGATAAAATCAATCCTTTTCTTTTAATTAATCAGTCGCGTCTTCTCATTCAGGATCATTTATGACTTCTACAGCTTGTTACCCTACTAAGAAAATAAGTACATTCTATCCACCACAACGTACCCTGATGGGCCCCGGTCCATCAGACACACATCCGCGAGTACTATCTGCCATGGCTCGCCCAACCTTAGGACATCTTGATCCAGTCTTCACCGACATGATGGAAGAATTAAAAAGCCTTCTTCGCTATTCTTTCCAAACTACCAATCTAATGACCTTTCCCGTATCTGGACCCGGTTCAGTTGGAATGGAAATGTGTTTCGTCAATATGGTAAGCCCCGGTGATAAGGTAATTGTCTGTCGTAATGGCGTATTTGGATCTCGTATGATGGAAAATGTACAACGCTGCGGTGGTGTAGCAATCTTAGTGGATAACAACTGGGGAGAGCCTGTTGACCCACAGAAAGTAGAAGATGCACTGAAACAGAACCCTGATACGAAAATTATTGCTTTTGTTCATGCCGAGACATCTACAGGCGCTCTTTCAGATGCAAAAACACTTTGTGAAATTGCCCAGCGCTATAACTGTATGACCATTGTTGATGCGGTTACTTCTTTAGGCGGCTCGCCACTACTAGTCGATGAATGGAAAATAGATGCAATCTATTCTGGTAGCCAAAAATGTCTTTCATGTCCACCAGGCCTATCCCCAGTAAGCTTTTCGGAGCGCGTTATAGAACTTGTTAAAAATCGCAAGACAAAAGTACAGAGTTGGTTTATGGATTTAAATTTAGTACTTGGCTATTGGGGTGAAACTAGAACCTATCACCACACTGCCCCAACTAATGCACTCTACGCATTACATGAGGCCTTGGTTATACTTTATGAAGAAGGGCTAGAACATTCTTGGGCTCGTCATCAGCGTAACCATGAGGCATTGAAAGCAGGGCTAGAGACCTTTGGTACTAGGTACCTAGTTGATGAGGAATACCGCCTACCACAGTTAAATTCAGTATATATACCTGACGGTGTGGATGAGAAGGAAGTACGTCGTAGACTACTTGCTGAATACAACCTTGAAATTGGCGCAGGACTTGGGGATTTTGCTGGAAAAATATGGCGATTTGGCTTAATGGGCTATTCAAGCAAAATAGACAACGTCATGCTATGTTTAAATGCCCTAGAAACAGTCTTCTCGGATATGGGCAAAAAGGTTGATATTGGTTCAGCTCAGACTGCGGCACATAAGGTTTATGAAGAAAATACACTAAATGCCGTACCAGTAAAAACAATCTAAATATAGCCTCATTCGCTACCCGATTTATTAGGTGAGATAATTCATAATTATCCCGCCTAATAAAAAGGTGCGACTCTAAAAGATTTAAACCCGCACTTGTACCAAATATTGTTTATTTGGACCTTACTTGTAATCCCAACCTGTTCCAAATTTCAGTTGTCAGGTCTGGAGAATTCATCGTATAAAAATGTAATCCTGGTGCGCCCGCATCAAGTAATTGACTACATAAGTCAGTTACAACATCTATTCCATATGCTCGAATTGATGCACTGTCATCTCCATACCCATTCATCTTTTTTCTAAGCCAACGCGGAATCTCTGCACCACATGCATCTGAAAATCTAGCTAATTGAGCAAACCTATTTATTGGCATAATACCTGGCACGATAGGAACGTTTATATTTACAGTTTCACAGGCATCTAAAAATTTAAAATATGCCTCTGCATTGTAAAAATATTGAGTGATGGCAGAATTAGCTCCTGCTTCTATTTTACGCTTGAAATTCTGTAAATCATCCTGAGCAGAATTTGCCTGAGGGTGGCATTCCGGATAAGCCGCTACTTCAATATGAAAAGAACCTCCAAATTCTCTGCGAATAAATTCAACTAATTCTGCAGCATAGCGGAATTCTCCTGGCTGAGCCATCCCTGAAGGAAGGTCCCCGCGTAGTGCAACTATATAATTAATTCCATTATCTAAATAATTCTGAAGATGAGAACGAATGTTTTCACTAGTTGAGCCAATACAAGAAAGATGAGGAGCAGCTTCAGCATATCCCTCAGCCTGAATTTCTAAAACTGTTTCAAACGTACGGTCTTGTGTAGAGCCCCCCGCACCAAAAGTTACAGAAAAAAACTTTGGACTAAATTGTGCTAATTGTTGACGTGTAACACGCAATTTCTCCACACCTTTTGATGTTTGTGGTGGAAAAAATTCAAAACTAAAAGTACGTATAGGTTGTTTTTGCGATTCCATTTTTACTATACCCATAAATATGAAAAATATGAAGAAAGCAGGTACTACTCACGTTAGCTTTTCTCCATATTCCTACAACTAGGTATTAATACCGATACATTTCTGGCTTAAATGGCCCATTTTTATCCATATTTAGGTACTTGGCCTGCTCCTCGGTTAATTCAGTGAGATTGACTCCTAGCTTTTTAATGTGCAAACGTGCAACTTTCTCATCCAGCTGCTTTGGTAATACATAAACATCATTTTGGTAATTCTCACCATTCTTCCATAGCTCTATTTGAGCTAACACCTGATTAGCAAATGAACAGGACATTACATACGATGGATGGCCTGTAGCACAACCCAGATTTACCAGACGCCCCTGTGCTAATACAATGATCCGACGACCTGTTGGAAAAATTACATGATCTACCTGTGGCTTAATGTTTTCCCACTGATATTTCTGAACGGAAGCAATATCTATCTCCGAATCAAAGTGACCAATATTACAAATGATAGCCTGATCTTTCATTTTCAGCATGTGATCATGATCGATCACGCGCAAATTACCCGTTGCTGTAACAAAAATATCAGCCTGATCACAGGCTTGGTCCATAGTAACAACACGATAACCTTCCATTGCTGCCTGAAGAGCACAAATCGGATCTATCTCAGTAATCCATACAGTAGCTCCAAGCCCACGCAAAGACTGAGCACAACCCTTGCCCACATCTCCAAAACCACACACTAAAGCAATTTTACCTGCAATCATTACATCGGTTGCACGCTTAATTCCGTCCACTAGTGATTCTCGGCAACCATATAAATTATCGAATTTTGATTTTGTAACTGAGTCATTCACATTGAAAGCAGGGAACGGAAGCTCCCCGTCTCTCTGCATTTCGTACAAACGATGAACTCCGGTAGTGGTTTCTTCCGTCACCCCTTGAATATTAGCCAATATATTGGAATACCAACCTGGCCGAACTTCCAGTCGTTTTCTGATTGCTGCAAATAAAGCCTGCTCCTCTTCGTTGCTAGGATTATCAATAACTGATAGGTCTTTTTCTGCCTTACTTCCAAGGATAATTAGAAGTGTCGCATCACCACCGTCATCAAGAATCATGTTAGGTGTACTCAATTCTCCGTCGCCAGACCAATTAAATATCTCATGAGCATACTCCCAATATTCATCTAATGATTCGCCCTTAAAGGCAAATACTGGAATGCCTTCAGCCGCCATTGCTGCTGCCGCATGATCCTGAGTGGAATAAATATTACATGAAGCCCAGCGTACTTCTGCGCCTAAATCAACTAGCGTCTCTATTAATACGGCGGTCTGAATTGTCATGTGAAGCGAGCCCGCAATACGAGCCCCCTTTAAGGGCTTTTGCCCCGCATATTCTTCACGTAGCCCCACCAAACCAGGCATTTCATTTTCAGCAATAGCAATTTCCTTGCGACCCCACCCTGCAAGAGATATATCAGCAATTTTATATTCAGTAGTTTTAGTGCTAATAGATTTAAACTCAGCGTTCATAAGATTTCCTAAGGTGAGCGAGCGCAGTTGTTACAGTGCCCTTACATACCAAGCCTCGAGGGGTTATCCCCACTGCAGCGCTCCTCGGCATAAGGAAAAACTAATATAACTTAAAACTAGCCCAGCTATCTCTCACGACTCTACCGCAATCTTAATACCGGCATCGTCACTAAGTTGCGCAGCCTTATCAGTTGCCTCCCAAGTAAATTCTGGCTCATCCCGCCCGAAATGACCATAAGAAGCAGTTTTAAGATAAATTGGACGCAATAAATTAAGTGAGTGAATAATCGCGCGTGGCCGCAAATCAAAATTCCGTTCAATTAATTTTGCAATTTTATCATCAGACATTTTACCGGTACCAAAAGTTTCAACCATCAAGGAAACCGGATGCGCTACACCAATTGCATATGCTATCTGTACTTCACACCTGCTTGCAATTCCAGCTGCAACAATATTCTTGGCCACATAACGTCCAGCATATGCCGCTGATCGATCTACCTTAGAAGGATCCTTGCCAGAAAAAGCACCTCCCCCGTGGTGTGCTGAACCACCATAAGTATCTACAATAATTTTACGCCCAGTTAGCCCGCAATCACCCATTGGCCCACCAACTACAAAACGTCCAGTTGGATTAACTAGGTAGCGGATATTACTATCCAACATTTTTTTTGGAAGAACCGGTTTAATAATCTCCTCAATTACAGCTTCAGTTAAATCTGCATGTGAAATTTCAGGATTATGCTGTGTAGAAATTACAACAGTTTCAATGCTTTGTGGATTCCCATTTTTGTAATTAACTGATACCTGCGATTTAGCATCTGGGCGCAACCATACCATGCGTCCACTTCTTCTCATTTCTGCCTGTCTCTCCACCAGCCTATGCGCATAGTGAATCGGCATTGGCATTAATTGAGGCGTCTCATTACAGGCATAACCAAACATTAGCCCCTGATCACCCGCACCCTGATCTAATTCTTCTTCTTTGGTACGGTCGACCCCTTGTTTAATGTCGATTGACTGCTTATTAAATGCAGTTAATACCGAACAAGTACTAGCATCAAACCCAATATCTGAACTGGTATAACCAATACGTTTAAGAGTTTCACGGGCAATTACATTGTAATCTACTGAGGCATTAGTAGTAATTTCTCCTGACATAACGATTAGACCGGTACTACATAGTGTTTCACAGGCTACCCGTGCATCACTGTCATGGGTTAAAATTGCATCTAAGACCGCATCAGAAATCTGATCTGACACTTTATCCGGATGACCTTCAGAGACAGATTCTGAAGTAAATAGATATTCATTCATGTTATTTCGCTTATATGAAATTTTAATTAGTTATGATCTTTTATTCACCCTAAATTATACCAGATTAGTTATGCTTATTATAATTGCAAAAAGGCAGCTGATACTTTCTCTAAAAATATTTAGCTTAAATAATGAAATATAAATTCACTAAAATGCACGGTTTAGGCAATGATTTTGTCCTCATTGATTGTGTGAATCAATCTGTAAGTTTAAGTCTGGAGCAATTGCGTAACCTTGCGAATCGTCGTCTTGGCATAGGCTGTGATCAGATTCTGTTAATAGAAAGGACAGAAAGCGGTGCTGATTTCCGGTATCGTATTTTTAATTCTGATGGCGGCGAAGTAGAGCAGTGCGGTAATGGCGCACGTTGTCTAGTAAGCTATGTTTATGACAAAGGAATGATTCAAAAAAAAGAAATTAGTGTGGAAACGCTTGGCGGAATCATTTTTCCTAAATTAGAAATTAATGGGGAGGTGACTGTGAATATGGGCCCCCCTAAGTTCGAGCCAAAAGAAATTCCCTTTATCGCCAATAAACGTATGCTCACATATCTATTAGAGGTCAATGAGAAAAAAATAGAGTTTAGTGTTCTTTCTATGGGAAATCCACATGCGGTACAAATTGTTAAAGATATCAATCAATCACCAGTATTAGCTGAAGGCAATTTAATAGAAAGCCACTCACGCTTCCCTAAACATGTAAACGCGGGGTACATGCAGATAGTAAGCCGTGAACATATTAATCTAAGAGTGTACGAACGAGGCGCTGGCGAAACCCTTTCTTGTGGCACTGGTGCATGTGCTGCTGTAGTAGCAGGAATTACTCGAGGACTCCTAGATTCAAGAGTTACGGTAAGCACTACTGGGGGTAATTTAAGTATTTGTTGGGAAGGGGATAATAACCCAGTCTGGATGACAGGACCCGCTATTTCTGTATTTGATGGAGAAATTGAGCTATAAATTTAACTAAGGAGGGAATATGAAGTTTGATTCAGAAGACGTGGCTCAATATCTTAAGCAAAACCCACAATTCTTTGATGAATATGCTGATATGTTATCTGATATTTATGTTCCACATCCTCATGGCGGCAGGGCGATTCCCATCAGCCAACGACAAATTGTCACCTTGCGAGATAACAACCAAATTCTGCAGGATAAATTACGTGAATTGGTTAAATTTGGCGAAGAAAATGATGTTATTGGCGAGAAAATGCATCATTTGTCTATCATGCTTCTTGCCTTCTCTCATCTGAATGATTTACTGAATGAGCTTAATTCGATTCTACAGGATAATTTTTCAATACCTCATGTGGAACTCCGTTTATGGAATATAGACTATGACAATCTAGAGGTTTCTAAATTCATTAGCGCCAATACAGAAATTCATACAATGGCCAATAACTTACTTCACCCATACTGTGGGCCTCAGTTGACCGATGAAATTAAGCAATGGTTTGGTGAGAGCGCTACCAATTTGCGCTCTTTCTCAATAGTCCCTCTGAAAACTAAACAGACCATTGGCCTCTTGGTCCTAGCAAGTGAAGAACCTCAACGGTTCTACCCCGAAATGGGAACACTCTATTTACAACGGATGGGGGATCTTATAAGCACTGCTATTTCGCGATATTGTCTAGCCAAATATAATAAATAAAGATAAATATGATATCTAGTAATAATTCAACCTCGCTGGTCGAAGCCTATATCTCTCACCTTACAAATGAACGACGATTATCGCCACTAACTTGTGAAAGTTATACGCGTGACATGGCGGCCCTACTAAAGCTCGCTGCAGAAACCCCCCTGTATCAACTAAAAATTCATCACATCCGTCGCTTTGTAGCTCAACTTCATAGTAAAGGGCTCTCTGGGAGAAGCCTGGCAAGAATGCTATCAGCATGGCGCGGCCTCTATAATTACCTAGCGCGTGACCATGGTTATACTCATAACCCTTGTGCAGGTTTACGTGCGCCAAAATCTACAAAACCTCTGCCCCATGTTCTATCACCTGACGAAGCTGCCAAGCTCCTGGAATTTAAGGCTAATGATTTAATCACATCGCGAGATAGAGCGATGTTTGAATTGTTCTATTCTTCTGGCCTACGCTTAACCGAACTCATTAGCCTTACACCTGAGGATTTAAATTTTGCCGAAAGTACCATACGTATTCATGGAAAAGGCGATAAAACTCGTATCGTTCCAATTGGCAGCAAGGCGCTTCAGGCACTAAGAGAATGGATGAAACAGCGTTCAGCATTACTCAAATCCGGGGAGAATGCGCTGTTTCTCTCGCGAAGTGGTAAATGCATCAGTTCGCGGTCAGTTAGTCAGCGCCTAAAAATGAGAGCATTGCAACAAGGTATCAGCCTGAATGTACATCCCCATGTATTAAGACATTCATTTGCCTCTCATTTGCTACAATCTAGCGCGGATTTACGTGCTGTACAAGAAATGCTAGGACACGCAAATATCAGTACCACACAAATTTATACCCATCTTGATTTCCAACACCTAGCTAAGGTCTACGATGCTACGCATCCAAGAGCAAAGAAAAAAGGCTAAAGCCGACAGAAATACTTTTCTCAGCAAATTGGCGCTATAATTCAATGTTTACTCAAGCTCAACCCCATTCAACGGACCAATTTCATGACAACCATACTCTCAGCACGACGAGGCTCACAAGTTGCGCTTGGCGGTGACGGCCAGGTAACCCTAGGCGCTGTAGTAGGCAAGGCCAGTGCCAGAAAAATTCGCAGGCTCTATCATGAGAAAATTCTTGCGGGATTCGCTGGTGGCACTGCGGATGCCTTCACATTATTTGAACGCTTTGAAGGTAAACTAGAAAAGCACCACGGTCACCTTATGCGTTCTGCAGTAGAGCTGGCAAAAGACTGGCGTACCGACCGTGTTTTGCGTCGCTTAGAAGCAATGCTTGTCGTGGCCGACAAAGAAACTACTCTCATCATTACAGGAGCAGGTGATGTAATTGAGCCTGAATTAGGACTTGCTGCAATTGGCAGCGGGGGTAGCTATGCTCATTCGGCCGCTCGAGCACTACTCGAGAATACAGATCTGGAGGCCCTGGAAATTGTCAAGAGATCCCTCTCTATCGCTGGAGACTTGTGTATTTATACTAATCAAAACCATAATATTGAGGTCTTAGAATAATCTGGACCCAGATACAGAATATCTATTACATTTATTAACAAATACTTGAACCTATGTCCCAAATGTCCCCACAAGAAATTGTAGAAGAACTCGATAAACATATTATTGGTCAAAATTCTGCTAAAAAGGCTGTTGCTATCGCACTCAGAAATCGTTGGCGTAGGCAGCAGGTAGCAGACCCTCTACGACAGGAAATTACCCCGAAGAATATTTTAATGATAGGTCCTACTGGCGTTGGTAAAACTGAAATAGCGCGCCGATTGGCCAAGCTAGCAAATGCTCCATTCATTAAAGTTGAAGCAACCAAGTTTACTGAAGTGGGTTATGTTGGGCGTGATGTTGATTCCATCATTCGGGATTTAGCAGAATCTGCTATCAAACAATTACGTGAGCAGGAAGCCCACATTATACGTCCAAGAGCTGAAGACCATGCAGAAGAACAAATTCTTGACGTGCTGCTACCACCTGCACGGGATCTGAATTCACAAACAGAAAATGAAGAAAATGATAGCGCCACCCGTCAAAAGTTTAGAAAGAAATTACGTGAGGGCACGCTCAATGAAAAGGAAATAGAAATAGAAATTTCAACTACACAAACACAGGCGGAAATATTTGCCCCACCTGGAATGGAAGACCTTACCTCACAAATCCAGGGTATGTTTCAAAACTTAGGCGGAGAAAGAAAAAAAACTCGAAAACTAAGAATCCAAGAAGCAAAAAAAATTATTGCAGAAGAAGAAATTTCAAAACTAATTAATGATGAAGAATTAAAGTTAAAGGCAATACAGACAGTTGAACAGAATGGAATTGTGTTTCTAGATGAAGTTGACAAAATAACCAGCCGCTCTGAAACGTCAGGAAGTGATGTTTCTCGTCAGGGTGTACAACGTGACCTATTGCCACTAGTCGAGGGGACTACTATTTCTACCAAATATGGCATGATCAAAACTGACCATATATTATT
This sequence comes from Nitrosomonadaceae bacterium, assembly GCA_014237605.1. GTDB lineage: Bacteria > Pseudomonadota > Gammaproteobacteria > Burkholderiales > Nitrosomonadaceae > BJGV01. Next base: position 34,225 of record JAAZZR010000001.1, on the reverse strand, counting down.
TATAGCCAGCGGGGCCTTCCATCTTTCCAAACCTTCTGACCTCATACCTGAATTGCAGGGGCGGTTTCCAATACGTGTCGAACTAGCTAGCCTTAATACTGCTGATTTTGTACAGATACTTACTAACACTGACGCTTGCCTGACGCGTCAATATGAAGCGCTTATGAAGACTGAAAAAATTAAATTGGAATTTCTTCCAGAAGCAATTCAGCGTTTAGCCGAAATCGCTTTTGAAGTTAATGAGAAAACTGAAAATATTGGGGCAAGGAGGCTTCACACTGTCATGGAAAAACTTTTGGAAGAGATTTCCTTTGATGCTTCAAAGCACAGTGGAACTACTGTCTCTATAGATTCTTCTTATGTAGATAAAAGACTCAAAGATTTGTCTCAAAGAGAAGATTTGGCCCGGTACGTACTCTAAAAAACCATGTGCCGACCATTTACATTGATACTATGATAATTTTCTGGTTACATAAAAACTATTGATGAATTCATGACCCTACCAAGCCATACTAGCTTTAAGTCTCATTTTGAAGATCTTCTACGCCACGCGTTGCGCACACTATCAGCCGCAGACTTAGATATTAATATCGAATTTTCTCGCCCAAAACAAATTGATCACGGAGACTACTCCTGCAATCTTGCAATGCAATTGGCAAAACCGCTGCGTAAGAATCCACGTGATATTGCTACAATATTAATAAATGCGATGCCTGCCTCACCCCATCTTGAGAAGGTTGAAATTGCGGGAGCTGGGTTTATTAATCTATTTCTAAAGACGGCTTCTAAGCAACAATTCCCACGAATTGTGCTGGAGAGTGGAAAAAGATTTGGCTACGGAGCCTTTGGTTCCAATAAAAAAATTCAGGTGGAATTTGTTTCAGCAAATCCTACTGGTCCATTACATGTTGGGCATGGGCGTGGCGCAGCATTTGGTGCAAGCCTTGCCAACATACTTACTGCAGCAGGCTTCTCAGTATCATGCGAGTACTACGTTAATGATGCAGGAAGGCAAATGGATATTCTGGCGACTTCTGTTTGGTTGCGCTACCTTGAATTGAATGGCCAAAATGTACCCTTTCCAAGTAATGGCTATCAAGGGGAATACGTTCGTGACATGGCAAAATTAATATACAGGGCCCATGGGTCCAACTATGTGCCGCAGCATGAGATACATATGTCGACCGTTACTAGCGAGAAAACAAAAGAAGAGGGCGCCGCTGAAATACTACTTGATCAATTAATATCAGAAGCTAAAAATAGCCTTGGGCAGGACTACGCATATATTCATAATTTCGTATTAACTGAGCAGTTGAGTGACTGCCGTAATGATTTAATGGAATTCGGAGTAGTTTTTGATAACTGGTTCTCAGAACTGTCTCTATTTGATAATGATGCAGTATCTGAGGTTATTGCCTTACTTAAACAAAATAATTTCTTATATCAGAAAGATGGTGCTATCTGGTTCCGCTCAACAGACTTTGGTGATGAGAAAGATCGGGTTGTACAACGAGAGAACGGGAAATTCACATATTTTGCTTCCGATATTGCCTATCATTTGAATAAATTTCAGCGTGGCTTTGAGCGAATAATTAATGTGTGGGGCGCCGATCATCACGGCTATATTCCACGTATGAAAGCGGCAATGCAAGCATTAACACTTGACCCAACAAAACTCGAAATAGCATTGGTCCAATTTGCAGTACTTTACCGTGAGGGTATGAAGGTACCCATGTCTACCCGTTCCGGAGAATTTGTAACTTTACGGGAATTACGTAAGGAAGTAGGTAATGATGCCGCACGATTCTTTTACCTGTTACGTAAAAGTGATCAGCACTTAGATTTTGATCTAGACCTAGCGAAATCACAAAATAATGACAACCCAGTATATTATGTACAATATGCCCATGCACGAGTGTGCAGTGTTATGGAGCAGTGGGGTGAGAACCCTTCACTTTTGACCACAGCAGATACAAGCCAGCTCTCTAGTGCTGCGGAATTATCGCTACTACAGAAACTGATCGATTACCCTGAAATAGTGGCGGGATCAGCAAGAGACCTTTCTCCTCATCTAGTTGCATTCTATCTTAAGGAGTTAGCAGCTGAGTTCCACAGTTATTATAATTCTTCCCGATTTCTTGTACCGGAAATACCGATCCGACTTGCACGATTGGCACTAATTTCTTCGATACGGCAAGTACTTGTTAATGGATTAACTCTGCTAGGTGTAAGTGCACCTGATAAAATGTAAGCATATAAATCTGCAAAAAATTTATGAGTAGAGACTACAAATCCCCATCAAGATCTAATTCTAGAAAAAAAGGCTCCAATCTTTTTCTAGGATTATTCATAGGCTATGTACTTGGTCTTGTTAGTGCTATTGGTGTATGGATGTATATTCATCAAGCACCCAGTCCATTCATTCAAAATGAGAAACCTGAAGTTAGCACAAAAATAGAACCTTCTAAAAATGGAAATATAGCCTTAAAAGAAATGTTAATACTAGATAATAGCCAGGACCAAGCCAAAGATCCAAATGAGAAAACACGATTTGAATTTTACGAAATGCTGCCGGGTAATGAAGAACCGGTCACCGAAATAGAATTACAGAAAGCCGCAGAACAACCGATCTTTAAGGATAAATATTACCTTCAGGTAGGATCCTTCAAAGATACAGAGGACGCAGAAAATCTTAAGGCAAAAATTGCCATGCTTGGCATGGAAGCATACGTTCAATCAGCAGATTTATCTGAAAAAGGTATGTGGCACAGGGTTCGAGTAGGCCCCTTTACAAAAATCGACACCATCAAAAAGACGAGATCATCTCTACTGCAGAGTGGTATTAAGGCAAATCTTATTAAAATACATGCAAAAACCCAGTAAACTATTTTATCCTGAAGAGTTAGCAGGATAAGAATTATAGAACTTCTCCAAAGGTAAAAATGAACCCTACTATAAAATTCTTTACGATCCTGTTTTTGTTTTTTGGCATCGGATTTACTGTTATCTCAGGCGCTCATGCTGAACTTGTTAAAGGCCGCGACTACGCTTTACTACTCAACCCCCAACCTACTACAAGCGGGGACAAGATTGAAGTTCTTGAATTCTTTTGGTATGGCTGTCCAAGTTGTTACAAACTCCATCCTCAAATCAAACTTTGGGAGGAAAAAATACCTAAGGATGTAAGCCTTAAATATATTCCAACAGTTTTTCGTAAGAACTGGACCCCTGCTACAAAAACATTTTATACATTAGAAATCTTAGGCCGGAAGAATAATTTACACGATAAAATTTACGATGCTATTCATATAGAAAAAATTGATTTATCTAATGAAGAAATATTATTTGGTTGGGTTGAAAAACAAGGGATAAATCGGAAAAAATTTATAAATATTTACAACTCTTTTTCCGTTGCAAATAAATCTTCTCAATCTTCTCAAATGTCAAGAAAATATGGTCTAAAGGGCGTTCCTTCGTTAGTTGTAGACGGCAAATACCTAATTAGCGGAAGAATGGGTGGTACGCCACAGGATACAATCAGAACATTAGACCGATTAATCAATAAGGTGCGAAAAGAAAGAACAAAAAAATAATCTATAACTAATTTTGCTTATTAATTACAGAACCTCTTTCCATGCCCTTAAAAATTATAATAACCGGAGCCTCCAGTGGACTAGGGAAGGCATTAGCTAAACACTATGCATCACTAGGTGCAATTCTTGGGCTGATAGCGAGAAACAAAGCCTCTTTAGAGTCTCTCATTAATGAACTACCTGACACTGTTTCTGTCTTTTATGATATTGACGTTCGTGTTGCAGAGTCTATGCAATCTGCTGCAAGTGATTTCATAAAACGCTACGGATGCCCTGATATTGTGATCGCCAATGCTGGGATTAGTCAGGGCACTCTCACAGAGTATGCTGAAGATAGTAAAATTTTTGATTCTATCTTAGCAACTAATGTCACTGGAATAGTAAATACTTTTCAACCATTTATTACTGTCATGAGAGCACAGGGCAAAGGTAATTTAGTCGGGATCTCAAGTGTAGCAAGCTGTCGCGGGCTTCCAGGAAGCAGTGCTTATTCTGCATCTAAAGCTGCTGCAAATTCATATCTTGAAAGTCTACGTGTAGAAATGTTTAAAAGTGGTGTTTCCGTAATAACAATTTGTCCCGGTTACATTATTACGCCAATGACAGCCAATAATCCATTTCATATGCCTTTTATTATGACAGCAGAAACTGCCGCTAAAAAGATTGTGCATATTATCAATCACAAGAAAATATTCTCTGTTATTCCCTGGCAAATGGGAATTGTTGCACATATTCTGAGGTTACTTCCTAATTTTGTTTATGACCGTCTATTTAGTATTATGCCTCGCAAGCCTAGAGGATAAATAAACTTATTCCAACTAACCTTCCGAGGTGAAAATGGCACTTAAAGAAAAAGCACTTTTTGGAGCGGGTTGCTTCTGGTCCGTAGAAGCTTTTTTCCGTAAAATTCCTGGTGTCAGTGAAGCAACATGTGGTTACTCTGGCGGCCTTACTAATAATCCTACATATAATGATATATGCTCAGGTGAAACCGGTCATGCTGAAGTTGTTCAGATAGAATATGATCCCTCGCAAATCACTTATGATGGAATCCTGAATGCATTCTGGAGTTGTCATAACCCAACCACCCTCAATCAACAAGGCCCGGATATAGGATCACAATACCGCTCAGTAATATTTTATTTTACGGAGGAGCAGAAGATTATAGCGCGCTCTTCTAAGATAAAATTACAGCCAAAAAAATGCGAACCTATCGTAACGGAAATACTACCTGCTACAGAGTTTTATCGTGCGGAAGAATATCATCAGAAATACTTTGAGAAAAACAATCTCATAAATAATCATGACGATAATAGCTATTAGAAACCAGGCCCCTTCCTTTAAAAAATAAAAAATCAGGTTAAATGATCTTTTATTTCAGCGACACGAGCCTCTCTAATTTTTGCATTAATTGAATTTGATAAACAAGCAGGATCAGAAATAGTACTTGCAAGACTAGTCGCTATTGCACCGCAATCAATTTTATTGGATACATTAAATGCTTCGCGTAACCATGTCGCCTGCGGATAAAGTTTATCAACGTAACCAGATCGCCCATGAAAATCGCATTCACAAGCGTGAATAAATTCCCCGAAACGTTCCGGCTTACGATATGCATCTACTGCTAACAACATATCTACTATAGTTGTTGGATTTAACTCTGCTATACGATGTACATTACTATGAAAACGTGCCACCAGTAACGAAAGGTCACGACTTTTTTTAGGTGCTCTGATACGTTCGCACAGACTTTTAACTAACTTCACACTGTTTTTTTCATGTCCAGTATGGCTTGGCCATAAGTTCCTAGGTGTAACTCCTTTGCCAAGATCGTGAGTTAAAGCAGCGAAACGTACTGGCAGAGAATAATTTTTTGACGCAGCATAGTCAATAACCTGCATTATATGTTCACCCGTATCAATTTCGGGGTGCCATTTTTCTGGTTGGGGGACCCCGAATAATACATCTATCTCTGGTAAGATTCGTGTCAACGCACCACAGTCTCGTAGTACAGAGAATAAGCAAGAAGGTTTATTCTCCATTAGCCCTCGAGAAATCTCCTGCCAGACTCTTTCTGGCACCAAAGTATCAACCTCACCATTGCGTACCATTTCACTCATCAATAAAAGAGTCTCTGGCGCAACACGAAAACCAAACCTCGCAGAAAAACGTGCTGTCCGTAATACACGAACTGGGTCCTCAGAAAATGCAGGAGATACATGTCGCAATAAGCCTTCTTTAAGATCTGCTAAACCATTGAACGGATCAATAATTTTCCCATATCTATCTTTTGCAATTGCATTTATGGTGAGATCTCTTCTCGCCAAATCTTCCTCCAACGTAACTTTAGAAGATGTATAAATTTCAAACCCTCTATAACCGCGCGAAATTTTACGTTCAGTTCTTGCCAACGCATATTCATCATGACTTTTGGGATGAAGATAAACTGGGAAATCTTTGCCTACTGAACGATAGCCAAGTTTCTCCATCTCCTCTGGAGTTGACCCGACGACAACATAGTCATGATCTTTAGCAGGAAGCTGCAACAGCTCATCACGTACTGAGCCCCCAACCAAATAAGTTTCCAATGAGGAATTAATTTTTTCGCCCCGCTCTGTCACGAAAACCAGTGTACCGGCCACGTGGCGTATTATGTGCCAAGTATAGAGACGCCACTTCTTCCAGCTCTGTAGGGTAGATCCCAAATATTTTTATTAAATCACTCTCATCATTACAGTCACATATACTGTCTGTCTTCATTGAAAGATAATTATCACGCGTCATAAGCTTACCTGGTAGGAATTCCAAGCACATCGCTTGTAAATAGGATAGCCGGTCACCCAATCCTATAATACTAAGTTTATTTCTAGTTATAGTAGACACATACTCTACGAGTTGTCTTAGAGAGTAAATTTTTGGCCCGCATAAATTGTAGCTTTGACCGAAAGTTGCGGGAGTAGAAAGGCTTGCTATAATTGCCTCCGCCACATCTTCTATAAATACTGGTTGAAATTTTGCATTAGGTGATCCCAGTGGAAATACAGGTAACCTCTTCACTAGATTAGCAAACAAATTGAGGAAAGAATCTCCTGGCCCAAAAATTACAGATGGCCTAAAAATAGTAGTTTCCAAATTTGACTCTATTATGACTTTTTCACCTTCACCCTTAGAGCGCAGATAAGCACTTGTACCGTTAGTACTAGCATGTAAAGCACTCATATGTAGTAAACGAGACACCCCATTTTGCTCACATGCCGCCACAATTTTTCTGGGTAACTCAATATGTGTAGAGATAAAATCTCCATCCAAAATACCAACTAAATTAATAACCGCATCTACCCCAACTAACGATTGACCAAGCTCTCTGGGATCATGAATATTAGTTTCTATCACATCGACAGTTGGCAATACCAAAAGTGATTTAGCATATTCACGGCGACGAGTCAGAATACGCACCTTAATTTCTCGTGCAGCTAGTAGATGAGCAATATGCTGTCCTACAAACCCACTCCCACCAATAATACAGACATTTTTAATTTCCATTGCGATCGTTTTTTCTCATATTTAAGTTATTCTATTTATTTGATCTGGGCTCAATTGTACCCAGACGATCTTTCAAGGTCCGTGCTTTATGTCCAAAAATGCTGGCATAGTACATGGAGTTACTCATGACTTTTTTTACATAATTACGTGTTTCTTTGAAAGGAATAGTTTCGGCATAAATTGCACCTTCCAATAATTCCTCGCCTTGCCACTTCTTTGCCCGACTAGGTCCGGCATTGTAAGCAGCTGACGCTAATAATGACTTATTATCAAATAAAGTTAACACGTACTCAAGGTAATATGTCCCCAACATTAGATTAGTTCCCACCTGAGAGACAAGTTTTTTGCGATAATTTCGCACGCCTGATTTCTTTGCTATCCACTTAGCAGTAGCCGGCATTAACTGCATCAATCCGATTGCTCCAGCCCCAGATTTAGCTCTTGAAACGAAGCGACTCTCCTGCCGAATCAAGCCATAAACAAGGGCCTCATCAAGATCTTTTTGTTTCAAAGCTTTCTTCATCGCGCCACGATAAGGGGCAAGATATCGCAGACTAAAATTATGAAGTTTTATGGTTTTATTAGCCGTATTAATGGCTATATCGTATAGATTATTACGTCGTGCAGTTTCAGCTACGGCCAATAAACGCCTATCATCAAACCCACGTATTGCCCATATCCACTCGCGTGTGGCTTCAATTCTTAGATTAAGACGATAGAGCGCAAGTGTTCTTTTGATTCCAGGCAGCTTCTGAATAGCTGTGATTTCTTCTTCCTCAATTTTATAAGACTTGGGAAGAACCCCGCTCGCAATTCCCAGCTCCTCTTTTGCAAGCTGTCCGTAGAAATGATATTCGGTACTTAATGGCTTAAAAATGACTCGAGCTTCTACATTTTTACCTTGCTTCTTCAAAGCGTGTGCCTTCCAATATCTCCATACTGCTGCCTGCTGTTCAAGACGCGACATAGCCTTGATACTTTCCAATACGGTCACCCAATCTTTTGCACGTAGAGCAGCACGCGCTTTCCATTTAATTTGTTTATCTGAAAGGAGAGCCGGAGCACCAGTATTAGTAGTCTCGTCAAACCAGGCGAGCGCACGAGAATCATGCTTATACGCTGCCCTGCTTGCTAACTGCCCCGTAAAGTATGATTGCTCACTGAGCGAGAATTTCTCACGTACCTTGGGCCAGAATGCATAAGCCCGACCCAGATCACTACGAAGTAGACGAAACATTGCGAATAAAATAACTTCGCGATCAGCACGAGTTTTAATTTTTTTCCTATGTCTACCTAAATAGCGCAATGGGTTCTTGTTAGCGGAATTCAATTTTCGTTCGCTGAGCGCGTGCTTTTTAGGAAGATACTGATTAATTTGTTTTACAGCACTTACCTTACCTTTTTCAAGAGCAAGGCGTATTCGTTTCCACACATCTTCTTCCGTTAGGAGCTTAGCCGAAACAAGAGAATCAAATAATGAAACACAATTTTCCGGCATTTCTTTCTCATTGAGCCACAATGAAAGCACATCATCTCGTATACCACTACCATTTATATTTAACCGTTGCTGCAATGAGTAACAACTAAGTTCTGTATCCTCTTTAATAAGAGATCGATACTCCTTAGCAAATAACTTCCATTGTTCTCTTTCCCCAAGTATTTTTAGCCATTGGCCACGTATCCTATCAGCGAGAAAACTACCTTGATAGCTAGTAAGAAATTTCCTAACCGCAGCTATGTCTACTTTCATTTTCTTATCTGACTTTGCTTCATCCAACTGCAGTTGCAGCTGATAATAAGCCCCATAAGACTCTAGTATATGACCTCGCAGGCGCGGGATTTTGATAGCTAGTTTCTTAGAGTCTCCTGCCTCGAATGCTTTACGTACTGCAATAAAATCGAGATCCTGACTGGCTGTAACTATATCAACACAACAAAAAAATAATAATGTCAGAAGAATATTTCTCATTAACCTGATTCCCGCGTCCAGATATATAGTTTTGATCCAACATGGAAAACACACAAAAGATTAACTCCAGACAAAGTTTTACTCATCAGGCTACCAACCACAATACATCTAGCCTTTTGCAGGACTGAAGAATTTGTCTTTGATAAAAGACCCTCGCATAACGTTCTCGAGTAAAAAATCCATCGCCATGACAATTTGAAAATTGAAGGCCTCTAGTCTTCCATTTAATCAAATATAAATGGAAGAAAGCACCCTCTATCTGGTTGAATGATACCTAGACTACACCCTGACCAAGCATTGCATCTGCTACTTTGACAAAGCCTGCTATATTTGCCCCATCGACATAATTAATACTCCCATCTTTTCTTTTTCCATATTGAAGACAGGAGCCATGAATAGCCTTCATAATTTCTAGCAAACGAGCATCTACTTCTTCGCGTGGCCAGGAAAGGCGTATGGCATTTTGACTCATTTCCAGCCCAGAGGTAGCAACTCCACCAGCATTACTGGCTTTGCCCGGAGCAAACATAACTTCACCCTCATCAAAAAGTTTTATAGCACCTGCTGTAGACGGCATATTTGCCCCTTCAGCAACACAAAATACTCCATTCTTTATCAAAGTGGCGGCATCTTTTTCATCTAATTCATTTTGAGTTGCGCAAGGTAACGCAACATCAACTGGAACATGCCATGGCCGGACATTAGGTATGAAAGTAGCTTTCACTCGTTCCGCGTAATCACTGACTCGGCCTCTTAAATTATTTTTTACATCCATTAATATCGCAAGTTTCTCAGTTGTGAAACCATCCTCATCAACTACCGTACCACTCGAATCAGAAACTGTTATCACTTTTGCCCCCAACATCATCGCTTTTTCGACAGAGTACTGAGCGACGTTACCTGAGCCTGAAACAGAAACTCTCAAACCATCAAAAGAACGACCAGCATGCTTTAGCATTTCCTCTGCAAAATATACTGTACCGTAACCTGTGGCCTCTGAACGAATCAATGAACCCCCAAAACTCAATCCTTTGCCTGTAAAAACAGAATCGGATCGATTTGAAAGTTTCTTAAACATCCCCGCCATAAAACCTACCTCTCTGCCACCGACTCCTATGTCTCCAGCAGGTATATCGGTGTCAGAACCAATATGACGAAATAATTCACTTACATAAGCCTGACAGAATCGCATCACCTCCCCCTGACTTTTCCCTTTTGGATCAAAGTCTGCACCACCTTTACCGCCACCCATAGGCAAAGTAGTCAGTGCATTCTTGAAAGTCTGTTCAAAGGCCAAAAATTTGAGAATAGAAAGGTTTACAGATGGATGAAAGCGCGTGCCCCCTTTATAAGGCCCAATAGAAGAATTATGCTGTATCCGATAACCACGGTTTACCCTAACCTCATTTTGATCATCTACCCAGGACACACGAAATATAATCGCTCTCTCCGGCTCAACAAGACGGTCCAGAATGCCATGCTCAGCATAACCGGGATGCTCAACAATAAAAGGCCAAATACTTTCCATAACTTCATTAACTGCTTGATGGTATTCAGGCTGCTGTGGATTATTTTTAGCTATATAAGCACAGAATTCCTGAAAACTTTTGTATCTCATCTCGATTCCTCTCCTCTCTAAAAACAATTGCCCCAATATTACTATATCGCCCAGATAGCTGAAGATCCTTACCTTATTTTATAAGGCTACAGAGTAACTGACTACATAAATTATAAATTTTTAATTGACTAATCGTAATTTAGCCTTTTTTGCTGCTTCACTAATGGGATATTTTGTAATTAAATCTTTCAAGGTTTTCTGTGAGGCTGTTATAAAGTTTATTTCTTTCTGGCTACTAGAAATGTTAAGCATAGCATCAGGAACTTTATCACTACCTGGAAAATCTTTGATTAATTCTTGCTGTACAAATATTGCGCGCTTGAAATCACGCATTGCATAATAAGAGTTTCCAATCCAGTAGTGCGCGCTAGGTAAGAGTTCTGATGTGGGATAGTTTTCGATAAAACTTTTAAATTTAGATACGGCGCCCTTGAATCTGCCAATTTTAAACATATTAAAAGCTTCCTGATAGTCGCTATTTTCAGCATCAGCTGCCACTGTATCACTAATTGCTGGCGCTGCTGGAGCTGCTGGGGCAGCTAGAGCTACTGGGGCTGCTGGAGCTACTGGAGCTGCTGGAGCTACTGGGACTCCTTCAACAACAGAGGGGTTCGTATCTGACCCAACATCAGGCTGCTCAATTCTCCTTAGCCGGCTATCTAGATCAATATAAAAATCCTTCTGTCTGTTTTGGGACAACTTAATATCGTATGCTAATACCTCAATTTGACCGTTCAATTTACTAAACTCACGCCTTAACTCTTCAATCTGGTTGTGAAGTCCGATAATTGCTTGGTTAGTCACTTCCTCTAGCTTAGCAATTCGTGCTTCTTGAAGTCTCGACTGCTCTTGTTGAGCGGCACGATACTTCTTCCGCTCGTCCTCATCATCAAATAATGCGGCGTAGCTCGTATTACTGATCAGCACTGACAATAACAAGAGAGAGCGTAAACACATGGTTATTCGCCCTGATAACGAATATCTGCGCGACGATTCTCAGTCCAAGAGGCTTCATTATGGCCGACAGCCCGTGGCTTTTCTTCACCATAACTAACAGATTCAATCTGACTGTCTTGAGTGCCTGCCAATGTCATCACCCTCTTGACGCTATCAGCGCGACGCTGACCCAATGCAAGATTGTATTCACGGCTACCGCGTTCATCTGTATTACCCTGTATACGAATGCTCAAATTAGAATTATCACGTAAATATCGGGCATGTGATAGCACCATAGATTTATATTTGTCACTAACCACATATTCATCAAACTCAAAATATACACTACGCTTTGATAATATATTAGTTGGATCAACCAATGGATTTACAGTAGGGCTACCTGAGGCATTCTCTCCAGACATGGCGCCTGTATTGGCCTGACTTCCTTCTTCCCCATCTGGGTTAATAGTTTTATTAGCGCATGCTGACAATAAAACAACCAGAGCAATGCTTAAAATCTTTCTCATAATTCTCTCCCTTATAAATTTACCAATCTACACGACCAAACAAAATTAGAACTTTCGGCGCCACTTTGGTAGAGGTCCCCATGCCGGCTCTCTTATATCTCCCTCTTGTGTTGATAATTCCTGCCTTGTTCTACCATCACTTGATACTGCAGCTAAAATACCACGTCCTTTAATTTCAGTAGCATACAGGATTATCTTACCATTCGGTGCAAAACTAGGAGACTCATCAAATGCAGAATCAGTTAATAGTTGTACCTGACGAGTTTCTAAACTCTGTATAGCTACATTAAATTGTGAATCGTTCCGGTGTATATAGATAAAATTCTTACCATCATGATGATATTGCGGACTTACATTATAACTACCTTCGAAAGTGAGACGTTCAGCCACCCTTGATGCAGACCCTGCTACTGCCATTCGATAAATTTGAGGACTACCACCACGGTCAGAAGTAAAAATAATTGATTTGCCATCCGGCGAAAAATTAGGCTCAGTATCAATACTGGAACTCTTGGTAAGCCTTCTCAGCCCGCTTCCATCAGAATTTATTAAAAAGATTTGTGAGCCACCCTTCTTACTCAGAACTACTGCAATTTTTTTACCGTCAGGAGACCAAGCCGGAGCACTATTACTCCCCCTAAACTTTGCTATGGCCCTACGCTCTCCAGTTGCAAGGGTCTGTACGTGAATAACTGGTTTTTTGTTCTCAAACGAAACATAAGCTATTTTAGTGCCATCCGGTGACCACGCAAGTGAAATAATGGGTTCAGTATATTCAATTGCTGTCCGCGCATTGAACCCGTCTGCATCGGCAACCTTTAATGCATATCTATTTCCCTGTTTTGCCACATAAGCAATGCGGGTGCTAAAGACCCCTATATCACCTGTTAATTTTTCATAAATACTATCAGCCATTCGGTGAGCAACAGCACGTAATTGCTTTACAGAAACAGTTTCCATATCACTAATCAATATTTCCTGTTTTGCTATATCCATAAGACGATATCGTACCTCTACTTGCCCATTAGGCAATAGCCTAGTGGCTCCAATAACCATTGCATTTACCCCTCGCATTTGCCAATCAGGATAAATAATTTCACTAGGCTCATGAGGAATGGAGCTAACTGAGTCAACCATTCTAAACAGTCCACTCCGCTGCAGATCAGATCTCACAACTGCTGTTACACTTTGTGCGAGTCTTTCCTCAGCAGCAAATGGAATAATAGAAATGGGGATCTGAGAAGCTCCGCCGCCAAAGATCTCGATATCGAGCGCAGCATGAAGCGGGGAACTAAACAAACAAAATATTAGAACAAGTATAGAGCTGAAGGATTGATGTAAAGAATTCCACATAGAGTTAATTTTCAAAAAAATATTTTATAGAGAGCAATTATACTAATCATCGAGATAATGTACCTTAACACCTAAATCCCGAAAATTTGGAAATAGTAATTTATCCCTTGGCAAAGGTAACGGCCTGGCTAATATAATTGCACGCTCTACGGCCTCATCGAACGAACGAAATCCACTGCTATTCCGTAATTTAACACTCAAAATTTCTCCGCCTGGCAGTAATGTAATATTGTACTCGGCAACAGGATCATTTGGTAAATCTGGTGGCAGCACTAGTTTACTTTTGATCTTTGCCAGAATCTTTGCCTTATATTCATCTATCAGGTTACGCTTAGCCGCTGCTTTTGCATACGCCAATTTTTGAAGCCTTCTTCTTTCCTCTTCTTCTCGCAGCTCCTTCTGAAATCTCTCTGTTTCAGCTGCCACTCTGGCATTCTGCTCTTTTATTTTTCTCTCTTTTTCTTTTTTCTCTTTAGCTAACCTAACCTTTCTCTCTTTTTCTTTCTTCTCCTTAGCTAACCTAGCCTTTCTCTCTTTTTCTTTCTTCTCCTTAGCTAACCTAGCCTTTTTCTCTTTTTCTTTCTTCTCCTTAGCTAACCTAGCCTTTTTCTCTTTTTCTTTTTTCTCTTTAGCCAACCTAACCTTTCTCTCTTTTTCTTTCTTCTCTTTTTCTTTTTTAAGTTCTATCTCAGCCTTTGACGGCAATGATTCAACTTTTTTTGGTGGCGCTACTTTAACTTTTTTTGGTGGCGCTACTTTAACTTTTTTTGGTGGAACCGGCTTAATTTTTTTTGACGGCGCTGGCTTTGGTGGCTGCGCTTTAATTTTTTTAGTTGGTTTTTGCTCAGGCTGAGGCAAATCACTCCATAAATCCACCACTATCCCTTCCGGTGGATTAGTTTTCCAACTAAGCCCAAAAGTCATAAAAATAAAGAATACTACATGCACCAATAAAGCTAGCACTCCTGCCTTAATCCACTTCTGATCCCGGTTAGCAGATCCTGGTGATTTCCCTCTCATCGAATATTCGTATTGATCATTTGTGTTTAGCCAGAAGACCCACTTTGGTAACTCTCTGCTTTTGTAGAATATCCATCATTTTTATTACTTCTTCGTAACGTACATTCTTATCAGCAGCAATTACTACGGGTTGATCTTTATTTTTTTCCTGTTTTTTCTTAATTACAGCTATCAATTCATCACGGTTAACCTTTCGTTCTATAGTCGTCAATGCAAGATCACGTATGGCTAGACTTTTATCAGCCTTAATAGTCACCTCTAGGGGCGCAATCGCAGGCTTCAGTGATTTGCCAATCTGAGGCAATTCAATCTGGCCAGAATTAACCAGTGGCGCTGTAATCATAAAAATGATCAATAACACCAACATTACGTCAATATATGGCACAACGTTAATTTCGTTCATCAGGCGTCGCTTTGCTCGGCGCATACTCATGAAACTGTTCCTATTAATTTAATCTTATCCATTGGCCTGACGCTGCAATACATTTGACAACTCTTCCATAAAACTTTCAAAGCGTGTTGAAAGTCGATCAATATCGGTAGCGTAGCGGTTATAGGCGATAACGGCAGGAATCGCAGCAAACAATCCCATTGCTGTTGCAATTAATGCTTCAGCAATGCCCGGTGCAACATGGGAAATGGTTGCCTGCGTAACATTTGATAGGCTGCGAAAAGAGTTCATAATCCCCCACACGGTACCAAACAAACCAATGTATGGGCTTACTGACCCTACTGTAGCAAGAAAAGATAGCTGTGATTCAAGCCTGTCCATTTCACGTTGATACGTCGCTCTCATTGCGCGGCGGGTACCATCCATTACTGCGCTTACATCTGCCCCTGGTTGGTGATCATGCTTAATAAACTCTCGGAATCCCGCTTCAAAAATTCTTTCCATGCCACCTGTTGTATACCGTGCACTTAAGACACTTTGGTATAGCTCATTTAGGTCGGCGCCCTTCCAAAAAATATCCTCAAACTCATCGCTCTGCCTTGTTTCTTCCCTGATGGTATAAAATTTTCTAAAAATAAACCACCAAGATAAAAAAGAAGTAACTAGCAGCACTCCCATTACTAGTTGTACCGGTATGCTAGCGGAGCTAATAAGTGTAAATATAGACATATCTTGAGTAACGGTTGCATTCATGATTGATTTCCAAATTTATTTCGTAATGAAGTAGGTAAACTTGCTAGCTTAAGTGTATCAGCACCTACACATACCACCTGAGTAGTTGCGCTGGCTAGTGTAGTTTGTCCGCGGAGAACATGCTGGGAAATTGTAATACGGGTTCTTCCAAGATCAGCATCCTGTACTGTTACATCGAGTAGATCATCCAGTATGGCTGGCTTAAAATATTCAATATTCAGCGAACGTATCATGAATATCACCCTATGAACCTCAGCTAATACTTTTATATCCAAGCCCAGTCCACGCATCCATTCGTAACGGGCACGCTCCATAAAGTTTAAATAGGTGGAATGATAGACCACGCCCCCCGCATCCGTATCTTGATAATAGACCCGGGTAGGGAGAGTAAAAGCAGGATCTGTTTTCAGATTAGTTCTAATATCTTTCTCCATGTTTTAGTATTTTTATTCACTCATATCGCCGCTCAGCCCATTTTTCAATGATATTCCAAAATGCTGGTAAGCAATACTCGTAGCCATACGTCCGCGTGGTGTGCGTTTCAGGAACCCCTGCTGTATCAAATATGGTTCTAGTACATCTTCTATAGTATCGCGCTCCTCACTAATAGCCGCAGCCAGATTATCAACTCCGACGGGGCCGCCATCAAATTTTTCTATTACTGACAAAAGTAACTTTCTATCCATCACATCAAGACCAATACTATCTACATCCAACATAGTCAGTGCAGAATCTGCCACAACCTGACTGATGGTTCCCTCTGCTTTGACTTCAGCAAAATCTCGTACCCTGCGTAAGAGTCTATTAACAATCCTTGGCGTTCCGCGTGAACGAATAGCAATTTCTGTCGCGCCTTCAGGAGAAATCTCTACATTCATCACCCGGGCTGAACGAGTTACGATTCTGGTAAGTTCATCAGAAGAGTAGAATTCCAGCCGCGAAACAATGCCGAAACGATCACGTAGAGGATTAGTCAGCATACCGGCACGGGTAGTGGCCCCCACTAAAGTAAAAGGAGGCAAATCAAGCTTAACTGAGCGTGCCGCAGGACCTTCACCAATCATGATATCAAGTTGATAATCCTCAAGCGCTGGATAAAGAATCTCTTCTACCACCGGAGAAAGGCGGTGTATTTCATCAATAAATAAAACGTCGTTAGGCTCAAGATTAGTCAGAAGTGCCGCCAAATCACCAGGTCGCTCAAGTACTGGACCAGACGTATGGCGCAAACTCACCCCCATTTCTTTTGCAATTATATGAGCAAGGGTAGTCTTGCCTAATCCAGGAGGACCATACAACAACACATGATCAAGCGCTTCCTTCCGATTCCTTGCAGCGTCAATAAATATCTGCAACTGTCCGCGTATCTTTTCCTGACCAACATATTCGTCTAGGCTCTTCGGACGCAAAGCTAACTCTACGACCTCTTCTTGAGAGGAAACGGGAGCAGCAGTTATTAATCTCTCAGTTTCAATCATTCAACTGTATAGAATGAATATTCACACTATCTTTCCTTTGAAAGAAATTTAAGAGCCTCTCGTATCCCTTCAGATACACTAATATCTAGAGACAGTTTTTTAATTGCCCAACTAGCCTCGCGCTCATTATAACCCAATGCTAACAAGGCATTGAGCACGTCATTATTTACTTTTGAAGAGGATGCATGACCATCAGTACCAATCATGTCAGAACTAAGCTTGTCCCGCAATTCCAACAGCAAACGCTCAGCAGTTTTTTTGCCAATTCCTGGAACCTGAATGATCTGCCTGCTATCCTGATCTACCACCGCCTGGTATAAATCAGAGACGCTCAAACCTGACAATACTGCTAATGCAGTTCTTGCTCCCACACCGGAAATTTTTACAAGTTGACGAAAGACCTGTCGTTCAGTATCAGTTGCAAAGCCAAACAACAAATGCACATCTTCCCGCACCACAAGATAAGTATGAAGAATAATTACCTCTCCAGTATCTGGCAGGGTATAGAATGTACTCATCGGAACATTAACTTCATATCCCACGCCCTGCACGTCAAGAAGCACTAAAGGTGGCTGTTTCTCTAATAATGTACCCGTTAATCTTCCAATCATGCCAGTCTTCCGCGTTTCATACTGTACCCTTGGGTTGATGTGTTACCCAAGCCCAAACCACCATGAGCATGACAAATAGCACAAGCAAGCGCATCCGCCGCATCCGAACCCGGCCTAGAAGAAAGTCCTAATAAACGACTCACCATTTCCTGAACCTGCTCTTTCTTTGCATGACCGTTACCGACAACTGCCTGTTTGATTTGCAGTGCAGTATATTCTGCAACAAAAAGATCATTTAATGCAGCCGCACAAATTGCTGCACCTCGCGCCTGCCCGAGCATCAGTGTTGATTTTGGATTAATGTTAACGAATACCTGCTCCACTGCAACCTGATCAGGATGATGTTGCGCAATAACTTCATTGAGATTATTCATGATTGATTTTAGACGTAATGGTAGCTCGGCATCTAAAGTTTTGATGCGACCACTGCTGACATAAGTTAATTTTTTGCCAGCTATATCGATGACCCCAAAACCAGTTATGCGCAAGCCTGGGTCAATACCTAGAATGCGAATATGTCACCTATCAGATAATAAATTAACTATCAATTACTGCTGAGGTAAAAACTTCCTGAACATCATCTATATTTTCAAGGGCATCCAATAATTTTTGCATTTTTACTGCATTTTCACCTGTTAATATAATCTCATTGCTTGATTTCATGGTCACCGCAGCTAACTCTGCTTTGAACTCAGCTTTCTCCAAAGCAGCTTTAATAGCTATAAATTCATACGGTGGGGTAATAACCTCAATACTCCCGTCATCATTATTGATTACATCCTCGGCGCCTGCTTCTAAAGCAGCCTCCAGTAGTTTGTCTTCGTTAGTGCCCGGAGCAAAAAAAAGCTGACCACAATGTTTAAATAAAAACAGAACCGACCCATCAGCACCTAGGTTACCGCTATGTTTAGTAAAAGCGTGTCGTACGTCTGCAACAGTTCGTACGCGATTGTCTGTCATACAATCTACTACTACAGCTGCACCTGCAACGCCATAACCTTCATAACGAATTTCTTCGTAACTTACTCCCTCCAAATCACCGCTACCACGTTTAATTGCCCGCTCTACATTGGCCTTAGGCATGTTTTGATCATAGGCCTTATCAACCGCTAAGCGCAATCTCGGGTTGCTTGCTATTTCACCGCCACCCAGTCGTGCAGCAACTGTTATTTCCTTAATCGCCCGAGTAAAAATCTTACCGCGTTTGGCATCTGTTGCTGCCTTCTTGTGCTTGATGTTTGCCCACTTACTGTGTCCTGCCATGACGTCTATATTTTTTGTTGGAGTACGTTAATATTACCACCCCGTTCTCTGTGGATAAAGCGGGGGAGATCAGAAACAATATTTCCTAGTATTTATAAATGCCACTTATAGGGGGCGACATCAAATGGCTGAGGATTTTTCATGATCATGTTTGATAAAAGATGCGCGCTCCCGAGCGCCATAGTTACACCATAGCGGTGATGGCCGCTATTTAAATAAAGATTATCAAATACGGGGTGACGGTTAATAATGGGTATATTTTCAGGAGACCCCGGACGAAGCCCTGCCCAGTGCCCGACTAAAGTTTCTTCAGTCAGTTCGGGTAAAAAACTATGGGCACTCTCAAGTAATTGCTTACGCGCATCTGTAGTAATATTTTTATTAAACCCGGAATCCTCTACAGTGCTCCCTGCAAGTATATATCCGTCTTGACGCGGTATCAGATAAAACCCATTCTGAAATATAACTGTATCAAGCAAACCAGTCTCTACTTTAAAAAGCAACATCTGCCCCCGCACAGGATAAATGTTAATTTTTGAAGCATATTTATCAAGTACTTCACGGCTCCACGCTCCAGCTGCAACAATATAATTCGTGCCAGAGTATTCTCCCTGGTCGGTAATAACGGACTCGACCCGGCCTTGATTCATGCGCCAACCTGTAACTTTAGTATGCTCTATGATAGAGCCGCCAGATAACTCTACTGAGATTTTCAGCGCCTGTAATAATCTGGGGCTACGCACTTGTGCAACTGAGGGGAGCCATAATGCTGATTTATCTGCAAATTCACCAAACGTGAGCCTTGGAGAAGCTTCATTCGGATACACCTCCTTCATAGGAAAAGTGTTGCGTGCACACCAACCCTTAGCCCCGATAAATTTGGCACCTTCCTTATTATTCATATCAGGAAGAGCAAGCATGCCACAAGCCCGGTATTCTGGATCAATCCCTGTTTCTTGTTGGAGAGCTTCAGTCAAGCCCGGTAATAATCGATTACTAAATTGTGTTAATTCTGTCACTGGGGCAGGATAATCCCATGGCAACAATGGCGAAAGTATGCCGCCACCTGCCCAAGAAGACTCTTTCCCGCAGCAATTTCGTTCTAAAATCCGTACTTTCGCGCCCAACCGCAAAAACTCATTCGCCACGGTAAGCCCGATTACCCCTCCACCTATAACAACAATGTCATCTGCCAAAAAATTATTCCCCGCTTAGAACACTCTACATTTTAGACAAATGAAAACAGACTTTCTCTGACAATCTGCTCAGCGGTTTCGCTGCAAATATTCGCTCTTCATAGCGAATACTTATTCATCTGGGTATCTTTCAGCTAAGGCTGTACGCTGTACATAAGCTTCGCGGGCAATGGAAATGTCTTCCAGAAAATGTGACAACTCATTCATTTTCAATGCTTGTGGTCCGTCTACCAAAGCTTTGCTTGGTACTGGGTGAAAGTCCACTAAAATCATATTTGCACCGGCAATTACACCCTGAGCAGTAGCCTGCATAATATCCAGTATACCTTCTGGAGAGCAGGTGCGGGCACCGACCGAATGCGAAGGATCAATACAAACTGGCATACGTGTTAGACGCTTCACTACAGGCACATGGGCAAAATCTACAAAATTACGATGAGGATCAGCGCCGGTGGTCTTCATCCCCCGAAGACCAAACACCACCCTGCTATTTCCCTCAGATGCCAAATATTCTGCAGCATTTAGTGATTCATCTAACGTAATGCCAAAACCACGTTTGATAAGTACCGGAAAATCCTGCTGGCGCCCGACAATTTTCAATAATTCAAAATTCTGTGTGTTTCGAGTGCCGATCTGTAACATTACCCCCGTAGGATTACCAGCCTGCGCCAGCGCTTCATGGATTTCATCAACATGAGATTCATGCGTGACCTCCATAGCAATAACTTTTATTCCATATTTACCTGCTAAATCAAATACATAAGGTAAGCATGCCTTGCCATGCCCCTGAAAGGAGTATGGACTGGTACGGGGCTTATAGGCGCCCATTCTTGTACAGTTTAAACCGTTATCTCTCAACGCTTTCATCATTAACTCTACATGTTCCGGCGTATCAACTGCGCACAATCCTGCAAATATATTTAATGTATCTTGCCCAAAACGTACTCCGTTATAATCAAAATGAGTAGGGCGATCATCGTTTTTGTGCCGCCCGAGAACTCGATACTCCTCGGAGATCCGCACTACCCTGTCTACACAAGGTAAACTTTGCATGTCTTCTAAAGGTAGTGATTTGGTATCGCCAATCAAATATACTTCTGTTAGCGTCTGTTCAACACCAGCTTCAGCATGTATGCGGATAGAAATACCGGGAAGGCTAGCAAGATGCTCCATTAGCTGCTTATAATCAGGTTTGGTCGAACAAGCATCAGGATTCAAGATAAGGATCATAGAATTTGTCGTAAATTAGTTATATGAGTAAATGCAACTAAGTTGCATGATTGTATATTATACAACACAAGTAATTAGTTTGGCCTGAATTTTAACTGAAATGACCATTACTTGCCATGTAATTGAATATAGCGTTTAATCCCAATTTCTGGCGTACAAAGCTTGGTAGGGAAAACCCATACTTATTCTCGCCTATGCTATCTAAAAGATATTTATCAGACCTTAGCAGTTCGGATAAAATTATTCCTGAGCTACGGGCACCTTACACGCGAGCTTACCCATATAAATATACTCTCTCTTATAGCGCGCCACAGAAATCATAATCGTTAAAAAACAATTCTTCTGATGGCAGAAATTAAGAACTACTGTGTATTTATAGCCCGTTTGTTGAATTTTAATCTTTATTTAAAAAATAGATTTCTGCAATAAATGTGAAATTGACTGCTTCATTATCCAAAAAAAATTCCGCATCAGCACAAAAAGATAAGGGCGCTCTGAGCCACCCGCCTGCTATTTTTTTGATGGGCCCCACTGCAAGCGGAAAAAGTAATATTGCATTAGAAATTGCTAAGCATCTATCTGTAGAAATAATTAGCGTGGATTCTGCTCAAGTATACCGACATATGGATATTGGGACCGCCAAACCAAGTGCAGAAACAATGGCATCAATACCACATCACCTTATCAATCTGATTGAACCATATGAACGCTATTCTGCTGCGCAGTTCAGAGAAGACGCTCTAATTGTGATGAAAGAAATTACTGGGCGGGGGAAGATCCCACTGCTAGTTGGGGGCACTATGCTTTATTTCCGAGCATTACTGGAGGGCATGTCTGAACTTCCACCCGCTGACAGCGGCGTGCGTATGGCAATTGAAAACAAGGCTAAAAATATTGGATGGCTAGAAATGCACAAAAAATTACAACAATTTGACCCAATCATTGCAACACGTATCAAACCTACTGACAGTCAACGCATTCAACGTGCATTGGAAGTATATTATCTTACTGACGAACCTATGTCCGAGTTACTGAAAAAACCAAGGCATGCATATCTTCCTTATCATGTAAGTAGTATTGCCCTGATCCCTGATGATCGTATCACCCTTCATAAACACATTGCCTTCCGTTTCGAGAAAATGGTAAAACTAGGGCTAATCAATGAAGTTCGTGCCATACGGAATAAATTTGGTCTCGATGCTGAGGCTACTTCAATGCGATGTGTAGGCTATCGACAGGCGTGTATGTATCTAGACAATAAAATTAGCCTGACCGAAATGCACGAGATGGGCCTTGCTGCCACGCGCCAGCTAGCAAAAAGACAACTTACCTGGCTCCGGTCAATGCAGGAATCTAAAGAATTTAATTGTTTTGCAGAAAATTTACCAAAACTGATTTTAGAGTTCTTACAAGAAAAAGGATTTGAAGATAAAAATCACAAATCCAGTTCGGATTAAATTTACAGACCAGTCAAACAAACATGGAAAATATAATTCCAACAGAAGTAGCAAAAACACTGGACGGGTTATTCAGTGAGCGGGTACGCCGTTCACCCCAGATGGTAGCCTATCGTAGTTATGATCAAGTTGCCAGGAATTGGCATGATCATACTTGGGAACAGGTAGATAGAGAGGTGGCGCGCTGGCAGACTGCCTTGACTAAAGAGGGCTTAGTAACCGGTGATCGTGTAGCAATAATGTCAAGAAATTGTCCAGAATGGGTAATATTTGACCAAGCTGCACTGGGGTTAGGGCTTGTAGTTGTGCCTCTTTATACAGATGATCGAGCTGAGAATGCAGCATATATTTTAGACGACTCTGGTGCCAGACTATTGCTACTTGAAGACCAGAAACAGTGGCAACCATTAAAAGAACTGCGTTCCCAAATGAGCAATCTGTTTAGAATCATAACGATTAATCCATTTGAAGATCTTACCAAAGATGCGGTGAATGCTGATTTGAACACACTCTGTGACTGGCTACCGAAAGAAGCTGGAAAAGTACAGCACGCAAACCATGAACCAAATGATCTTGCTACAATTATGTACACCTCCGGAACTTCAGGTCGCCCTAAGGGGGTAATGCTTAGCCATCATAATCTACTAACCAATGCAAATAGCTGCTTACAAATTGTATCGGTCTCTCAGGATGATCTTTTCCTCTCTTTCCTACCACTTTCTCACGCATTTGAACGAACAGTAGGTTATTACCTTCCTGTAATGGCTGGGGCTACAGTTGCTTATGCGCGCTCAATACAACAATTACAAGAAGACCTGGTAAACATTCGCCCCTCAATTCTTATGTCGGTCCCACGAATTTATGACCGGGTTTATGCTGCAATTCATGCCAAGCTAGAAAAGAAATCAGCGCTCAGCCGCTTTATCTTTAATTATGCTGTTGAAGTGGGATACAGTCGCTTTGAATGTCAGCAACAGAGAGGGCCTAAGAAAATATCTCACCTGCTATGGCCCCTTCTAAATTTACTGGTGGCAAAAGAAGTAATGGGCAAACTGGGCGGCCGGCTACGACTTGCCATGGGAGGGGGTGCTCCGTTGTCAATTGAGGTTTCACGTATGTTTATTGGTCTTGGATTACCAATCCTACAAGGCTATGGCATGACTGAATGTAGCCCGGTAGCCTGCGTTAATAGTATAAATAATAATGTGCCATCAAGCGTAGGCCGTGCTATTCCTGGGGTAGCAGTAAAACTCGATGAAAATAATACCCTCCTGATTCATGGCCCAAACGTTATGCTGGGTTACTGGAATAATCCTGAAGCTACTGCAGCAACTCTTGCCCCAGACGGGTGGCTCAACTCTGGTGATATGGCCCGTATCGATGGCGAAATAATAACGATAACCGGACGCCTGAAAGAAATTATTGTCATGTCAACTGGTGAAAAAATTCCGCCGGCCGATATGGAGGCGGCAATTTTACGTGACCGTTTATTTGAACAAGTAATATTAATCGGCGAGGGACACCCGTATCTTAGTGTATTGGTGGTTATAAATCCTGACTGCTGGGAGAAAATATCGCGTCAGCATAACCTTGATCTAAAAGTAGGCCGCTCGGTACATAACAAAAAACTAGAAAAAATTCTTCTAGAACGAATTACAGTACAGATACGAGAGTTCCCAGGTTATGCCAAAATACGCCGCGTAGCGCTGGCGCTGGAACCATGGACCGTTGAGAATGGTATGCTAACTCCCACCCTGAAACTTAAACGAACAAAGGTTTTAGATCATTATCAGGCCACGGTAAGTAAACTTTATAAAGGACACTAGAATATAGATTACTACTGCCTGACCAGTAACGATAAGGTATAACTAAAATGAATAATAACAAGGAAATTTATACTTCATTACCAAAAGGCTGTGATCCAACGCTGAGGATAGTTCCCATGCCAACAGACACTAATCATGCAGGAGATGTATTCGGCGGTTGGATAATGTCTCAGGTTGACATAGCCGGTAGTATTTTAGCAATCCGCCGTACAGGTGGGCGGGTAGCCACAGTTGCAGTAAATAATTTTGTATTTAAACAACCGGTGTTTATCGGTGACCTTGTCAGTTTCTATACTGAAATTACTAAAATAGGACGCACTTCAATTACTATAGATGTTGCCGTGTACGCGCAACGGGGACCTCGCGAAGGAAATAAAGAAATATGTATTAAGGTAACCGAAGCAGTACTAACTTATGTGGCAGTAGATGAAGAACGCAGGCCTCGGATAGTGCCGCAGGAATAATATAAGAACCGAATCAAACAGAACAAAGCTTAGAATCGGGGGCAAAAAATTTGATGCAGGATGAACTTTATACCCATACTCACGTCTCATAATTAAAGCAATATTTGGCGGGTGCGACAAAATGTCGCTTTTTCTAGACAAACATAGTTTGAATAGGTATATTACGCTTTGCTTCTTTTAAATTTACTTTTGGTAGCCAGTTTTTTAGCTTAGAACAAGAACGAGCCCCCTGAAGCTATAAGGCCTTATAAGTAGCAAAGACGGAAGTATTTACCAAACTTTTTTTTGGAGAAATTATGAATAAAGCATTACTTAAATCACTTGTAGGCGTGAGTCTCCTTTGCTTTGGAGCAACTCAGGTTATGGCTAATGCCCCTGCAGGAACACCTCGTGTAGTACAAGATTTAGTTGCTCCACCATTCCTACCTAAACATAATCAGGTAGCTAAAGGAAAACCTAAGGTTGTTGCTATTCGTTTAGTAGTTGAAGAAAAACTAATGAAAGCTGATGCCAATACAAGCTATTGGGCATTAACATTCAACGGTTCAGTACCAGCTCCTATGATTGTTGCACACGAAGGTGACTGGGTTGAAATGACTCTAGTTAACCCAAAAAGCAACTCAATGTCACATAACTTAGATTTTCATGCTGCAACCGGTGCATTAGGTGGCGCAATGAAAGATAAGGTAGCTCCTGGTGAAGAAGTTGTTCTAACTTGGCAAGCACAGAAAGCAGGCGTATTTGTCTACCATTGTGCTCCGGGCGGAACCATGATTCCTTTCCATACCATTTCTGGAATGAATGGCGCTATCATGATCCTTCCTCGTAAAGGATTGACAGATGCTAATGGCAAGCCATGGCATTATGACCGTGCTTACTACATAGGTGAGCAGGATCTTTATCTACCTAAGGGTGCGGATGGCAAATTCAAAGAATATGCTCAACCACTAGAAGGTATGGCTGACATGTTAGAAACCGCAAAAGGCTTAGTTCCATCTCACGTTGTCTTTAACGGCACTGCCGGCGCATTAACAGGTGATAATGCACTCAAAGGCAAAGTAGGTGAAAAAGTTCTTTTCATCCATTCTCAAGCTAATCGTGATTCCCGTCCGCATCTGATCGGTGGTCATGCTGACTTAGTATGGACTGGCGGTTCATTTGGTGATAAGCCTGCTACCAACTATGAAACTTGGTTCGTTCCAGGTGGATCTGCTGTTGCAGCTGGATACCAGTTTGTACAACCAGGACTATACGTTTATCTTAGTCACAATCTAATTGAGGCAGTTCTGCTAGGCGCAGCTGCTCATATGATGATTGAAGGTGAGTGGGATAACGAAGTAATGGAACAAACCAAAGCACCAGGTCCTATTACTAAGAAATAAATAAAGACCTTTGCTTTATAAAAACGGCTTCAGCCATATGGTTGAAGCCGTTTTTTTATATGAACACGACGGCACACCTAGAGGCCATATTTAGTTCTTACCAACAAACTGCAAGCAAAAAGAAGTAGGGGTAAGACGAAGGACTTGCAGTTAACAGAATAAAAACTAATGGCTCGTCAAAATAGTTTCTAGCGAACTTCTTTAGTTTGCTAATTTCTGCTCAACAAAAGAAACAAGACTTCCCAAAGTCTCGAAGGTCTTAGCACTAATTTCATCGTCGTTAATCGTGATGTTAAAATGCTTTTCCAATGCAGTAATCACGCTAACAACTCCCATCGAGTCTAATTCAGGGATACTTCCAAGTAAATTTGATTCAGTAGTTATAGAATATTTTCGCTCACCCAACCCGAGCGTCTCAGATAAAATATCTCTCACTTTATCAAGGTTATCCATAATTACTCCGCTATTTTAATTTTTTAGTCAAGCACCGGCCCATTTTTACTATTACTATGCGACGCTCCAAAAAATAATATTTCCATTGCCTTATTTTTTGGCAAATTATTCGTGCAAATTTATTACAAAATACCAAATAATGTCTTGCCCATCGATTCTGGTAGGCCTATGTTAACGCGTTACTATCAGCTCATACCATTAGAACAAGGCACTTATTAAATAACAGGAAATGAAACTAGAATGAATTCAGAACGGTGACCACCTAAAGAGGCGCTGTGAATTTTAAAGAAGTATACAAGATACCTTTATTCCATTCTTCAAGAAATTTTCTGCTTGATTATTTTTGCCCAAAATAGACATAGGGTTTCTGCGGAATACTTGATTCTTTGAAACGTTTACGCTCCTCTTTATCAAGCTTCTTGTCCCACCAAATAGCACGCGCCTCTTTCTGTTTCTCAACTAACTCTGGGCTTTTATTGAAGAGCTTCCGCATAAATTTAGTATGCTCAGATTCGTACATATCCATAATATATTTTTACATTCTAATAAAAAAGAAAACTGTAACATAATTAAGATAATTATCTTACAAGTTCTAAAAATAGAAATCAGCATAATAGTCCATATGCATTCTAGTATGCTAATTCCTGACTAAGGTTTTTCATTGCTCCTTATAATGTGGGCACTTTTTGAAAATTCCCATTTTGTTTATTAAGCAAGAAGACTAATAAGCGGTTCTGCTGTTATGGCTTTCTATTAGGCAATTTTACCACGACCTCCCGCCGCCAACCTCTGTTATATACTCAAAAGGCCTAATACAGCCCGCATGAATTCCTACGGAACTAAACAACAATTAATGTTAATATTATAAAATGATGAATACATCATCTTATCCTCAAAGCGTAACAAAAAACCCATTCTCAATTCTCGAATAATACAAACTGGCCCATAAAAATGAACAAAATATCTTTAATATTAGCGGGTTGTGCGCTTATTACTTTAGCTGGCTGCTCAAAAACTGATACCTATACTCCATCTGATACGATTAGCGGGGAAGAAATATTTAATCTTAATTGCACTAAATGCCATAAGCCAGAAATTGATGCTGTTATACGACTCAGCCCAGGCAAAACAAGTAAAGAGGCCATTCTAAAACAAATCCAATCCGGTAGCATGTCTATGCCCGCCTTCCCGAATATTAAGGGTGAATCAGGTGAGCGACTAGCTAAATATATATTAGAAAACAGCAAACCCAAGTAAATTCTTTCTGAAGCTGCCTACCCAGGAATTATTTTATTCAGCAGATACCTGAGACGCACTTCTTAAATTAAGAACTCTCAGGAAATGATATGGATATAAGTAAAATACAAATTGGCACTACGCCCCCATGGGACATTAATGTAATCATCGAAGTCCCTCTAGGAAAAGAGCCCGTTAAATATGAAATGGATAAGGTGTCAGGCGCCCTGTTCGTAGATCGTATCATGCATACTTCGATGCGCTATCCTTGTAATTATGGTTTTATACCACATACACTTTCAGAAGATGGCGATCCGATTGATGTAATAGTGGCTAGTAACGTGGCATTCATCTCTGGCTCTGTTGTGCGTTCACGCCCAATTGGAGTACTAAAAATGAAGGATGAGAAAGGCTTTGATGAAAAGATCCTTGCTGTTCCCATAGATGCACTACACCCGTACTATACCAGTGTAAAAGAATATTCTGATTTACCTGATATCCTTCTGGAGCAAATTTCACATTTCTTTACCCATTACAAAGACCTAGAAGCAGATAAATGGGTAAAATTAGATGGATGGGAAAATGCGAACGCAGCTGTCAAATTTATTGAAGAATCTATCAACCGCGCAAAAACAGTCAAATTATGAAGCCGAAAAACAGGGAAGAAATTCAGGAGAATTTAGCTAGTGTAGGAAGCTTCTTAAGTATGCAATCCTCATTATTACCGGGAGAAGACGCCTTGTCCTGGGCTGCCAGTTGTATCCAATCGTATGTTGAGGGGAGGGAAGAAAGTCTTGACCTGGCATTTGGTCTTCGTGGCCCTGAGAAAGTAAAGCCGGGGCTGACTGGCGTGCCATCAGGAGAACATGATGATTGGATAGCGACTGCATTACGATTGGTTATATCAAAAACACCGGCGGATAAAGAGTGGCCTGTCACAAAAGATCTAGCTGATATAGGACGGTTCTGTGGCTTAGGAGGAGGAGGAGAAAATAATGATACAGACGATGAATCTATTGCCACTGAATTAAAACGTATACTCGCTCTATATGACTCAATTGCTATTGAGAAACTAGGTAAGAAAATAGAAATAACTGAAATTTTGAATACAGCAAAAGATTAATAACGCCCGCTCTTCTAAGCTATTTTCTTATTTATTCAACGCTAAGAATTGTCCCATTCAATCTATACTTAATGTCCGTTTATTGCTGGGTGCGCAGCGCTGAACGCTGGATCAGAGCGACCGTCAGTAACGGTGCCAGCAAGGAAATTATCGCAACTATTATCATAAGCCAGCCTAGCTCACTGTAATCTGCCGCAATTTTGATAACATCAGTAGCGCGATCACGAACTTCTCGAGTTACTAGATAAATCTCATTTAAATATTTGGTCCCAAGACTCGAGGCCGATAATGCTAGATTAACGAAGGATGCCATCACCGCAAAGAATGTGGCTTTAAGATGCGGAGGTGCATTTTTTGCAATCCAAGCTAGCATCGGAATCATAGCGACTTGACCAAGTGGAGACTCCATCGCTGTATCGATAACCGCTATAAATCGGGCATCGACGACACCCCCAGTGTGTGATGCTGTCCACTCATGTACCCCGTAATAAAGACCGATATTGGGTAACGAGAGAATACCCCCAGCGATAGTTAAAATTACAACTACGAAACCAATAGAGCGCTTTGCCATCATTGGCCGCAGCAACACCATGCCAAAAAGCGCGAGGACCGAAGCAATCAGGGACAACACGGAGAGGAAGTGTTGATCAAATTTAAGCACGTCAACCTCGAACCAGAAAAGGCCAGGACCGTGCAAAGGAACCGCACGAAATACAAAGATAATTACTGCTGTCCCTACCAGCATCTTACGTACGCTAGGATCAAGTTCGAGTAGCAACCGATACATCACAAATAAAATTATGCTCATCGAGCCCAGAAAGATAATTTCTTGTGCCAATGGCACCTCGCTGATACCCATAATCAGCGTAAATGCAGCAAAAATAATGCTGCCACCTAATATCCACCAGTTTGGATGTGTTTCACCATCGGGAGCAAAAAGTATTTTATCAATACTCTCATTATCGTGGCCTTGCTCATGCAGCTCACGGGCACGACGCTTAAGCAAATAGGCGGCGAGAATAACACCAATGATCGAAATAATCGGAATGATTAGTGCCAGCAAGTATACGTCTGCATAAATGGCGACTTTCATTTCCTCAGACATGTCCTCGACACCTTTAAACATGGTGATATTTAACAAGGAAACTGCAATCAACCCACCAATGATTGCAATGCGCCCAAGGGTCTGCATCGTGGTGTGCATCATCTTGATCTCGCTATCCGGATAAGGATTCCCATGCTCGTCTATTGTTGGTACGGCCTCTACAGTCATTGCGTCTGCAACTACGTCCTGCACGACGTATCCAGTCGGTGCAAGCAAGGCGGCAATCACGAACCAAGCCTCAACTTTCATGATCTCCCCCATCGCCTCGGTGTGAGCAATGACCCCATACATGATACCAATGCTGAGCGCGATCAAGCTCGCGCCGATATAGACTAGAATCGCTTTTTTGCGCCAGATTAAATCGACCAGGTGGCCAAGTGGCATTTTTAGTATCCATGGAATGCCGGCCCAAAATGCTAATCCAGCGAGAAAAGGTGCCGAAAGATCAAGATAATCTTTAATGAAAAAAGTGCCTACGATAGCCGTCAGCCCGGATACGCCTGATGCAAGATATACCATAAGTGGAGGCAGGTAAGTCCAGCGGAACTGTCTCCCAAGGTCAAGAAACGTATCGTCGATCCATCTCCAAATAGGATTATTAGTCATATGCTTAACCTTTTCATAAGCACTCATCATATCGATGAGTTCTTTTTTCCTCTATGGGGAATTTCCAATTAATGATTCACTACCTAACGCTCTCTCAGATTCCAAATTAGATAGAAACTAATATCCTATTATTTATTTCAATTATCCGTATCGAAAGTGTAAAGTATATTTTAATGGGTGGCATTGAATTTTTTCGTTGGAGGAGCATAACTGCAAGAGGCATGCGTTTTTATAGGTGTCCAGAATAAAAGCTTCTTTGAATCTCAGAATTTCTGGTTCTAAATATAGACACTAAGAATCTGAAAAAAGACTGTCTACCTAGACTATTTTCTTTCGTTCTTTTATTTTTAGCAATGACATAACTCTTGCATTTAAATTGCCTGTTGACCATGCGGAGGCTATAAAAGAGAAAAGAAGTGTACAGAACACTGCTAGTGCAGTTATCACCTCAGATACATCTATTAGGAGTATATCGAGAATTTCGTGCGCAGCTAATCCTACGATACTGACTATTGAAACGGGAATAAATACATCATACCCGTATCGTTTTCTCATATTACCTTTGAGTATTCGCTTATGCATTATTATAATTTCAAAAATTAATAATCCCAAATAAAGAATGATCAGTACCCAAGCCGCGCCTATACCTTGATACATTTGTGCCGCCCATAGCATTGAGGGGATAATAATAATCACAGCAATAACGTTTTTATAAAATGCTAATTTGGTCCACCCGTGTGCGAGTTGTAACGTATAAGGTAATGTCATATAAGCTTTAATAGTAGTTCCAACAGTTAATAAGCTTAATAAAATATAGGTATTATTAACTACTGTTGAGTCTCCAATCCAGGTAGACAGAATTTCCTTCGAGAAGAAGATCATCGTAATTGAGATCGGTAATATGATAATTGATGCCAACTGACATCCTCTATGATATAAATCTGATATGCCAGCTTCATTTTTTTCACGACAAGCTGTGAGAGCCTTGGAAATAATGCCGTGTGAATAGGGGACACAAGGCTCATGATTACAATTGCTACCGTAGTCGCCAACATATAGTAGCTAAATACTTCTAATGTCAGCATTTTACTGAGAATTATTTTATCAATCTGAGTCAATAGAACCGTTCCTAACGAAATACCCATCACTCCTGACACAAATTTCCAATTTTTTATAAATAAACTTTTATCAAATTTACTCCGGACATTAGATTTAGGAAGTGACTTCCAGAGATATGCTGCTAGTACGATCGTGGTGATTAATGCGACAACCGACTGCCAAT
The DNA here is from genome assembly GCA_014237605.1 of Nitrosomonadaceae bacterium. Lineage (GTDB taxonomy): Bacteria > Pseudomonadota > Gammaproteobacteria > Burkholderiales > Nitrosomonadaceae > BJGV01. Next base: position 1,810 of record JAAZZR010000001.1, on the reverse strand, counting down.
AAAAAAAATATAAAATTGAGGGTGAAATAAAAGTTAGTATTAATATAGCCCCAATATGGCGAGCCAACATTGATGAGGTTTTAATTACGTTATACAAGACCTGGCGTTGAAGCCCCTCTAATCCACCAATATAAATAGCCCTTGGCCACTGAAATGCAAGCAGCATCCCCATGATAAATAGTGTTTGTTCAATTATTTCCGTGCTGATATTAGCTGAATTAATCCAGTATTCAGCAATTAAAGGGGCCAAAATTATCACGGATGCCCCGATTACAATACCAATCAACCAGTAAACCACCTCAAAAGTCCGCACTAAATTACGTGACTCCTGTTCAGAGTTTTCTATCACAGACAATCTAGACAGTTCGCGACTCAAAGTAGTACTTAGTCCCATGTCTAATAGAACAAATAAGGCGCTTAATGACATGAAGACACCAAGAAGACCGTATACTTCTACTCCCATCAACTTGATATAAATTGGAATGAAGGCAAGATTAAATATGCCCCTCCATACATTGCCAGTAAAATTGGCAATAATATTATGTCTCACCGATCGGGCTAATTTCATTTACAACTTGACCTGCTGAACCTATTAGGTTTATTGAAATAGATATGGGAACTGTGGCTTAAAATAGTTAGCTAATAGATCCAACTAGAACATTATATCAGTTTTAGATAGCATAATTTTTAATGCCTTTTGAAACATTCTTATATAAACAAATTTATTTCAAAAATAGCAATGAATAAAATATGACTTTAATACCTCGACTAATAACGCTTATTTTTTGGTGCCCTGGGTAAGAATCGAACTTACGACCTACCCCTTAGGAGGGGGTCGCTCTATCCACTGAGCTACCAAGGCTTCCTGCATTTTACGTTAAAAATCTCTCGAAAGAAAAAATTGAGGGGCTGACCCGCTAGATTAATAGCTTGCCAGGGGTTATTGTTATATCTTAAAGTACAAAACATAGTTTGCCCAATAGATACAAAGGGGATATGCCATGAGATGGTTGGCAATAGCTGCAACATTAACAGGAGTAATTATGCTTTTCTCAAGCCAGGCTGCACAAGCCGACACCCCTGAAGTTGGGCAACCTGCGCCAAACTTTAAACTACCAGACCAAAACGGTAAAATCCATACATTAAATAACTTCCGTGGGGAATGGCTAGCACTTTATTTTTATCCTAAGGATATGACACCGGGCTGTACAGAACAGGCATGTAAGTTTCGTGATGATCTCCACAAACTTGAGGCCTTAGGTGCTAACGTGGTTGGCATAAGTGTAGACAATACTACCAGTCACGCTAAATTTGCTAGGGAATATAATCTTCCATTTCCGCTTCTTGCAGATAACAATGGTGAAACCGCCGCTCAATACGACTCCCTGTTAAATCTTGTAATCGTAAAATTTGCCAAACGAAATACTTTTTTAATTGACCCAGATGGAAAGATTGCAAAAATTTATTTATCTGCTAGCACCTCACGTAATTCGATAGAAGTAATAGAAGATTTAAAAAAATTACAAAACCTGTAAGTTATGATTGTTTAATAAAGCTTACCTTACTCTCTTCGTTACAGATGCTTTGAACAACACCACTGCAGCGCCACTCCCGCCATCAGCCGGGCCCGCCTGACAAAAAGCCAGAACATAACTGTATAGTTTAAGCTGGTTCCAAACCAGAGTTTTTAATACCGGCTCTTGGTTTTTTGAGTTCAGCCCTTTCCCATGAATTATCTGCACGCAGCGAAACCCCCTCCTGCTACAGGTATTAAGAAATTCGTCCAGCTCCCGTAACGCTTCATCTCGGG
>JAAZZR010000019.1 GCA_014237605.1 Nitrosomonadaceae bacterium | reverse complement strand
AATAAAGGCAGATAAATTATATGTAGCTAGTCGTTACCTGCCAGTTGAAGCGGTTGTTAGAGTTGAGGGATGGATAAAGGTTCGTGATAGTAGCGGCACTCTTTCATGGGTGGAGCAGAAGGCAATAAGTGGCAAACGTTTTGTAGTAGTTATTGAGCAGCAGGCACAGGTTTATCAAGCAGCAGATATCAATTCAACATTGTTATTTTGGGCTCAAAAAGATGTTGTTTTTGAGTGGTTGGAGAACTCTTCAAATGGATGGGTGAAGGTGCGACACCGTGATGGGCAATCTGGTTACGTAAAGACTACTCAGATTTGGGGTTCATGAAAATAGCTGTTTTAGGTGCAGGTGCCTGGGGTACCGCCTTGGCTATCAATCTTTTAAAAAATTCCAATTCAAGACACGAAATAACCCTGTGGACGAATGACCCAGGTCATTGCGCCGAACTCATACAAGAACGTACTAACAGACAATTTTTACCTGGTTTCTCATTACCTGAATCTCTGAAATTAACCTCTGATTTTAATGTTGCTGTTAAAGCTGATCTTGCGCTAATTGTTGTTCCTACTGCTGGACTGAGAGAAACATTACGGGCAATTGTTTCATGTGGCAAAGCCATTCCTATAATCTGGGGGGGTAAGGGGTTTGAAGCCGAGTCAGCTAAATTGCCACATCAAATTGTACTCGAGGAATATGAGGGGGTCGCCCCTTATGGTGTATTGTCAGGGCCTAGTTTTGCCCAAGAGGTTGCTCAGGGATTGCCGGCAGCCTTGACTTTGGCATCACGTGATGAGGAGTTCTCAAAAAATACTGCGGCACAAATACATTCTTCCAGATTAAGAGTGTATTCAAGTAACGATACTATTGGTGTAGAAACAGGTGGAGCAATTAAAAATGTAATTACTATTGCTGCCGGTATTTCTGATGGCATGGGGTTAGGGCACAACGCCCGTGCGGCATTAATCACAAGGGGGCTCGCTGAAATCAGTCGATTAGGAATAAAATTAGGTGGCAGGATGGAAACCTTTATGGGGTTAACGGGAGCAGGGGATCTGATGCTTACCTGTACTGGAGATCTTTCACGCAATCGACAAGTCGGATTAATGTTGGCAGCAGGAAAGTCACTATCAGATATTTTACAAGAACTTGGCCATGTAGCAGAAGGAGTTTATACGGCGAGAGCAGTACTGAAGCTAAGCCAGGATCTTGATATTGATATGCCGATTACTCAAGCAGTATGTAGCATACTCAATGATGAGGTGCCACCTAAAAAAGCATTGGAGGCCTTATTGAGTCGTGAGCAGAAAATAGAAAATATTCTGTTTTAATATGCAGTGAAATTCGCTAAAGACAGATAGCTATAAGACACTACGAGTAACAATATGACTTATATATGCAAAATTTTTTAGGAATGTTGCATATTTTTTAATCAATCGTCAAATTATATTAAGTAAAAAATTGACAACATTAGCTTAATCCCTGATGATTTAAATCACTCTTAACAATAGACAATTTAGAATGAATCAGCAGCCATCTAATCATACAAATAGCATAACTAAAAAACAGTTTGCTCAGACCGCTAGTAAAGAAGCCGACACCTTGCCATCCTGGAGTATTTCTCAAATTGAAGAGCTGTTAAATCTGCCATTCAATGATCTAATTTATCAGGCGCAGTTAGTTCATAGGAAATATCATGATGCTAATAAGGTACAACTTTCTACGTTGGTTTCTGTTAAAACAGGCGGGTGTTCCGAAGATTGTGGTTATTGCCCCCAAGCGGCTCGCTACCATACCGATGTGAATGATGAAGATATGATGTCATTGGATAAGGTGGTGTCAGCGGCGAAAGAAGCAAGAGGTCAAGGTGCATCTCGTTTCTGTATGGGTGCAGCTTGGCGTGGGCCTAAACAACGTGACATAGAAAAAATTACAGAAATTATCAGTGCAGTAAAGGGACTTGGTTTAGAGACCTGCGCTACACTGGGAATGTTGAAACCAGGGCAGGCTGAGCAGCTGAGTGATGCAGGATTAGATTATTACAATCATAATCTTGATACGGCACCAGAATTTTATGGTGAGGTTATTACAACGAGAGCTTATCAGGATCGTCTAAATACACTTGATAGCGTGCGTAGTGCAGGGATGCATGTATGCTGTGGTGGCATCGTTGGCATGGGAGAGTCTCGTAATGCACGTGCGGGGCTAATCGCACAATTAGCGAATCTTAATCCGTATCCAGAATCAGTGCCTGTAAATAAACTGGTACAGGTTAAAGGCACTCCACTGTATGGCACAGATGAACTTGATTCTTTTGAATTCATACGAACAATTGCGGCTGCCAGAATCACAATGCCTAAGGCGATGGTAAGGCTCTCAGCTGGTAGAAGCGAGATGTCTGAAGAAGTACAGGCATTATGCTTTCTTGCAGGTGCCAATTCAATTTTCTACGGGGATAAATTGCTGACTACAGGTAATCCAGAAGCCGAGCAAGATAAAATCATGTTCAGAAAATTAGGCCTTCAATCATTATAGCTTCTAGCAAGAATGTACTCAGAGTCTACTAGACGGTTACATAGTCGGAAGAGCAAAGGATTGTATCGGGACCGTTTGACTTTAGAAGGGTCGCAGGGAGCCAATGTCTCGATAGCCGGGCAGGACTATCTTTCATTTTGTAGCAACGATTATCTTGGTCTAGCTAATCATCCGGAGTTAATTCAGGCAGTTTGTGAAGGTGCTCAACAATATGGCGTAGGAGCAGGCGCATCACATCTGATCATCGGACACCATACTTCTCATCATAACCTTGAGGAAATGCTGGCGGATTTTACTGGGTTTCCTAGAGCGTTGTTGTTTTCTTCAGGGTACATGGCTAATGCCGGAGTAGTATCTGCGCTAGTAGGGCGTGGGGATGAAATATATTCTGATAAGCTCAATCATGCATCTCTCAATGATGCTGCAATGCTCTCTAATGCAAAGTGGATAAGATACCCACATCTTGATTTGGCAATTTTAGAGAGCCGATTATCCGTATCCCAGGCTAAATGTAAATTAGTGATGACCGATGCAGTTTTTAGTATGGATGGAGATATCGCACCTGTTGCTGAATTATTAGTATTATGTGAAAAATATAATGCTTGGTTACTACTTGATGATGCACACGGTTTTGGAGTAGTCGGTAATGAGGGGCGGGGAATAGTTTCACATTATGGTCTTAGTTCGCCTCGGATTATTTATATGGCAACTCTTGGTAAAGCAGCAGGTGTCTCCGGCGCATTCATTGCAGGGCAAGAGGTAGTTATTGAAACCCTAATTCAATATGCTCGGAGCTATATATATACTACAGCTATGCCGCCATTATTATCTTATGCTTTATTAAAAAGCATAGAGTTAATTAGGCGGGAAGGGTGGCGACGTAGAAAAATAACGCAGCTAACTGAGTACTTAAAAAATAATCTAAAGTTTCTTCGCTGGACTTTATTGCCTTCTGATATGCCTATACAGCCCGTAATAATTGGGGAGAATAGGGAAGTCATGCAGGTTAGGAATAAATTGCAAAACAGGGGCATTTTAGTTCCAGCGATTCGTCCCCCAACGGTACCAAAGAGTTCGGCAAGATTACGAATATCTTTATCAGCAGCACACAGCATAAAAGATGTTGAGCGATTAGCAGCAGCACTGCGAGAATTAGAATGATTTTAATGTTGGCGGTGCTATGAGAAAGGTTTACGTTGAGACTCTTGGCGAAGGTCCGGATCTTGTATTGTTGCATGGTTGGGCGATGCACAGTGATATTTGGCAGAGTGTTCGTAGCCAGTTAGCACAACATTTTCGTTTGCATTTGGTAGATCTCCCGGGCCATGGAGCTAGTCCAACCCCATGGATACATGGACCTGATGCCCTAAAAAATATGACTGAAATGATTGTGGATAGTTTGCCTGAGCGCAGCATAATCTGCGGGTGGTCATTAGGTGGTCAGATAGCAATGAAGTTGTCATTGGATATGCCAGAAAGAATTAATAAGCTTATCCTGATATCCACAACGCCTAGTTTTATTCAACGCAAAGATTGGATATGGGCGATGGAGGCGGTTATATTAGAGTCATTCATTGCAAATTTAAACCAGAATTGTAATCCTACTTTAAACAGATTTTTTACTTTGCAGATACAGGGTGATATCAATACTCTTTTGCTGTTAAGGAAATTACGAAAATACATTTCTAAAGAAGGAGTTCCTGATCGGGATGGGTTACAGATAGGGATGAAAATTCTACTTACAACTGATCTGCGTAGAAATATAAAGAATATTAATCATCCGGTAACATTGCTGCATGGAAAAAATGATGCCATCGTGCCTCCAGATGCAGCAAAATGGCTGCATGATAATTTACAAAATTCTAAGTTAATTATGTTCTCAGATTGTGGGCATATACCATTTTTATCCCATGCGGATCAATTTCTAAGCAGTATATTTAAGGCGACCCGTATATGAGTAATGATCATATTTTAAATAAGCGCCATTTACGAAATTCTTTTGAGCGTGCATCTGCTGGGTATGACGAGGCATCAATGCTACAAAGGGAAGTAAATGACCGGATGTTATCAAGGCTTGATTATATTAAATGTAATCCCCGTACGATTTTAGATGCTGGTAGTGGTACTGGTTATGGGGGGCGTAAATTAGAAAATCGTTATCCAGATTCCGGAATCATAGCACTTGATCTTGCTCTAGCAATGCATTATCAGGCGCGCCCTACTGCTCCCTCGTGGTGGAGGCAGATGTTTTCTATTCAAAAGAATGCTACAAATTATGTATGTGGAGACATTGAGCAATTACCGATACGAGATTATTCCATTGGTATGGTTTGGTCTAATTTGTCATTGCAATGGTGCAATAATATAGAGCAGACATTTTCGGAAATGCATCGTGTTTTACAGCCCGAAGGGTTGCTTATGTTTAGTACTTTCGGTCCAGATACTCTACATGAATTACGTCAGGCATTCTTAGGCATGGACGATAATAGCCATGTTAACCATTTTATCGATATGCATGATATTGGGGATATTTTAGTTCATAACGGATTCTCTATGCCGGTAATGGATATGGAATATATAACACTTACTTATGATGATGTAATTAGTGTGATGCGGGAGCTCAAAGCTATGGGAGCACATAATGTTCTACAGGATAGAAAGCGAGGACTAACGGGGAAAGTTGGATGGGGGAAAGTACTAAAGAATTATGAATCTTTTCGAAAAGATGGAAAGCTGCCCGCTACTTTTGAGTTAGTTTATGGTCATGCATGGAAATTAGAATCTAAAAAAAGCATTGATGATCAAAAAATAATAGAGTTTGATCCTAAGGCCAGAATGGTCCGTGCTTAATCTCAGAGAAAAGATTTATAACAATTGACTAAATAGAAATCTATGCCACAAAGTTATTTTGTTACCGGTACAGACACTGGTATAGGGAAGACCATAGTAAGTTGTGCTTTATTAAGCGCTTATTCTGCACGTGGTAATGCTGTCATAGGTATGAAGCCAGTCGTAACTGGTCGTGTATGCGGTGAATGGGCGGATGTGAAAGCAATTGTTGCAGCAAGTTCTGTAGCTGCTCCTATGGAATGGGTAAATCCTTATGCATTTATTCCACCAGTTTCACCCCATCTTGCAGCAAAACAGGCTGGTATGGAAATAGATATTGAGACTATTCGCCAGGCATGTTGCAATTTGCAAAAGATTTCAGATGTGGTTGTTGTTGAAGGGGTAGGAGGAATTATGGTTCCACTTAATGATCGTAATGATGTTGTAGATATGGCTTGTACCCTGGGCCTTCCGATAATTTTAGTAGTTGGTATGCGTCTTGGCTGCCTTAATCATGCATTGATAACAGCAAAAATTATACAAGCTTCTGGGCTAAAACTTGCTGGTTGGGTAGCTAATCAGGTTGATCCGCAGATGAATTCATTTGATGAGAATCTGCATACGCTAAAGGAGAGATTAAATTGCCCATTATTGGGGGTGCTGCCTTATGAAAGGAACGTTTCTACAAGAAACTTTTCAACACTCCTAGATATAACTACACTGGAATAAAATTGTGTGCTGTCGAAGTACGACAGAAAATTAACCAGTTTTGTACATCTCATGCTCAGTTGGCTTGATGGTAAGGACCGCACAAGGAGAGTGTCTTACAATATATTCTGAGACACTTCCCAGAGCGAGCCGGTTCCAACCAGTATATCCGTGCGTACCAACAACAAGTAAGTCAGCATTTTGCTCGGCAGCAATCCGAATTATTTCAGGACCTGCATGGCCTTCGGCAAAAATAGTATTAGCTGTTACATGGAATGATTTAGCTAGCTTATTAAGCATTTTTTCCCCACGTTCTCGAGTTAGTACAAAATCTTCCTTTGCTTGCTTTTCTTTTTGTACTGTTGCGTAATTTGTACCAATCGGTCTTGGGGTAAATACGTGTAAAGCTTGCAATTCTGCATTGAAAGTCTGAGCTAGTGATACTGCATGGTAGCTAGCCTCTTCAGAGGATTCTGAGAAATCCGTTGCTAAAATAATCTTTCGGATAATTGATTTCATTAAAACCTCCCTTGTAAATTTCCTGTGTTATCAGGAATCATACTTTTTTGACTTTAGGAAAATTAAAAAGGTTCAATTGATTTGTATATATTATTTAATGGGTATAACCGGAGGTTTGGTAAAAGAAGAAACAAGTTCAACGCACATGTAATTATAGTGAAATGGAGAAATCTTACCTGTTGAGTATAGAGAGTAGGAATGAATATGTAAGGTATGCGTTTTATTTTGTATAAAAGATTGCAAGGGTGTGGCTTCAGGTTTCCAGAATAACAGTGTTTTAAATAAATAATTGGCTCCCAGTATGTCTATGACATAGAAGAGATGTCTATGCTATTACTAACTGGTTGTAGAGTTTCTTCCAATAAATTGTTCCTATAAGGTTTGATCCACCACTAATAGTCGTTAGGCTAATTACCTTATATACGCAGCTCCGTGTAATCTTTATTTGGCAATTTGGATTTAGTACGTTGGGGGAATTACGTACCAATTTAAGCGTTTCTCCGCCAAGGAGAATTGGCCACATACAGGAAAGACGAAGCCTTACCTCGGATCTTGGGATGGCTGTTGTATATTCCCATCCCTGGTCGAGGTATTCTGCGGCTTGCTGAATAAGCGTATTTAATATGGGCTGAAAAGATTTCCAGGATTGAGGCTGTAGTAAATCGTTTGGAGAAAGTCCTGCCGTTTTTAGTAAAGATGTTGGAATATAGCAGCGTCCCCGATTTAGATCCTTAGCAACATCTTTTACGATATTAGTCAGTTGAAGTCCTTTGCCAAAACTTATGCCGATATTACTCATTTGCTCCATATCCCACTTGTTTAATGAAGATAAATGGGCACACATAAGGTTCGTCCAGTATTCCCCCACGCATCCAGCGACATAGTAAGTATAACGGTTAAGGTCTTCCTGTGTTTCGAGTGAAATTATATTTTCAGCAGTACTACCCTGAAATAATTCAAGGTCCATCTCCATGCCTTTTGTGAGAGTCGTCATGAGATCGTTGATACGAATCCGATCTGAAAGCTCGCATTCAAGGTATGCTTGAAAGCAATCTTTTAGTCTCTCAAGAAGAATCCGCTCAGCGGGTAATGCTTGATGTGAAATTAGGGAAGCCTGTATGGATTGAACTATTTCCCAGTCTATGGCATCCAGAGTAAAAAGCTTCTGAAAATTTTTCAGGTGAACAATACGTTCAGACTGCGCTATCAAATCTGTGTCTGTGATAGTGTCAGCTGCACGAGCGAAGAGATAGGCAAGTCCAACCTGGGTGCGCACTGATGCCGGTAAAACTGCAAGAGTTAAATAAAATGACCGCGATACTTTAGATAAAAGATCTCCAAGAAGATATGATTTCGTGGCAGGAGAGAGGTTCACTGGCATCTGTAGATTTACTTACTAGCTTCAATCATAGCATCAATCTTTTTTCGATCGACACGAGTCACCAAGTGCTCATATGCCTTAATTTGGTGCCCTGGTTTCATTGGTTTTTTCAAGTCAATCCATCGTAAAGGATCAACATTCAGAAATGACTCGGCTTTCTCGGCTAGTACCGGTAGAACTGGTTTAAGAAAAATAGTAAGGATTCTAAAACACTCAATTGTTATGCTGGATACTAAGTGTAGAGAAAATCTTATCGGGTGATTCATAGCGAGTTCTGTCGGTGAGTTTTTTATCTGTTTTGCCTTTTCCCAAGGTTTCTGCTGGTCCCAATACTCATTTACTTTGTCAGTAAGTGTCATAATAACGGAGATTGCCTGGTTGTAACGGCGATTTTCCATATGCGCTTGGATAAGGCCTACTTTATTTAATAGTTCATGATGCAATCCATGCTTGCTAGATTCAAGTTGTTTTAATTCAATAGATTTTCCATAGTCCAGGGATATTATATCTGCGAGATGGCCATCAAAATAATTGACTAAGAAACCGGCAGCACGACTAGCAATATTGACGTATTTCCCAACTAAATCACTATTCACCCGAGCTATAAAATCATCCAGATTCAGATCAATATCCTCCATTGTCCCGTTCAATTTTGCTGCGTAATAATATCGTAGGCACTCAGGGTCTAATCCCTGATTAATATAGTTTTCAGCAGTAATAAATGTACCTCTTGATTTGCTCATTTTTTCACCATTCACAGTAAGAAACCCATGGGAAAAAATCTGGGTAGGGGTGCGGTAACCGGCGCACTCCAACATTGCTGGCCAAAAAAGAGCATGAAAATAAGCTATATCTTTTCCAATAAAATGATAAAGCTCTGTTGAAGTTTCCTTATTCCAAAACTCTTCAAAATTTGCATTGTGTTTCATACAATAGTTTTTAAATGAAGCAATGTACCCCACAGGTGCATCTAGCCATACATAAAAATACTTACCAGGAGCATCAGGGATTTCAAATCCAAAATATGGCGCATCACGAGAAATATCCCAGTCAGATAGATTATTTTTTTCTGATTCCCCTAACCATTCTTGCATTTTGTTTGCAGCCTCTGATTGCAGGTGATTCTCTTCTTGTATCCAACTTCTCAGAAAATTAACACACCGGTCATCAGATAATCTAAAAAAGAAATGTTCTGAAGTCTTCATTACTAGGGCGGCATTAGATACGGTGGAATAAGGTTCTATCAAATCTGTAGGCGCATATGCTGCGCCGCATGCTTCACAATTATCGCCATATTGATCTTTTGTGCCGCATTTCGGGCACTCTCCTTTGATGAAACGGTCTGGTAAAAATATACCCTTCTTCGGATCATAGAATTGCTCAATATCTTTTGTAGTGATTAGACTAGGATTAACAGCTTTTAGCTTTGTATAAACATCTTCAGAATGTTTGCGAGTTTCCGGAGAGTGCGTAGTGTAATAATTGTCAAATTCAATATGAAAATCTGTAAAGTCTTTCAGATGCTCAGCATGTACTTGATTGATCAATTCTTCAGGTGTAATTCCCTCTTTTTCTGCTCGGAGCATTACGGGTGTTCCATGTGTATCATCTGCGCAAACAAAATAAATCTCATGCCCCTCTTCTTTAGGTAAACACATTTTTTGGAAACGTACCCAGATATCAGTTTGAATATATTCCACCAGATGACCGAGATGGATACTGCCATTAGCGTAGGGTAATGCAGAAGTAATTAGGATTTTTCGCTTGTTCATTAATTATGTATTGAGGCGTGACAAATACAAATTGTAACAAACTGTATGCCATGATCTGATATTTGTTAAAATTTAATATTCTTAATACTTGTATACCTACAGGAAAAGGAACCAAAAAGTGGCAATTTCAGAATTACAGGTACAGTCTACGCTCAGAGAGATTATTGACCCAAACACTGGTAAAGATTATGTAACTAGCAGAGAGGTGGGTGAGATCAAAATAAATTCTAATAATGTATCACTTGAGATTGTATTGAGTTACCCAGCTAAAAGATTATTTGAGAATATTCGTATCCAGATTATTGAAAAGCTTAAAATGATTCCAAATATAGGAGAAATAGAGGTTAAAATCTCTAGTAGAATCATTTCGCGAGCAACGAAACCTGGAGTACAGCACATACCAGAGGTTAAAAATATTATAGCCGTGGCATCTGGGAAAGGAGGGGTCGGAAAATCAGCAACTGCAGTTAATCTTGCGCTTGCGTTGGCTTATGAAGGTGCTTCTGTTGGTATTTTAGATGCAGATATTTACGGTCCTTCACAGCCACAAATGTTAGGAGTTAGTAGTCGGCCGGAATCGAAAGATGGCAAACATATGGAGCCATTGGAGGCGCACGGGATACAGATCATATCTATTGGACTATTGGTTGATACAGAAACGCCTATGGTATGGCGCGGTCCAATGGTGACTCAGGCACTTCAACAATTACTTAATGATACCCGCTGGAGAGATATAGATTACTTAATTGTTGATATGCCTCCTGGTACAGGAGATATACAGCTGACACTTGCACAGAAAGTGCCTGTTACAGGTGCTGTAATAGTTACAACACCGCAGGATATAGCCCTATTAGACGCCCGGAAAGGATTAAAGATGTTTGAGAAAGTGGGCATTCCCATTATAGGTATTGTTGAAAATATGAGCACACATATTTGCTCAAAATGTGGCTTTAGTGAGCATATTTTTGGAGAGGGTGGAGGTGCTAAAATGTGTAAGGATTATGATGTTGAATTTCTTGGAGCTCTTCCGCTTGATATTAAAATTAGAGAACAAACGGATTCGGGAACTCCTACTGTGGCAGCAGATCCTGAGGGAAATATAGCACAGATTTATCGTGGAGTTGCTCGTCGTGCCGCAGTAAAAGTGGCGGAACTATCAAAGGATCACTCTTCTTTATTCCCAGATATTGTGATACAAAATACCTAATTAGGTATGCCAGAATATGAGAGGCGACAATAATTTACGCTAATTATTTTTGTAATTAATAATTTATTTACCAATATTATGACAATAAAATCAGATGGGTGGATTCGAGGGATGGTGAAAGAGAAAGGCATGATTGAGCCTTTCGAGCCGAATCAAATTAAGCATGCTAATGATCAAAGGATAATTTCCTACGGCACTTCAAGTTATGGTTATGACATACGTTGCTCTAATGAATTTAAATTATTTACTAACATAAATTCTACAATCGTAGATCCTAAGAACTTTGATTTTAATTCTTTTGTTGATGTAAAAAATGACGTCTGTATCATTCCACCCAATTCTTTTGCTTTGGCTCGAACAGTTGAATATTTCCGCATCCCTCGTAATGTTCTAGCAATCTGCCTTGGCAAGTCTACTTATGCGCGTTGTGGAATTATTGTAAATGTAACCCCGTTTGAACCGGAGTGGGAAGGTTTTGTAACATTAGAATTCTCAAACACTACACCTCTCCCTGCCAAAATTTATGCGAATGAAGGAGTTGCGCAGGTTATATTTTTTGAGTCGGATGAAAAATGTGAAACATCATACAAAGATCGTGGTGGAAAATATCAGGGTCAGAAAGGTGTGACTTTGCCAAAAATATAGGTTTAATCTGCAAGAGATGTATTTTGTTTTGCGGAGAATAACTAAATAAGAAAGGATTGTGTGGACTGTTACATATACTCCCGTCTATGCTATGAATCTTAATGCTTTCCCGTTACCGGGTGTATACGGTTTATGGGGCCTCTGATTAGGTCTTTTATGTAATTAGTCAGGCATTTTCTTTCTTAGATATTCGGGTATATATAAAGCGTTGAAAATAGATTTTACTATCTTTTTCTTGCTTTAGTCCTTGAGTTGTTTTGGTAGCAATGAACCGCCGTCCTTGGTGGGTTTCTTCCCAGTCTGATGAATTAATTTTCGGAAAAAATGTATCACCTTTGAATAACTTAAGTAATTCTCCAGTTTGGTTTTTATTTTCAATTTTAGTTAAATGTATCTCATCCGCTAATGAAATAGCTGATGCATATAGTTGCCCCCCACCGATGATGAAAATCTTTTTTACCTTTCCGGAAAGATTAATGGCTTCATTGAGTGAATAGACAATCTCACATCCAGGTGCCTTGTATTTATGGTTCCTTGTTACTACTATATTTCTTCGCTTAGGGAGCGCTTTGCAATTTAATGATTCAAAAGTTTTTCGTCCCATTATTATTGGGTGACCTAAGGTTGTTCTTTTAAAATAGCGCAGATCACGAGGCAAGTGCCAAGGCATTTTATTTTCGAACCCAATTATACCTCCAGGTGCTACTGCCGCGATTAATGAGATCTTTGGTTTCATACAGCGATTGGGGCTTTAATTATTGGATGAGGGTTGTAATTTTCCAGTGTAAAGTCTGTGAAATCGTAGTCTAAAATATTCAGAACCGCTGGATTTAGCTTCATTAAAGGTAGTGCTCTTGGTTGACGAGAAAGTTGATCCCGCGCTTGATCAAGATGGTTGAGGTATAGATGAGCGTCACCCAGAGTATGGACAAAATCACCAGGTTCTAAATTGCAGCTTTGTGCCACCATTAATGTAAGTAGTGCATAAGAAGCAATGTTGAAAGGGACACCAAGAAAAATATCCGCACTACGTTGATAAAGCTGGCAAGAGAGCTTGCCATCAGCAACATAAAATTGGAAAAATGCGTGGCATGGCGGCAATTTCATTTTATCTAAATCACCTACATTCCATGCTGAAACAACCATGCGCCTCGAGTCAGGAGTCTCTTTAATTTGCCTAATTATCTGAGTAATCTGATCCACATGCTGTCCATCTGTTTTCGGCCAAGAACGCCACTGGCATCCATAAATAGGACCTAAATTTCCATTTTCATCTGCCCACTCATCCCAGATAGAGACACCATTGTCATTCAAATATTTTATATTCGTTCCACCTTGCAAGAACCAGAGTAATTCGTGAATAATAGATTTCAGGTGACATTTTTTAGTAGTTACTAGAGGAAACCCATCCTCTAAGTTAAAACGCATTTGATAGCCAAAAACCGAAAGCGTGCCTGTTCCGGTGCGGTCTGATTTCTTGTGACCTTGTTCAAGAACATGCTGCATTAATTCTAGGTACTGACGCATGTGATAGAAAGTGATTGTAGTAGGGTTAAAAAAAGTGATGCAAAAGAGCTTTAATTTGTCTATTAGACATGACGTATATAATACCAGTTAATTATTTATAGGATTGATACAAATGATTGCAAAACTCATACAAAAAAATTCACCTTTAAACCAGTCTGACAAAATAAATCAATTATTAGTAATACTACCAAAACAAGACAAGCTGTTAGGAAAAAATCTAAATCAGTGTTCTTTTTATGGCAAAGATACCTTGGAAGCTTTATTGCTGCGGCGCAAAATGAAATCCGTAGAAATTTGTGGGGATCCAGTTAGCGCCAATCTGGAAAATGGTTCTTTATGTGCATGGGTCATGGTCGACCTAAAAGAGCCTGTTTTTGAACAGCAAGCATGTATACGTAAGGCTTTAAAATTATTGTTAGATGAGGGGCCTAAGGTGCTCCAAATTAGTATTTATGGAAATGCCAAAGAGAAGAGGAAGCTTGCTGAATTAGCAGTATTTGTGACATGGGTAAATGGCGCAATGTTGCCATCTAGAAAAACTAATAAGAAAAAACCATTTAGAAACGAGCTCGCTAAAATTATTTTGCATGGGTACAAAGATGCTAGCGGCTTTACATTACTTCGTAGTAAGGCAGAGGGTAATATACTTTCACGTGAGCTTACTGTTTTACCACCAAACGAGCTAACTCCAGATTTATATTGCAGTCGCATCAAAAAACTTGCAAAGAGTGAAGGATGGAAATACGAGAAATATGATTTAAAAAAACTTCGTAAAATGGGTGCAGGTGCATTTGTTGCTGTAGCACAGGGTAGTGATTCAGAAGACGCCGGTATCGTCCATCTGCAGAGACGAGTTAAAGGGTCAGATAAAACTGTGGCATTAGTCGGGAAGGGCATCTGTTTTGATACTGGAGGTCATAACCTTAAGCCAGCACGCTACATGTATGGGATGCATGAAGATATGAACGGATCAGCAGTGGCTCTAGGGCTTTTTCTTGCGGCATCTCGCGCTAACTTAGATGTAAACATCGACTGTTGGCTTGCGATAGCACAAAACCATATTGGCCCCCGTGCATATAAGCAAAACGACGTAGTTACTGCATTAAATGGAGACACAATCGAGATTATAAATACGGATGCCGAAGGTCGCATGGTACTAGCGGATACGCTGAGCCTGGCAACCAAAAAGAATCCTGATGTGATGATAGATTTTGCAACTCTTACCGGTACAATGTGGGTAGCCCTAGGTTCGCGGTATAGTGGGGTTTTTAGTAATAGTGACAACCTTACAAAGCAAGCTGTAGATTCGGGGAAACTTTGTGGTGAAAGAGTTTCTGCATTTCCTATGGATTTAGATTATAAAATAGCCCTGAAAAGTACAATTGCTGATATTAAGCAGTGCTCAATGGAGCCCGAAGCTGACCATATACTTGCTGCACTATTTCTTAGCAGGTTTGTTGGTAAAACCCCATGGGTTCATATGGATCTTTCCGCAAGTAGAAACACCGGTGGATTAGGGGCAGTTGGTAGCGACGTTACAGGTTTTGGGGTGGGGTGGGGGTTACAAATGATACAAACAATATTGAAAAACAGATAGATATGTTTTTAATTCCTCGTGCTAAAATTGATATCTTGATTTAATAGGTGGATTGAAATGTCCGGCAACACAATTGGTAAAGTTTTTTGTGTAACTTCTTTCGGTGAATCTCATGGTCCGGCTATTGGCTGTGTTGTGGATGGTTGTCCGCCGGGTATGGAGTTATCTTCTAGCGATATCCAGCAGGAACTGGACCGACGCAAGCCCGGTACTTCTCGTTATGTAACTCAGCGAAAAGAATCTGACACTGTGGAAATTCTTTCCGGTGTTTTCGAGGGTAGAACTACTGGTACTCCCATAACGTTATTAATTCGTAATGAGGACCAGCGCAGCAAAGACTACAGCAAGATAATGGAAGCCTTTCGTCCTGGGCATGCAGATTATACCTACTGGCAAAAATATGGGATTAGAGATTATCGTGGTGGTGGGCGAGCTTCTGCTCGGGAAACGGCAGTCAGGGTAGCCGCTGCATCGATAGCAAAAAAATGGTTGCATGAAAAATTTGGCATTTCAATACATGGCTATATGGCACAATTAGGCCCAATAGAGGTTCCATTTAAACAGTGGGATACAGTAAATAGTAATCCATTTTTCTCTGCAAATGCTGAGATGGTCCCCCAGCTTGAGGAGTTTATGGAAAAGCTACGTAAATCTGGTGACTCAGTAGGTGCAAAGATCGCTGTGGTAGCAGAAAACGTACCAGTTGGTTGGGGCGAGCCTGTTTATGACAGACTGGATGCCGATATAGCTCATGGAATGGTGAGCATTAATGCAGTAAAAGGTGTTGAAATTGGTGCAGGTTTTGATAGTGTTACACAAAAAGGGACCCAACATTCTGACGAAATAACACCTGAGGGATTTCTTAGTAATAATGCGGGTGGGATATTAGGGGGGATCTCAACAGGACAGGATATTACTGTGAATATTGCCATTAAACCTACTTCAAGTATTCGTTTAGAGCAGCGATCGATTGATAAATCCGGAAATCCTGTAATTGTAGAAACTCATGGCAGGCATGATCCCTGTGTTGGGATTCGTGCTACTCCTATTGCTGAAGCAATGCTGGCTCTTGTTCTAATGGATCATGCATTGCGTCATCGTGCTCAAAATTCTGATGTGGAGTGTTTAACACCGAAAATATCGGGTAAGACTCTCAAAGAAGAATCTTTATCAAGTGGCAGTAGAGTTAAACCGGAAGCCACAGAGAATCCTGAACCTGATGAGGCTTGAACTTAATTTTCTTGCTTGCAGTGGTAAAAATGATAAATGGCTATAGTTTTTTGTAATTGTCATTAATAGCTAAATAATAAGATAGGCTGTTCTATAGAGAAGTCTTATAGGGAATATTTGGAAGCATCATTGCTGTGCTCAAAAAACCACGTTGGGATATTTTTTGTACCATTATTGATAATTTTGGTGATGCTGGCTTCTGCTGGAGACTTGCACGTCAATTAGTGAATGAGCATGGACTCGAAGTAAGACTTTGGGTAGATGACCTTTCTATTCTTTCCCAGATTGAACCGGCCATAAATGTTGATGAAGATAGACAATCTCTTCGGGCTGTTGAGGTATGTTGCTGGCGGAAATCATTTGTTAGCACTCAGCCTGCTGATGTGGTAATTGAGACATTTGCCTGCACATTGCCTGATAACTATATTCTAGCTATGGCAGATCTTCCACAGCAGCCAGTTTGGATAAACCTTGAATACCTTAGTGCTGAGAATTGGACATTAGATTGTCACTGCCTTCCGTCATTTCACCCACATTTATCTTTGACAAAATATTTTTTCTTTCCGGGATTTGTAGAAGGGACAGGGGGCTTATTACTGGAAAAGAGTTTATTGCCTGCTCGAGTTTCATTTAATAATATTTCACAAGATATATTTTTTCAGGAGTTAGGACTGCAATCACGCAGAGACGGGGAACTATATATTTCATTATTTTGTTACGATGATGCACCAATAGAAGAGCTGTTGTCAGCATGTGTCATATCAGACGTTCCAATACGTGTGCTAGTTCCACAACACTCTGTCAATAATGCTATTGGTATGTTTTTTGGTGTTGGCTCTCCAGCAGCTGGACAGGTACTACAGTCTGCTAAAT
Organism: Nitrosomonadaceae bacterium; assembly: GCA_014237605.1. GTDB lineage: Bacteria > Pseudomonadota > Gammaproteobacteria > Burkholderiales > Nitrosomonadaceae > BJGV01. The sequence continues at coordinate 3,724 of JAAZZR010000019.1, read as the reverse complement.
TAAAAGTATGTATTATTCCTTTTTTAGAGCAGGATAAGTATGACCAGTTGCTTTGGGCTTGTGACATTAATTTCGTACGCGGCGAAGACTCTTTTGTTCGTGCTCAATGGGCGGAACGGGTCTTTATATGGAACATTTATCCTCAGGCGGAGCAGTCGCATCGATTAAAATTAGAGGCGTTTCTAGAACTTTATACAGAAAGAATGCCTCCAGAGATGTCTGTCGCGGTTTGTTCGTTGTGGAATGCATGGAATGGTAATGGCCAGATGATAAATGCATGGCCTATTTTTGCTGCTCAGATGACTGAATTGACTGAATATAGTAACAAATGGATTAGACAGTTACTGCCAATAGGGGATCTTACGTCTAATCTGGTAAGGTTTAGTAGAAAAGATCAGATATAATCTGAAACATATAAAACATATAGATTTCTTTTGTGGTTATTCAAGCAAGTAATTTTTTCTTGACTTAAAAATTTAGGGTGAGACATGAAAACAGCAATGGAGCTTCGTGTAGGTAACGTCGCGATGGTCGACAGTGCCCCAATGGTCGTACAGAAATGTGAATTTCATAAGTCCGGACGGAATGCATCTGTAGTCAGAATGAAATTAAAGAATTTGCTTTCTAATACTGTAACAGAAGCGGTATATAGAGCTGATGAGAAATTTGATATGGCTGCGCTTGAGCAGAAAAACTGCACCTACTCGTATTATGCTGATCCACTATATGTATTCATGGACAGTGAATATAATCAAATTGAAGTTGAAGCAGATTGTATGTCAGAAGTGATGAATTATTTAATTGATGGCATGGAAGATATTTGTAAGTTGACGTCTTACAACAATAAGGTTATTTCAGTTGAGCTTCCAACTATAGTTGTTCGTGAAATTGAATATACTGAGCCAGCTGTTCGTGGAGATACTTCAGGAAAAATAATGAAGTTAGCGAGATTGAAGGGAACTTCTTATCAGATTCAGGTCGCTGCTTTTGTTGAGATTGGTGACATGATTGAAGTTGATACTCGTACTAACGAATTTAAGAAACGCGCCTGATCATTATTAACTTTATTTGGAGCAGTACTGATTTATTAACAGTAGTTGCTTATAAAAGAATGATCTGATGCAATCACTCCCCTATTGGCGCCTTTCCGGATTTTATTTTTTTCAATTTGCATTTATAGGTGCTTTTGCTCCATATTGGGGCCTCTATCTTCAATCTCTTTCCTTTGATGCGTTTCAGATTGGCGTATTGATGTCTGTACTACACGTAATGCGCATCTTTGCCCCAAATGCATGGGGTTGGCTCGCTGATCACACTGGCAGACGGATGTTGATTGTTCAGCTAGCTGCAATTACCGGATTAGTAAGCTATTGCGGCGTTTTTTTTGGCGACTCCTTCTATTGGTTGTTTATCATAATGGCGCTGATGAGCTTTTTTTGGAGCGCATCACTTCCATTGATTGAGGCAACAACTCTGTCCCATCTTGGACAAAACACAGCTAGATACGGGAGTATCCGTTCATGGGGTTCGTTAGGATTCATTTGTGCAGTGATAGGTATAGGGTATTTGCTGGACACAACAGAAATTATATCTTTATTGTGGTGGGTTTTAGGGTTTAAATTAGGTATCGTTATTTTCTCCTGGCGAATTCCTGAGGCGGAAGTAACATCTCACTCCACTGATAGTCTATCTGTCAAACAGATACTTAAACAGCCCGGTGTATTGGCTTTTTTTATCGCATGTTTGTTAATGGCCTTTGCTCATGGCCCTTATTACACGTTTTACTCGATCTATTTGGTAGAGTATGGATATAGTAAAGGCATTATCGGTTTGCTCTGGGCAGTTGGCGTAATATGTGAAATAGGTATATTTTTTCTTATACCTAAACTAATGAACTGGTTTAGCCTAAAGCAGGTGCTTGCATTTAGTTTTTGTTGTGCGGTAATAAGATTTTTAATGATAGGTTGGGGCGTGGAATGGCCTGCAGCTATTCTGTTGGCTCAAGTTTTGCATGCTGCAACGTATGGGGCTCACCATGTTGCAGCGATGATGGTGATACATCATTTCTTTCGTGGGCGCCATCAAGCTAAAGGGCAGACTTTTTATACGAGTTTTACTTTCGGAATTGGTGGGGCACTTGGCGGGGTATTTAGTGGTTATGCTTGGGAGTGGATGGGGCCAGAATTTACATTTAGTATAAGTGCACTAGCTGCGTTCCTGGGCCTAGGGTTAATAATATGGAAAGTTAACATTAAATAGTAAATAAGATAGAAAAATAGTGGGTTATATTATTTATATAATTACATTATGAGATAATCTTACTTTAAATAAGACGTTTTTTAGTAATGCAAACTTTATACAATAAACTTTGGAAGAATCATGTTGTACATGGCGGGGCTGATGAAACGGCACTGATTTATATTGACCGTCACCTGGTACATGAGGTTACTAGTCCGCAAGCATTTGAATCATTAAAAATTGCGGGCCGTAAACCCTGGCGCCAAGATTCAGTTCTTGCTGTAGCAGACCATAATGTGCCAACTACCAATCGTACCAATGGAATTGGTGATCCAGTCTCACGGTTACAGGTTGAGACGCTTGACCGAAATTGTGAGGAATTGGGTATTACTGAATTCAAGATGAACGATCTGCGTCAGGGAATTGTTCATGTAATTGGTCCGGAGCAAGGCGCAACACTACCTGGTATGACAGTAGTATGTGGTGATTCGCATACCAGTACACATGGTGCATTCGCCTGTCTTGCATTTGGAATAGGCACATCTGAGGTCGAGCATGTGCTTGCAACTCAGTGTTTGTCGATAAAAAAAGCATTAGAGATGCAAATTCTAGTAGAAGGAAAGCTTTGCCCAGGCGTTACTGCTAAGGATGTGGCACTTGCTATTATCGGAGAAATTGGAACAGCCGGAGGTACTGGGTATGCCATTGAGTTTTCTGGTGACACTATTAGCGATCTTTCCATGGAAGCTCGTATGACGCTTTGTAATATGGCAATAGAAGCAGGCGCTCGCGCTGGAATGATTGCTGTAGATGATACTACTATTAAATATATCAGCGGAAGACCATTTGCCCCGAAAGGAGATTTATGGGAAAAAGCAGTTAGTTATTGGCGAACACTTAGAACCGATGAAGGTGCAGAATTCGATCATGTTGTAAATATTAATGCAACACAAATAAAGCCGCAGGTTACTTGGGGAACATCTCCTGAGATGGTTACAACGGTTGATGGTAGAGTCCCTAATCCGTTAAAAATTACTGACCCAGTGAAACGTAATGATATGCAACGCGCTTTGGATTACATGGGGCTTGTACCTGATATGTTGATCAGAGAAATTTATCTAGATAAAGTTTTTATTGGCTCTTGTACTAACTCACGGATTGAGGACCTAAGAGCGGCAGCAGAAGTAGTAAAAGGAAGACATATTGCAAAGAATATTAAACTTGCAATGGTTGTTCCGGGCTCTGGTTTAGTAAAGCTTCAGGCAGAAGAGGAGGGGTTAGATAAAGTATTTCTTAAGGCAGGCTTTGAATGGCGTGAACCAGGTTGTTCAATGTGCCTTGCGATGAATGATGACTATCTTTCGCCGAGGGAGCGCTGTGCTTCTACATCTAATCGTAATTTTGAGGGCAGACAAGGACAGGCTGGCCGCACCCATTTAGTAAGCCCTGCAATGGCAGCAGCAGCAGCAGTGGCTGGCCATTTTAC
>JAAZZR010000018.1 GCA_014237605.1 Nitrosomonadaceae bacterium | reverse complement strand
TTGTTTTAATACAAAATTAAAATTCCAAAGTGCCCCCATATTTTTATTTTGTCGAATGTATCTAATTCTTTTATCTCTTAAAACATATTCTTGACATATTTTAGGAGTTGTATCAGTAGATGCATTATCTGATACCGGAGAGTTTCTTGGCGGCATCATTGTCCCTGGTTTTAAGTTAATGAAAGAATCATTAACAACTAATATCACCACATTACAAAATCAGGAAGGAGAATTCTCTGATTTTCCAAACAATACTACAAATGCCATACATAGTGGTACAGTTCATGCTTTAGTTGGCACAGTAAAACGCATGTCTGAGCTATTTTCTAGTACTTTAGGTCATATACCTAAGTGTATTATCAGCGGAGGCGCATCCCAACAGCTGATGTCTGAACTTAATATGGACGCTAGTGTGGTAGATAATTTAGTATTAGAAGGCCTAGTATTAATTGCAGAAGAGAACTCAGAAATTATAGAATGAATTTAAATACTATCCTATCTTGAGTCCCTAGTATCTCGCATTAAAATTAAAACAATAAAATCACTAAAATTTATTCCTCACCATTTCAACACCACATTGGAATCTAATGTCTGTTTTTGAAAATACAACTTTTTATACAACCGTCAATCACCTGAATGACCTACCACCACCAAATGGGATCGAGATTGCCTTTGCTGGTCGCTCCAATGCCGGAAAGTCCAGTGCTATCAACACACTTATAAGACGTGATCGCCTGGCCTATGTTAGTAAGACACCAGGCCGTACCCAACACATTAATTTTTTTAAACTTGGGGATAAAGGGTTTTTAGTTGACCTTCCCGGCTATGGCTACGCTAAAGTCCCATTTCAAATACGTCAGCATTGGGATCAGCTACTAGGTACCTATTTAGAAACCAGACAACCACTCCATGGAATGGTATTGATTATGGATATACGCCACCCGCTAACAAAACTTGACCGGCGCATGCTAGATTGGTTTACACCAACTGGAAAGCCTGTTCATATATTGCTTACAAAGGCAGACAAAGTTGCCCGTCAGCAGGCCGGAAAAACCCTCCAAAATGTAATAAATATTTTAGGTGAAACCTACCCACAATGTAGTGCGCAGCTATTCTCTAGTTCATCTAAAATAGGAATCAATGAAGCTTATGCGGTACTTGGTCACTGGCTTAGATTAGACCCTATTCCACTTCAGAAAAGAACCAAGCAGCGCTAAAGAACAAATAAAAAACCCCCGGTTGAGGGGGAAAGAACCGGGGGTAGGCCACCTTAATAAATGTTAATTAAGGTTCAAGCTCAGGGAGAAGAGCATGAAACAACCAAAGTTGCCTGTTAATAAGACGATGACAATGAAAGTAAGTTCCCTGAAATTTATTTTTAATGTCTAATCACCATTATGAATAAAAGGATAATTGTTGTAATACACTGTTAATTAAAGAATTAATAATAATATTGGTTGATTGAGATTCATTCTTGCACGCTACTATATTGGCGATGCTTTGCATAGGGTATAGTTTCCAGTATTCTCGTAACAAACAAATAACTAAAATTTAACCCCCACTATTTTTAAAACCATTACACTAAGCTCTATTAGGACAATACTCTTTACTCATTATTGAATCTCCTATTTTTATATGAAAATGATTACAAATTACGGACAGTTCCCACAAAAAAGAATGAGGCGTATGCGTCACGATGAATTTTCACGTCGATTGATGCGGGAAAATTGTTTACGTGCAGATGATCTAATTTATCCAGTATTCGTACTAAATGGAAAAAATCGCGAGGAAGAAATACCCTCAATGCCTGAAATAACAAGACTAAGCACAGATAAATTAATGCACCAAGCAGAAAAATGCTTAGAGCTTGGCATACCAGCACTTGCAATTTTTCCAGTTATCGATCCCGAGCTAAAATCCCTCAATGCGACTGAAGCACTCAATCCCAATGGACTTGTTCCACAGGTTGTAAAGAAGCTAAAAAGATCTTTTCCTGAGCTAGGTATCATTACTGATGTTGCACTTGATCCTTATACTAGCCACGGGCAAGATGGTCTGATTGATGATAGCGGGTATGTAATGAACGATGAAACCGTAGAAGTGCTTGCCCAGCAAGCGTTAGTACATTCAGAGGCTGGTGCCGATGTGGTAGCTCCTTCAGACATGATGGATGGACGCATTGGAGTAATACGAAATGCCCTCGATAGCAAACAGTTTATTCATACCCGCATACTCGCTTATTCTGCAAAATATGCCTCTAGTTTTTATGGCCCATTCCGCGACGCAGTAGGATCAGCTACAAACCTTGGAAAAGGAAGTAAAGAAACCTATCAAATAGACCCAGCTAACTCTGACGAAGCAATTTGGGAGGTCGAAATGGATTTAGCGGAAGGTGCTGATATTATTATGATAAAGCCCGGCATGCCCTATCTTGATGTTGTACGACAGGTTAAAGATAGGTTTAAAGTGCCCACGTTTGTTTATCAGGTCAGCGGAGAATACGCTATGCTTAAATCTGCTGCGCTAAATGGTTGGCTTAATGAAGAGAAATGCGTACTTGAATCGTTATTAGCCATGAAGCGTGCGGGGGCAGACGGGATACTGACATACTATGCTATACATGCAGCTAACTGGCTTAAATTGAATAGATAGAGGAGAAGACTCAACACTCCTCTCCCCCGAACCAACAATCAGGCTATTGCTTCACCAAAAATTAGTTCCATTTAATAAAATCTAAAAACTTGAAAGTGCTTTCCGAACCGCTTTCTTCTGAGTCACTTCTCTCTGGGTCACTTCTTTCTGAGCTATCACTGTCCTCAGGAAGATTATGTTCCTGAAGAAAAGATTCCATTTCTCCAAAATTACTACCTGCCTCTGGAGGCACATTCTCCTGAAAGAAATATTCTAAAATTTCACCATCTTTATCTCTAAACCCTGTTTCAGGATTAATTCTAGCTGCCACTATACCTTTGGGAGTAATTTCCTCTAAAACTATACCATCAAATTTTGTATTATTTAGTTTAGGCACATCCTTCAAAGCTTTTCCCATATAGTTTATCCAAATAGGAAGGGCGGCACTTGATCCTGTTTCTCTTTTACCAAGAGATTTAGGAATATCATGACCAATCCATGAGACCGCTACCAGGTTAGTCTGAAAACCACAAAACCAGGCATCAATAAAATTATTAGTAGTCCCAGTTTTTCCAGCAAGATCAGTGCGTCCCAATCTCTTTGCTCTAACCGCAGTACCTCTCTGCACTACACCTTTAAGCATACTAGTCATAAGATACGCATTACGAGGGTCTATTATTTGTTTTGCATCCACACCAGCTAGCGCTGGTTTTGTTTGCTCTAGTATTTTTCCCTTTTCATCTTCGATTCTTTGAATTAAATGTGGAACAACACGAAAACCACCATTTGCAAATGCCGCATAACCTGTAACCATTTGCATTGGAGAAGCCGAGCCCGCACCAAGTGCCATCGGAAGGTATGGTGGGTGAAGCTTAGGATTAAATCCAAATCTGGTAATGTAGTCTTGAGCATATTGGGCTCCAATAGCTTGCAGAATACGAATAGATACCAAGTTTTTTGATTTAGCAAGCGCCTCTCTCATCCGCAAAGGACCCGCAAATTTGCCAGCATAATTTCTAGGTTCCCATTCCTTGCTTCCCGTTTCCTCGGCAGTAAAAGAGATGGGTGCATCATTTATAACAGTGGCCGGAGTAAAGCCTTTCTCTAGCGATGCAGAGTAAATGAACGGTTTAAAACTTGACCCTGGCTGACGAAAAGCCTGTGTAATATGATTAAATTGATTACGGTTAAAATCAAACCCTCCTACCAATGCGCGAATCTCACCATCTTCTGGGTCCATTGAAACCAAAGCCGCCTCAGCCTGAGGAAGCTGCACAATATGCCACTCTTCTTTTTCATTCTTTATTACTCTGACCAATGATCCTGGTCGTATATTCTTTTTACCAACACTCGCCTTGTTAAGAAACTCTTCAACGAAGCTCAAACCATCACCTACAATTTCTATTGTTTCCCCGCCTTTACGGTATGCACGAACCATTTTAGAATTTACAGCTAGCACTACCGCAGCATGAATACCATCGCTAACCGAAACTCCTATAAGAGCTTCATCCAGCACTTCATTCTGATCAGAATCTTCAGGCAACTTAATAAATCCCTCAGGACCACGATATCCATGACGTTTATCATGTCTCATCACACCCTGACGTACAGCCTCGTAAGCTGCTTCCTGGTCAAGCTGTCTTACCGTTGTATAGACCCTGAGACCCTTAGTATAAGTTTCTTCTTTATAACGCTCATAAATCTCCTGTCGCACCATTTCAGCGACATAATTAGCACGTAAAGGGAATTCTCGTGATTGATGTTTCTTGTAAACTACTTGTAATTCCTGTTTTTTTGCTTCCTTAAATTCCAAATCAGAAATAAAATCTAGCTCTGCCATACGCCTCAATACATACAGCTGGCGTGATTTGGCTCGCGCTGGATTTACCACTGGATTGTAACGGGAAGGAGCTTTAGGCAACCCAGCCAGCATAGCGGACTCAGCAACACTAATGTAATTAAGTTTTTTTCCAAAATAAACTCGAGCTGCGGAAGCAAAACCATAGGATCGCTGACCCAGATAAATCTGATTCATATACAGCTCAAGAATTTTATCTTTACTCAAGCTTTGCTCTATCTTAAATGCGAGCAAAGCTTCGCTAAATTTTCTTGTTAATGTTTTCTTTCTAGTTAAAAAGAAATTCCTCGCTACTTGCATTGTTATAGTGCTCGCGCCTTGTCGTACTACCCCAGTAGCAAGATTAGAATACGCAGCGCGCAGCACGCCTAAATAGTCCACTCCACCATGCTGATAAAAACGTTCATCTTCAGCGGCAATAATCGCATGCTTGAGATTTTCTGGTACCGCTTCAATTTTTACTAAATCTCGATGCTCTTCCCCAAACTCCCCTATTAGTAAGCCTTCTGCGCTATAAATCCTTAAAGGAATCTTTGGTCTGTAATCAATCAGGATATCAAGCGATGGGAGTGTTGGTAGCGTAACAAGTGCGGCAAAAATAACTAAAAGGACCCCCAGCAAGCCTAGTGCAAAGGACCCTCCTACTATGCAAAAAAACCAACGAGCTAGCATGGCGAATAAATTCTAATATGTAGATCTAAAATCATAGTGTAAATTTATTTTTATAATATTGACGATAGTTAACCTATGTTCAATAAAGAAATCAATATAAATCTAGACCTTTTCCGCTACAATTGACCATATTGAATTCTGATCCTAGCAGAGCCATGCAGAAAATGAATCATACAAAAGGAAATACAGATAGTACTATTATTCTAATAGGAATGATGGGTGCGGGGAAGACTACTATCGGAAAATCTCTAGCTAATCATTTAGATAAGACTTTTATCGACTCAGATCACGAGATTCAGAAACGTACTGGTGTCAAAATACCTATAATTTTTGAGATAGAAGGTGAAGCCGGTTTCCGTAAACGTGAAACAGATATGCTAAGGGAATTATTAAAAATTGATAATATCGTTCTAGCGACAGGAGGCGGCATAATTATAAATGAAGAAAATCGTAAGCTTATAAAGGAAAAAGGAACAATTATTTATCTGCGGGCAACAGTTAATGATTTGTTACACCGGACTAGACATGATAAAAATCGCCCGTTACTCCAAACCACAGACCCTCAAGCTAAACTTACTGATCTTTATGATCAACGTGATCCTATCTACTGTGAAGCAGCACATATTGTTGTTGAGAGTGGGAGTCTAAGTGTCCATCAAATGGTAAAATATCTTACCCAGAAACTTGATAATCTTACTTTAGAATAGATTAACTTAAATAAAAATACCCTTACGGATTAATTAGAACAATATAGTATTGAAGAATCTTATTTAGATTACCTTGATATAAATCAATATAAAAATGCAAATCATTCCCGCAGACATTTCTACAAAATTAGACCAACATAGCTACCCAATTTATGTTGGCAGCAATATTTTAAAAAAACACCACCTCATACTTCCATATATAGCGCAAAATAAAGTTGCTATAGTTACTAACACCACGGTGGCACCTCTATACCTTAGCGGGCTTACAGATACGCTTGAAAAGAATGGGATCAACTCAATTCCAGTGATCCTTTCTGATGGTGAGGAATATAAAAACTGGAAAACATTAAACCAGATCTATGATTCTCTTCTAATAAATCAATGTGAACGCAATACTACAATTATTGCTTTGGGAGGGGGCGTCATTGGTGACATTGCCGGATTTGCTGCAGCTACTTATATGCGGGGAGTACCACTTATACAGATCCCAACCACATTATTAGCACAGGTCGATTCTTCAATGGGAGGCAAAACAGGTATTAATCATGATCTTGGGAAAAATTTGATCGGGGCATTCTATCAACCTAGTATGGTATTGGCTGATAGCACAACTCTTGACACCTTACCAAGGCGAGAATTTATAAGTGGAATCGCTGAAATAATCAAATATGGATTAATCCGAGATCGTGTATTTTTCGAATGGCTCGAGAAAAATATGACTAGGCTTTTGGCAAAAGAACATAAAATACTTGATGAGGCAATAGAACGTAGTTGCAAGAATAAAGTTGAAGTTGTGGCAGATGATGAACGTGAGCGTGGTGTAAGAGCAATTCTCAACTTAGGCCACACTTTTGGCCATGCAATTGAAAATGCAATGGGATACGGCACATGGTTACATGGCGAAGCTGTAGCAGCAGGCACTGTGCTAGCTGCCAGATTATCAGAACGCATGAATTTAATTGGGCATGCTGAGGTTGAACGCATTAAAGAAATATTCTTACTAGCAGGGCTTCCTATTATTGTTCCTGGCCTCGATACCGAAAAATATTTAAACCTAATGGCACGGGATAAGAAAGTGGAAAAAGGGAATATTCATTTCGTGCTGCTTAAGTGTATTGGTGAGGCCACAGTATGCTCTGACGTACCCATAGAAATATTAACTAAAACGCTTAATGAGTATTCTATCAATGAGTGATTTAGCAACCTATGCCGTATCGCCTGAAAATTCTCGTGGACGCAATATAAAAGAGAACCCTCCACTAGGACGAAGTGAATTTCAGCGTGACCGAGATCGTATAATTCATTCTTCTGCATTTAGAAGGCTCGAATATAAAACACAGGTATTTGTTAACCACGAAGGTGATCTATTTCGCACACGTCTAACTCATTCCTTAGAGGTGGCTCAAATTGGCCGCTCTGTTGCACGTAGTTTGCGGCTCAACGAAGACCTAGTAGAAGCCATTGCTCTGGCACATGATCTTGGCCACACTCCATTTGGTCATGCCGGTCAGGAAGCACTAAATGAATGTATGAAAGATCATAATGGCTTTGAACACAATTTGCAGTCGTTACGTGTGGTAGATATATTGGAGGAACGATATGGTGCATTTGACGGATTAAACCTTTGTTTCGAAACCCGTGAAGGCATACTAAAACATTGCGCTAAAAAAAATGCCAGAAAATTAGGTGATGTAGGTACACGCTTTCTAATAAACCAGAGGCCATCTCTGGAAGCACAACTCACTAACCTTGCTGATGAAATAGCATATAATAATCATGATGTTGATGATGGATTGCGTTCCGGCTTAATTACGCAGAAAGAATTAGAAGAAGTTAGTATTTTCTCCCGCCACCTAGCTATGTCAAAGAAACTTTACCCAAGAATATCAGGGCGAAGGCTCATACATGAGACAATTCGCTCCATGATCAATACTCTTGTATCAGACCTGATCAAACAAAGTACCGCTAATATCAAAGATATTCGGCCAGATAATTTACAATCTGTTTCGGTAGCACCCTACCTGATTAGTTTTAGTGAAAAAACCAAGAAAGAACAGCAAGAGCTAAAAACATTCCTACGAAATAATCTTTATCAACATTTCAAAGTAGCCCGTATGAGCAACAAAGCACAACATACAGTAAAAATGCTATTTAATATATTTAGTGAAGACCCCAGATTACTCCCACTAAAATACCAAGAAAAATCTCATAAAAATAAATATCAGGCAATTACGGACTATATTGCAGGCATGACTGATCGATATGCAATTAGAGAATATAGAAGACTATTTACAATTGAGGAAAGCTAAATTAATAATCAATTATTAATTTAGCTTTCCTCATATTGACTGTTATAACAATTTATTCTGTTCGAAAGTATGCGGAAAGAAGAATTACTGATAACATTCTTCACTTTGAAATAGAAGTGAAGAAAGTTTAAACATATATAATAGAGCCACTTCCATCTTTCATTTCCACGTCAATTAAACTATTTAAAATAGCAGTTGCTTCTTCTAGAAGCCGACATTTAATAAAAATAATACTCTTATAAGCATCCAAATGACAAAATTAAAAAATGATACGCTACTGAGAGCACTACTTAAACAACCTACTGAATACACCCCAGTGTGGATGATGCGCCAAGCTGGGCGCTATCTTCCCGAATACAACAAAACACGAGCTCGTGCCGGCGATTTTCTTTCGTTATGCAAGAATCCGGACTTTGCCACAGAAGTAACCATGCAGCCTCTAGAGCGTTACTCACTGGATGCAGCAATCTTGTTCTCTGATATTCTCACTATCCCTGATGCAATGGGGCTCGGTCTGTATTTTGCAGAAGGCGAAGGACCTAAATTTGAACGCCCTTTACGTGAGGAAAAGGAAATTCGTTCACTCACAGCACCAGATCCTGCTTTACATTTAAAATACGTGATGGATGCGGTTTCACAAATTCGTAAAACCCTGGACAATCAAGTTCCATTAATTGGCTTTTCTGGAAGCCCGTTTACGCTTGCCTGCTATATGATAGAAGGACGTGGTGGGACTGATTTTCGCCAAATTAAAACAATGCTTTATAAGCGGCCTGACTTGCTGCGCCATATTTTAGATATCACTGCACAATCAGTGACCAATTACCTAAATGCACAGATTGAATCTGGTGCACAAGCTGTTATGATTTTTGATACTTGGGGAGGAGTACTGTCGCACTCTGCCTATCAAGAATTCTCTTTGCGGTATATGAAACAAATATTAACAGGGCTGAAACGTGAGCATGATGGCGAACGCATTCCCAGCGTTGTCTTTACTAAAGGTGGCGGGCTTTGGTTAGAAAGTATTGCTGAAAGTGGCTGTGATGCATTAGGACTGGACTGGACCATAAATATTGCTGAAGCACGTAATCGTGTAGGGCATAAGGTTGCGTTACAGGGCAACCTTGATCCAGCAATACTATTCTCAACACCTGAAGTAATCACTACTGAAGTAGAAAAAATTCTCAAGGACTATGGTAGTGGCAGCGGACACGTATTTAACCTTGGTCACGGCATCTCTCAGTTCACCCCCCCTGAAAGTGCGTTGACCCTGATTAACGCGGTTCATTCTCTTAGTAAAAAATATCATTCATAATTTAACTATCTGGTAGGAAATAACTTTATGTCAAGAATTATCACATCACTACTATTCTTATGTTCGTCACTATTACTAACATCCTGTGCCAACCAACAAATTAAGGATATTGTTGACGTTTCTGATTCGCCCGATAAAGAGGCAGGACTTTATATCCAGCCTGAATTAGGTCATGGCCATATGCAGTCCCCAATTAATATTCGTTCTTTCAAAGAGAAGGCAAGCAACGGTCATCAAATAACTCTTAATTACAAAGATGAAATTAAAGCTGTTGAGAACCTAGGCTACACTGTACAACTAGATTTTAAAGCCGGCAGCACAGTGTCTTATGAAGAGATAAAATATGATTTTAAGCAAATGCATTTCCATACTCCTTCCGAGCACTTGGTTGACGGGATGACTTTTCCGATGGAGATGCATATTGTCTCCACAACACCACTTAAAGACAAAAATACCACCCCAAGCTATCTAGTAATTGGTATTTTATTTAAAGAAGGCAAGAACAATAAATTTCTTGATGAATTTTTAAACAAGATACCCAAGGCTGAACATACATTAGCTCCCGTAGAAATAGGAGCAGTGAAACTGGGTGACTTGCTAGATAGCAAAGAATTAAATGATGTAAAAAATTTCTATCATTACCCAGGATCTCTAACAACACCACCATACACTCAAACGGTACAATGGTTTGTGTTTAAACATATTATGGAGGCCTCCCCTGAACAGATCGAGGCCATCAATGCTATTGAAGGTAATAATGCTCGACATATCCAAGGGATATTTGCACGTAGTGTTGACTAATAAAATATTACTACATTTTGTGAGCAATTAGCCTGCGGTAAAACCCAAGACGGCGTGGATCTATTTTATTCTCTTGGACAGCCCTATCAAGCGCACAATTCGGCTCATTTATATGGAGACAGTCACTAAACTTACATCTTCCAATATACGGATGAAATTCTATGAACCCCCATGCCAGATCTGTATTACTAATATGGTGTAAACCAAACTCCTGAATTCCAGGGGAATCAATAATATGTGTATTCTTATCCAGATGATAAAGCTGAGCGTGTGTAGTTGTATGTCGCCCACTATCAAGTGTATTAGAAATTTTAGCAGTAGCGCGGTCGGCATCCGGAATAAGGGCATTGATAAGAGTTGATTTTCCCATTCCAGACTGACCAACTAAAACGTTTAGATGGCCTTGTAAATATGGCAAAATAGGTGTGATATCTTTTTCTGCACTTAGTCGTACCAAGGTATATCCTATCTTTTGATAAAGTGAGAGCTTGGGCAATACGTCACGCGTAGGATTAATAAGATCAGTCTTGTTAAGAACAATTAAGGCCTTAATATTCTGATTCTCGGCAGTAACGAGACAACGATTAACCAGATCCTCATCAAAACTAGGTACAGCAGAAATTACAATAATAATTTGAGTAATATTGGCAGCAATAAGTTTTTTACGGATAGTATTACTGCGATATATCAGTGTATTACGAGGAGAAATAGCTTCGATCACGCCCTGACCAACTGTAGTACACTTAACCTGAACCTGATCACCACAAACCACACCACTTTTTTTTCCACGCAGTACGCAGGAAAGAACCTCTCCATTAGCAATCTCGACCAAATACTGCCTGCCAAATGCAGCAACTATTTGTCCTCTAACAGGTAGTACGGGTAAAGAGTCAGGTGCCAGATTCAAACCTTAAATAAAACATCAATCTTTGCTGCACAAATGAAATCGTTCTCAGACAAGCCACCTGTTGAATGGGTTATATATTCTACTCGGCATTTATTGTAACCCAATGCTATATCAGGGTGGTGATCCTCACGATGAGATATCCATGCCACTGTGTTAACAAAAGCCATAACCTCATAATAATTTTTAAAATTATAAGTCTTTACTATCAACCCATCAAAAAGCTCCCACCCATCAAGCTGATACAACATTTCTTCAATTTCCACAGTTGAAAGTGGCGGCACGTTTCCTTCACACGACTTACATTGTTTAGCCGCAAGAGTATTGATAGAGATTGCCATTATTACTCCTGTAAGTTGGGTAATAAAAAATTTTTATTGCCTGCTTTCTATAAAGTTAATTATGCGCTAAGTTTTGTAAACGCGCTATTCTTACCGAAGCAGGTGGATGGGAATCATAAAATGCAGAATGAAGCGGATCAGGAGTAAGTGTTGCGGCATTATCTTGATATAGCTTCACAAGCGCCTGAATAAGGTCGTTAGCAGATGCCTTCTCTACTGCATAGGCATCAGCCTCAAATTCATGCTTCCTCGAATATAAACTTGATAGTGGCTGAAATAAGAAAGTAAATGTAGGCATTACTAAGAAAAATAACAATAATGCCATTGCAGTTGAAGGAGAGGAAATATTAGCCAGAGTCTCATTTGAGGAAAATACACCTAACCCCTGATAAAACCAATCCTGGTTCATTAAGTAACCCAGCAACCATAAAAAAACCAAGCTCATAGTAAAAGTCAAAAGAATACGCTTAATAACATGATTCCGTTTAAAATGTCCTAATTCGTGGGCCAATACTGCTTCTATCTCTGGTGGATTGAGGTGCGAAAGTAATGTATCAAAAAACACAATCCGCTTATTTTTACCAAAACCTGTGAAATAAGCATTTCCATGACTACTCCGCCGAGACCCATCCATAACAAATAAACCACTCGATTTGAATCCGCATTTCTGCATTAATTGTTCTATACGTGCTTTGAGCGAGGCATCTTCTAGTGGAGTAAATTTATTAAAAATGGGAGCGATCCAAGTAGGGTAAACAGACAATATAATCAGATTAAAACCTACCCACATCAACCAGACATACAGCCACCAGTTAGCACCTGTTTTTTCCATTAACCATAGAGCCCCAAATAAAAGAGGCAGTCCAAGTAATATCCCCAGCAAACCTTGCTTAATAATGTCTACAAAAAACATGGTACGAGTCATTTTATTAAAACCAAATTTTTTCTCAATAACAAAAGTACGGTAGTAATTAACTGGTATTTCTACAAACCCCATTAACAAAACTGTACCTAGAATAAATATCATGCCTTGTAACAGAGGATCACTAAACAGATTGGACCAGAAGAAATTAAGAACATTTAGCCCTCCTCCAAGAGTTAGCATCAATAGCAATAACGTGTCTAGGCAAATATTGGCATAGCTTAAACGAGTCTTAGCACAGGTGTAATCAGCTGCTTTTTGATGTGAATCAAGATTAACTTGGGAAGAGAAATTCTCAGGAACACTATTCCGGTGCATATGGACATATCGAATATGCCTTGTAGCTAACCAGACTCTGATTGAAACAGCACACACTAAAGCGAGTAGAAATATAACAGTAAATATTGGCATAATTAAAAATGGTGGCACATGGAAAATAAAGTCAAAAAGTGACTGATAGCTAATGATATGACACAATTGCAAATTAACAATTCTGGCTTACTCTTTTATTATGGCACAAGTAAATAACAATAACCTCATCTGGATTGATATGGAAATGAGTGGTCTTCTACCTGATAGTGACCGTATCTTAGAAGTGGCCTTAGTAATAACCGATTCTCAATTAAATGTAGTGGCAGAAGCGCCCGTTCTGGCAGTCCATCAGTCAGATTCGGTGCTTGATAATATGGATAAATGGAATACATCTACCCATTCAAAATCTGGTTTAATTGATAAAGTAAAAGCATCCAAACTGAATGAAGATCAGGTTGAAAGAGACATGCTTACTTTTTTGGAAAAATATGTCCCACCAAGCATTTCTCCGATGTGTGGGAGTACTATCTGTCAGGATCGACGTTTTCTGGCTCGTACGATGCCAAAATTAGAGGCGCACTTTCACTACCGGAATCTGGACGTAAGTACACTTAAAGAACTAGTTAAGCGCTGGAAGCCAGAAATTTTGGCAGGTTTGACTAAACAGGGAAAACATGAAGCTTTAGCAGATATTTACGATTCCATTACAGAATTAAAATACTACCGTGAGCATTTTATTAGACAAGAATAAGCTGAAGGATACAGCCTCATTTATAGAACATTACCAGGGATAGTGTTCGCATATCTAATGGAGTAACTATTTCTAACGGTTTTCCTTGAAATAGTTAATGAGCCCATTTGTAGAAGAATCATGAGAAGTTATTTGTATTTTATTATCCAGCTCACCTAAAATCTTTCCTGCAAGCTGTTTCCCAAGTTCGACACCCCATTGATCAAATGGATTTGTGTTCCAAATTACACTCTGTACGAATACCTTGTGTTCATAAAGTGCAATAAGAGACCCCAATGTTTTAGGATCTAGTTTTTTAAATAGAATGGATGTAGTAGGCCGTCCTCCAGGGAAGACCTTATGTGGGATTGTTTTTTTGAATGAATCCTCTATAGCACTTTTTTTGGGCAATTCCACCTCATATTCCTCACAAACTTCAGTTTTTCTCTTGCCTCGCATCATTGCCTCAGTCTGCGCAATGAAATTAGCAATCAACAAACGATGTTGATCACCCACGGGGTTGTGACTTATACAGGGAATCAGAAAGTCTGCCGGAATAATTTGTGTTCCTTGGTGCAGTAATTGGTAGAAAGCATGCTGGCCATTTGTTCCAGGCTCCCCCCACACTACAGCTCCCGTACTATAATCCACTTCATTGCCATTACGATCTATCCGTTTACCGCTACTTTCCATCTCCAACTGTTGCAGGTAAGCTGGAAAACGATGCAAAGATTGGTCATAAGGCAAAACTGCATGGGATTTGGCTCCAAAAAAATTAATTTGCCAGATTCCAATAAGTCCAAGTATAACTGGCAGATTTCTTTCCATGGGGGCGTCAATGAAGTGCTGGTCTATCTCTCTGGCACCCTTTAGTAATAAATAAAAATTTTCCATGCCAATACTAAGTGCAATAGGCAAGCCAATTGCTGACCACAATGAATACCTTCCACCTACCCAGTCCCAGAACTTAAATATATTGTCTGCATTAATTCCGAATTTCTCTACTTCCATACGATTTGTAGAGACTGCAACAAAATGGTTTTGGACATCCTTTTCACAACCGCCTTGGGCTAGAAACCACTTGCGGGCAGAATGTGCATTAGCCATAGTTTCTTGTGTGGTAAAAGTCTTAGAAGCGATAATAAATAGTGTCGTTTCTGGATCTAACTTTTTTAAAATCGTCGATAGCTGAGTACCATCAATATTAGAAATAAAGTGTGAAGAAATGTGACTTGCACTATAAGGATTAAGTGCTTCAGTTACCATTACCGGTCCTAAATTAGAACCGCCAATTCCAATACTTACGATGTCAGTAAAAGCCTTCCCTGAGTAACCCTTACGTTCGCCATTCCTAATAGAGGATGTAAACCTCTCCATTTTCGTTAATACATCATGGACCTCAGGCATGATGTCCACACCATCTATTATCAAGGCGTCTTCCCGTCGCAAAGCAAAATGGAGGGCCGCACGATCCTCCGAGAAATTTACCCTTCTACCACAAAACATCTCTGATATTTTTTTCTCTAAACCCTGCTGTCGAGCAAGTGTTAACAATAAATTAATCGTATTCTGATTAATCGGATGCTTTGAATAATCCATTAAAATATCATTAAATTTCAATGAAAAATTCTTAAACCTTTGGGAGTCTTGAGCGAATAGTTCGCGTAAATCCTGCTTTGCCATAACTGGCTGGTGATCCTGCAATGATAGCCAGGCAGTAGATGTGGTTAATGTAGACATTTCTCTTCGTACTTATTGTAGGCAATCACTCCGACATACTAATCTGAATTAGTAACAGTAGTTTCTCTTCCAAATACAGATAACATTTATATAACATTAATATATAGATCTACATTTCAGAATTATATACACAATTAAAACTATGAGAAAATCAGAGAAATCTATTTCCCGTGACTTAAAATATTAGAAACAAGTGTATGAAAAATCTGTTTTTGTGATACTTCACTAGAGTTTGGATCTTCTGCATTACAACTATCGTCAGTTATTTCGTCGCAAAATTTATAGTAGCTATGCCAGTCTTTATTATATTTAGGTATATCCTCTTGAGGCACTCTATATCTAAATTCCTCAATTGCCCCCTGCATTGCAGGTAATTTTTCACATAAGTATACGTCTATATTTTTAGGCCAATTAATAGGCTCTGGGTATAAATCAGATAATATTGAATGAATAGATAAACGAAATTTATTGACAGCGCGCGCATGACGTTTCCGATTATAAATTTCAAATAATCCGGCACATATGAGAGCGAAAATAATTAAAACAAAGGGCCACCCTGGCACTTCAGTAAAATAGCCTGCTATTTGATTAGAAAATTCATCCATATTGTTCTCTTATTTTTTTGATTACTATTACTTAGAATTTGATAAATAAAAATACAACTCTATTTTCCTCTAATTTTCTATTTTTTTCTATATTTTATAAAACTTTATACCATGTAACGAGCATTAACCCAGAAACTTTAAAATAAAGGTAAAATCAATAAATTATTCCTTCTCGTATAATATTCTCATGCCTTTTTGGCTGACATCCCGCTTATTTTTTCCCCCTTTAGAAGATGCCCTTGTTGAGCCTAATGGTTTGCTTGCAGCTGGTGGAGACCTTTCACCAGAGCGTATAATCCAAGCATATCGCTCCGGTATTTTTCCATGGTTTAATGAGAATGAGCCAATTTTATGGTGGAGCCCTGACCCACGTATGGTTTTGTTTCCCACTGAACTTAAAGTTTCACGCTCCTTACATAAGATCTTAAAAAAAGGAGACTATGAAATCCGCGTTGATAGCGCCTTTAATGAGGTTATACATTCCTGTGCTGCTCCACGTAAAGGCCAGGTTGGAACATGGATTCATCCAAATATGATCTCAGCATACACAACACTACATGAAATGGGGTTAGCGCATTCGGTTGAAACCTGGATAGACGGCAAGCTGAAAGGTGGCTTGTATGGTATTTCCCAAGGTAAAGTATTTTTTGGTGAATCAATGTTTTCCCAAATTGACAATGCATCTAAAATTTCATTTGTACACTTAGTAAGGCAGTTGCAAAAATGGAAATACAGCATGATTGATTGCCAAATGAAGACCACTCATCTTGCTTCATTTGGAGCACGTGAAATTCCAAGAAAAGAATTTAGTCACATACTAAAAAAATCGGTAAGTCATCATCAAATAGAAAAATGGAGCTTTGATACGAAATCTATTAAATGACTCATCTTCATCAACACTTCAGTTCTTTGTCACCGAATCACAGCCCGAATTTTAGCTGCATTCTTCTCCGTTAAGACTGCCTCTTCATCTTGATGAGTCTTACGCTGTAGCTGCGCTAAATTTTCAAGACCGGTAGCCACATCAGGATGTTCAGGACCAAGCGTCTTTACCCAAATTTTTAAAGCACGTTTAAGAAGTGGTCTCGCCTGAGAATATAGCATTTGGATAGAATACAATGATGCGAGGTTATTTAGACTTGCTGCTACAGTAGGATGCTCTGGCCCAAGCTCCTTCTCAACAATTATTAATGCACGCCTATATAATGGTTCTGCTTTCTCATATTTCCCCTGTTCCTCATAAAGTACAGCCAACCCATTTAGGCTTGTGGCAACGCTCAGGTGACCTAACCCATAAACTTTCTCATTAATGAACATTGCGCGTTTGTAAAGCTTCTCTGCCTCCTTATACCCTTTCTCAGTAGAATATAAAGCAGCTAAATTATTTAGACTTATTGCCACATCAGAATGATCTGAGCCAAGGATTTTTTCTTTAATTTCGAGCGCGCGCTTATGTAAAGATCCTGCCTCTGTATATTGCTCCTGTGCGTGAAGTAGAAGTGCAAGATTATTTAAGTTCATAGCTACATCAATATGATCCGGCCCAAGAGCATTTTCATTAATTAAAAGTGCACGCCTAAGGAGCGGCTTTGCCATAGCATACTGCCCTTGTGCGCGATATAATTCTGCGAGATTATTTAAACTTGCAGCAACATTAAAATGATCTTGGCCAAAGTCTCTCTCTGCAATCTTCAGAGCCATTTTAGCTACTCTGATCGCCCCCACATAATTACCCTGGAAATATAATGTTTCTACTTTCTCATTAAGATCATTTAATTCGGTTTCTGCATAGACAAATCCGCTACCTAGAAGGTAAAAAACAATAATTGGGAGTATTGATGTTTTCATAAATATTCTTACTTAAATCAGATAGAGGAAAAATAGAACAATTATCTCTTATAATTTGGTAAGAGCGTAACAAAATCACTACTCTAAGAGATTCAATCAACTTTTCAGGTTAGAATTAGAACTATGCTCTATTCCCTACTAAAGCCACTACTCTTTAAACTCGATCCTGAGACTACGCACCGAATCACGTTGTGTGCGATTAAATATGCCCACCAATTCAGGTTACTCAAAAACCGTTCAATTGACTGTGAGCATCATAATATTATGGACCTTGATTTCCCGAATCCCATTGGACTAGCTGCGGGGCTAGACAAAAATGGAGAGTATATCAATGCACTTGCTACATTTGGGTTTGGTTTCATTGAAATTGGTACCGTTACACCTCGCCCTCAGTCTGGAAACCTTAAACCACGTTTATTCAGAATCACGCAAGCCAATGCAATAATTAATCGATTAGGCTTCAATAATGATGGTGTAGATGCTGTTGTACATAATATTGAAAAAGCAAATTACCAAGGTATTCTTGGAATAAATATTGGTAAAAATTATGATACTCCAATGGAAAAAGCTTGTGATGATTACTTGGAATGTATGCGAAAAGTGTATTGCTATGCAAGTTACATCGTGATCAATATTTCCTCTCCTAATACCCCAAATCTTAGAGTATTACAAAATTCTGAAGAACTTGATCACTTATTAAGCACACTAAAATCTGAACAAATTAAACTGACAAACGAGCATGGAAAATATACCCCTTTAGTTATAAAGATCGCGCCTGATCTTAATTCAACACAAGTGACATCAATTGCGATGCTTCTTATTAAGCACAAAATTGATGGCGTTATAGCCACTAATTCAACTCTATCGCGTAGCGAAGTAGAGAATCTTCCTAACTCAGAGGAAACTGGTGGGTTAAGTGGTTCTCCACTTACAAAAATTTCCACCAACATCATTCGTCAATTACATGCTGTACTTAAAGGCACTGTGCCTATCATCGGTGTAGGTGGCATTATGTGCGCATCTGACGCACAAGAGAAAATTGATGCAGGAGCCAGTTTGATACAAATATACACGGGGTTAATTTATCAGGGCCCAGAATTAGTACGTAATGCAATTAAGGTTGCTTGTAAATAAAAGACTATAGCCCTACAGAAAAATGCTGATAGAGAAAATTAATTCAATATTACCGCAAACTCAATGTGGAAAGTGTGGCTTCTCCGGTTGCAAACCATATGCCACAGCAATTGCAGGGGGTCTTGCTGATATTAATCAGTGTCCGCCTGGTAATGAAGAAGGTATACAGAAGTTAGCTGCTCTACTAGGAGTAGAGCCCAAGCCTCTAAATACCAAGCATGGGCTACCTAAACCAGAGTCAGTTGCACTTATAGACGAAGAAACTTGTATAGGCTGTACCTTTTGTATTCAAGCATGTCCAGTAGATGCCATTGTCGGCGCGTCTAAAAAATTACATACAGTAATTGCTCCAGAGTGTACTGGGTGTGAACTCTGTATAGCTCCATGTCCAGTTGATTGCATAATAATCATTCCACATAAAAATAAGGTTGATGATCCTTATATAGCGGGTGACAAAGGTCTTAAATATGGAAATAAATTCAAAAAGAAATCATCCGATCACTTACGAATGCGATATGAACGAAGAATAAAAAGGTTGGAACGTGAAAAAAAAGACAAAGCTAATAAATTTACGAAACAAGTAGAAAAATTTAAGCCCTCTAATTATATTTCGGCTATAAAATCTATGCCGAAACCAAAAATAACTCAATAGAACTGAATAGTCTGATATAAATCACTTATATTAGATAATACTTCAGCTGTTAAATATGAATTCATCCAAACGGTTTGAGATATTTTCCCGCCTTAAGGCAGCTAATCCAAATCCGGCTACTGAACTAGTCTATAAAACGCCATTTGAACTTCTGATAGCAGTAGTGCTGTCCGCTCAAGCGACTGATAGGAGTGTAAATATTGCAACAAAGATTCTTTTTCAAAAAGCCAATACACCGGAAAAAATTTTCTCTCTTGGAGAAATCGAACTAAAAAAATATATTAAGAGTATCGGCCTATATAAAACCAAAGCAAAAAATATTTTAGCAACTTGCAATCTTCTTATACAAAATCATAATAGCTCTGTGCCACAGACTAGGGAAGAACTGGAAAAACTACCTGGTGTAGGACACAAAACTGCTAACGTAATCCTAAATACTGCATTTGGCAAACCAACCATTGCAGTAGATACTCACATTTTTCGAATATCTAACCGAACCGGTCTTGCAACAGGAAAGAATGTATCAGAGGTGGAGCTCAAACTTCTAAAATTTGTACCGAAACAGTTTCATCAGGATGCCCATCATTGGCTAATCCTGCATGGACGATACGTATGTAAAGCACGGAAGCCTGAATGCACAAAGTGCATCATTGAGGATATGTGCGATTTTAAAGAGAAAAAACTTTGAGAATAGGTTCCTAAAATTTAAAAGAAAAACCTTGAATGTATAAATTATCTAGGCATCAGTCACGTCAATTTTTCTTTGATACTTGGCACAAGTATCACCACCAGGAATTACTTTCTGATATGGAAAAAATTGCACTTAATATTATTCTATTACATCCGGAATATCATTCCATATTAGATGATACGGAGAGATATCATGATAAAGACTACCCACCTGAAATGGGAAACACTAACCCATTTCTTCATATGAGTATGCATATTGCTATCAAAGAGCAGCTCTCTATCGACCAGCCTTCTGGAATTAAAGAAAAGTTTAACCGCTTACAAAAGAAAAATAAAGATGAGCACAAAACAATGCACCAAATTATGGAGTGCCTTGCTGAAATGTTGTGGCAAGCACAACGTAACCAATCTGCACCGGATGCATCAATCTACCTTGAATGCCTAGATAAATGAAAAAAAGATGTGCCAAAAAAATAGGGCGCTGCGCCCTATTTCAAACTAAAAACAACACAACTAATGGTTTGTAGTCTTATTTATCTGTCCAATTATTTCTTAGTTTCTAGCCCACTCTGA
>JAAZZR010000017.1 GCA_014237605.1 Nitrosomonadaceae bacterium | reverse complement strand
TGGCATTCCGGCCACAAAACTACGTGTTCCATCAATAGGATCCAGCACCCATTTCCATTTGCTTCCTTTTGGTTGATAACCGTGTTCTTCGCCGAGGATATCATGATCTGGAAATTTTTTTGAAGACAGCGTACTGGTCATTCGGCCCACGAGCACCTCTGTTTCACGCACAGAAAGCTTCTTATTTGCTACTAAATTTGCGGCCTCAATTTGTTTTGCGGAAGAAAGCGCTAACAGGGCTCTCGCATGACCCATATCGAGCCTTCCCTGCATCATAAGCTTTTGTACTGATGCCGGTAAACTTAATAACCGCAATAAGTTTGAGATAGCGCTACGCGAACTACCTAAAGCCTCACCTGCAGCCTGATGCGTCATGCCAAACTCTTTAATCAACCGCTGAATCCCTAAAGCCTCTTCTAATGGGTTTAAATCTTCTCTCTGAATATTTTCAATTAGTGACATTGCTAATGCCGCATCATCATCTACTTCTCGAATCAGCGCTGGAACTTCTTGGAGCCCCGCCATTTGAGCTGCTCGCCAACGCCGCTCACCTGCAATAATTTCGTAATTTCCCCCTGAAATTTGGCGCACTAATATGGGCTGCATAACTCCGCGCGTCTTAATAGACTCAGCAAGCTCTGCCAATGGCTCTTTATCCATACTGGTGCGTGGCTGATATTTTCCTGGCTGCAAAACAGATATTTTTAGATTCTGTAACGCCCCTCCGATTGTATTAAGATTGCTATCGCCGTCAAACAGCGCATCTAGCCCTCTTCCCAACCCCTTTTGTTTTGCCATTTTTTACCTCGCTTATTTTTTACGCCACAGCCATGAATTAGCCTACCTCAAAAAGTAATCTTAAATTGACGGCACATTGGCGGAAGACCTGTTCAAAATCTCCCCGGCCAGCGCAAGATATGCTTGTGATCCCTTAGACAGTCTGTCGTGGTACAAACCTGGCTTACCAAAGCTTGGTGCTTCTGCCAGCCGAACATTACGCGGAATTACCGTACGGTAAACTTTGGCGCCAAAATGATCCCTTAATTGATCAGACACCTGTCGCGTCAGCGAGCTTCTTGGGTCAAACATTGTCCGCAACAAACCCTCAATCTCTAGAGCCGGATTCAGACTGACACGCACTTTTTTTATAGTATTAACTAGATCACTTAACCCTTCCAATGCATAATATTCACATTGCATTGGAATCATCACGGCACTTGCTGCACACAAACCATTAAGCGTTAGTAAGCTAAGCGCAGGCGGGCAATCTAGAAGAATGAAATCATATTCATTTTTAATTTTTTCTAGTGACTCTCTCAATCGCATTTCACGCCGCTGGAGCCCCACCATTTCAATCTCAGCGCCGGCCAGATCACGATTTGCAGGAATTAGATCATACTTCCCGCTTGTTGTGGTTATACGAATATCAGTTATACATTGATTACTAACTAAGGCATGGTAAACCGTCCTCTGTAGCGCTCTTTTATCTACGCCACTCCCCATCGTCGCATTGCCCTGCGGGTCCAGATCAACCAGCAGCACCTTGCGCTTAGCGGCCACAAGACTTGCTGCTAAATTTACACTCGTTGTGGTTTTTCCCACTCCACCCTTCTGGTTTACTATTGCCAAAACTCTTGCCACTAAACCCTCTCCCAAATCTTGGTTGCCATAAATTGGCAATTATATGCCACAAAATTATTTTCTTTTAATAAAGACAAGATGTCTCTTTGCATTAAGGCTTGGAACAACAACCGGAAATATCTTATTTACAGCAAATTGTTCTGGGATTTGCTTCAGCTCTTCTTCAGGGCTTTCTCCTTTCATTGCCACTATCGCGCCCTCTTTGCCATCTTCTTTGCACAGGTGTCCTGCCAGCTGGACGTAAACAGAAAGACTGGAAAAGGCCCGAGAGATAACTGTGTCAAACTTTTCCTTTGGACTATAGCCTTCAACTCGCTCTCCAATTACCTCAATATTTTTCAAATCCAACTCAATTCGAGCTTGCTGTAAAAATACTGCTTTCTTTTGATTGCTTTCAAACAAAGCCACATGCCAGTCAGGCCGTGCTAGAGCCAAAGGGATTCCAGGCAAACCCGCTCCACTACCCACATCTGCAACTAAGGGCCCTTCAATATGCGGTAAAACAGCCAAGCTATCAAGAAGATGTCGACTTAACATTTCTTCCGGCTTACGTACCGATGTCAAGTTGTATACTTTGCCCCATTTCTCAACCAATTTTAGATACTGCAGCAAACGAACTGCAGATCCTTCTGGAAGGGAAACCCCCAGTGCAGCAACCCCCTCAGCCAGCTGTGATTCTAGATTCACGCTCTTTTTTATTCTTTTCTTTCTGCTCTACAAAGCCACGCTTCAAATGTACCAACAATAACGAAATTGCCGCCGGGGTAATTCCAGAGATCCGTGCTGCCTGGCCCAATGTCTCTGGTTTATGCTGATTTAATTTTTGCTGCGCCTCATTAGAAAGACCCCGTACGGACTGATAATCAAACTCCTGAGGCAAAACCATCTTTTCATAATATTTATTACGCTCTACCTCGGCTTTTTGTTTTTCAATATAACCAGAATATTTCGCCTGAATTTCAACCTGAGCTGATACCTTGATATCAATAGCAACTTCCTCAGACCCTGACAGTGACATTAATTTCTTATAGGTTACGTCAGGTCGGCGCAACAACTCATATAGGGAAAACTCTCGTTCAATAGGGCCGCCCAATACTCGGGTCATTTCCTCCTCCGAAACGCTCCCTATCCCGACATTTGGGCCAATAAAAATCTTTTTTAATCTTTTCTGTTCACCACTAATTGCCTCACGCTTAGACTGAAACGCTGCCCAACGGGCGTCCTCAACAACTCCAAGCTCACGTCCAATTTCAGTCAAGCGTAAATCAGCATTATCTTCCCGCAATTGCAAACGATACTCTGCTCGGCTAGTAAACATTCGATACGGCTCCGTCACTCCACGTGTAATTAGGTCGTCTACCAATACCCCAAGATAGGCTTCGTCGCGCCGCGGACACCATCCATCTTGCCCCTGTGACTTGCGCCCGGCATTAATCCCTGCCAACAAACCTTGTGCCGCCGCCTCTTCATAGCCTGTCGTTCCGTTGATTTGTCCGGCGAAAAATAGCCCCTCAATAGCCTTAGTTTCAAGTGAGCTTCTAAGCCCCCGCGGATCAAAGTAATCATATTCAATCGCGTATCCTGGACTGGTTATGTGTGCTTTTTCTAACCCCTTAATGGAACGCACCAAATCAACCTGTAGATCAAATGGCAAGCTTGTAGAAATGCCATTAGGATAAATCTCGTTGGTATTAAGACCTTCCGGCTCTAAAAAAATCTGATGCGCCGATTTATCAGAAAACCGCACGACCTTATCTTCAATGGAAGGGCAGTACCGAGGACCAACCCCTTCTATCGTACCCGTATATAAAGGCGACCGGTCTAATCCGGCACGAATAATATTGTGAGTGCGTTCATTAGTAGAGGCTATCCAGCAAGACAACTGAGCAGGATGCTGAGAAGCAGCACCTAAAAATGAGAAAGATGGAACAGGGCTGTCACCAGGCTGTTCCGTCAGAACCGAATAATCTATGGAACGGCCATCAATACGCGGGGGGGTGCCCGTTTTTAATCTTCCGACAGCCAAATCCATTTCCCGCAAACGACTCGCAAGCGTATTTGATGAGGGGTCTCCTGCGCGGCCGGCCTGAAAATTATTTGACCCAACGTGTACAAGGCCAGCAAGAAACGTCCCAGCAGTTAATACTACAGTATCGGCAAAAAATTTAATCCCCAGCTGAGTAACAACCCCAGTAACCCGGTTGCCCTCTAAAGTGAAATCGTTTACCGCCTGTTGAAATAAGCTTAGATTCGGTTGGTTTTCTAATCGGCGGCGAATTGCCTGTCGATAAAGCACTCTGTCAGCTTGCGCACGAGTTGCACGAACCGCCGCGCCTTTGCTGGCATTAAGAATTCGAAACTGAATTCCCGCCTCATCTGCAGCCGCCGCCATAGCCCCACCAAGCGCATCAATCTCTTTAACCAAATGACCCTTTCCAATCCCCCCTATAGAAGGATTGCATGACATCTGTCCCAAGGTTTCAATATTATGAGTAAGCAAAAGGGTTTTTCTTCCCATCCTCGCGGACGCCAGCGCAGCTTCAGTGCCTGCGTGTCCGCCACCTACCACGATAACATCAAATTTTTCAGAAACACTCATCCGAACCAATGCCTTATAAAGCCTTTTTAAAAAATATATTATACGGCAAACCAAATACTAATGTTATTGTGCCGAATCCAGCTCACCAACAGTCACAGCAGGACAATGAAAGGATAGAGACAAATTGGGCCAATGCCATCTCTCTGTTATTATCACTTGTTAAAAAATAAAGCCCATGAAACACCATACCATCAAAATTCTATTAATCAGTGTCGGCTGCCTTTCAATTGCCCTGGGCGTGCTTGGGGTGATACTGCCACTACTACCCACCACTCCGTTTATTCTCCTGGCGGCCGCCTGTTTCGCCAAATCATCTCCGCGCTTTCACAGCTGGCTGCTTGCCAATCGCCACCTTGGTCCGATTGTTCGCCAGCACCAATCTGGCAAAGGCATTCCCCGCCGCGTGCTTTGGCGAGTATTAGTGATGCTCTGGGCCAGCATGTCGCTGTCAATTTGGATTATAGGACAATGGTGGGCGGTTGCGACGCTAGGCATTATTGGCGTCGGAGTAACCATCTATCTCTGCCGCTTGCCGGCAACTAACTAAGGCCCTGCTGGGATCATTAGGACAAAAGGCCGCTCTCTTATTTTAAACCAACAACAAATTTTCTTAGTTCTCGCACCGAAAGTGTTTCACGTGAAACATCCCGCGATCTTTATAACAATGTTTCACGTGAAACACTGTTATAAGTTGGTTGCCGATAGAGGTGCCTTTAAAAACAGCCTGGCCTTATCCGCATTACAAGGGTTTTGGAGAGCTCGCTATTTGCCGATACAAAAACGAGAAAATATTTCCCCCAGCAAATCATCTGCACTGAATTCGCCAGTAATCGATGACAAGGCAAGCTGTGCGAGCCGCAACTCCTCTGCTAGCAACTCCGCCCTAATCTCTTGCTTAGTTATCTTACAAGCATCCTCCAAATGTTTATTTGTATCAGAGAGCGCCTTCAAATGGCGGCGGCGGGCCATAAACAGCCCCTCGCTTGTGGAAGATCCTGATTTCCAGCCAACAATTTCGAGTAGACTTTGCCGAAGCTGCTCGATCCCGGCGCCGGTTTTTGCGGAAAGATAAATTTTCTCTTTCTTGTCTGGGGCGCAAGGTAATTTTTTTAGTAAATCTATTTTGTTGACTATATGAATTAAAGGCACTCCTACTGGAAGCTTGTCAAGTATCCCCTGGTCTTCAGAAGTTAACCCATAACGGCAATCCGTCAACAAGAGAACTAGGCCTCCCTTCTCAATAGCTGCCCAAGCACGGGCAATGCCTATTTTTTCTATCTCGTCATCGGTTTCTCTCAATCCAGCAGTATCTATAAGGTGAATCGGTACCCCATCAATTTGAATGGTCTCCCGGATCGCGTCCCGAGTTGTGCCAGGAGTTGCAGTAACAATAGCGACCTCTTCTCTTGCCAGCTTATTCATTAGGCTGGACTTTCCCACATTAGGCTGCCCTACTAACACCACTTGAATTCCTTCACGAAGCAAGCTTCCCTGCCGTGCGGCAGTAATTATTCCTCCAAGCTCTGATTTAATATTTTCAAGTCGGCTATAAATATCGGAGTGTCGAAGAAAACTAGTTTCTTCTTCTGGAAAGTCTAATGTCGCCTCTATAAGCATACGCAAGTCAATAATTGTTTGTGTCAGCGTATGAATGGCGGCGGAAAACTCTCCCTGCAATGAACGCATAGCACAGCGCACCGCTTCACCGGTACTCGCGTCTATAATATCCGCCACACTTTCTGCCTGAGCCAAATCAAGCTTGTTGTTAAGGAAGGCGCGCAAGGTAAACTCTCCTGGCTGAGCCAGTCTTGCCCCCAGAGAAAGGCAGCGAGATAGCAACATATCCATTACTGCCGGCCCTCCATGGCCTTGCAGCTCTAATACATCTTCGCCGGTGTAGGAATGCGGGGAGGGATAAAAGACAGCAATGCCCTGATCAATGATCAGCCCATTTTCATCTTTAAAATTACTTAAGCTGGCATGGCGATTCTTTGGAAAGAGTCCCAATATCTCTTGAATTATTTGTTGCAGGTCTTTACCTGAAACGCGTACCACTCCAACTCCACCTCGTCCCGGTGGAGTAGCAATCGCGGCAATAATGTCAGCGTTTCCCATGAAAATAAATTGAGCTAAACCTCAATTATATACGCCGTTGTTTTCTCTCAGATCATTTTTTCTTAACTGCTGGAACAGTAGACGGAGCGTACATCCGCGTAATTTGCCACTGCTGTAAAATAGAAAGCGTGTTATTCACTAAAGAATACAGCACAAGTCCAGCAGGGAAAAAGAAGAAAAATATGCTAAAAACCAATGGCATAAGTTGCATTACCTTTTGCTGAATCGGATCAGTTGCAGCTGGATTCAGCTTAGTTTGAATGTACATGGAAATGCCCATGATCACTGGCAACACATAATAAGGATCTGGCATGGATAAATCTTCTATCCATAAGGCAAATGGAGCATAGCGCAGCTCTACGCTAGCAAGCAAAACCCAATAAAGTGAAATAAATATTGGAATTTGAACTAATATAGGCAAACAACCCCCCATAGGGTTAATCTTCTCAGTTTTATAGAACTCCATCATTGCTTGGTTCATTTTCTGCTTATCTTTTCCCTTGTGTTGTTCACGCAAAGTCTTCAATCTAGGAGCAACTGCCTTTAATTTTGCCATTGAACGATAGCCAGCTGCAGACAACGGGAAAAAGATTAATTTAACCAGCATTGTCAAAAGAATAATTGCAAATCCCCAGTTTCCAGTCCAAGAATGAAAGAAGGATAATAACCAAAATAACGGCGCCCCAATCACAGTAAGCCAGCCATAATCAACCACTAAATCAAGTCCTGGTGCTAATGCAGCCAGCTTACTTTGTTCCTGTGGGCCGACATAAAGTGGAACTGCTACACTACCAATCTCACCCGGCTGAATTGTACCTGCCGGCACAATTATTCCTGCGGAATATTTATATCCCCCATGGTGTTTAGCGAAATTTTCTCTCTTTGTTTCAGCTTCTGGAAGCCAAGCAGTAAGAAAATAATGCTCTTGCATGGCAAGCCAACCATTATCAGTATTTTTAGGGTACGTAGCTGTTCCATCAGCTATTTCATCTAACGGTATTTTTTGAAATTTTTCTTCCTCTGTATAAACCGTCGCACCATTAAATTGCGGCATTATAAACATCGAAGCTTCTACGGGAACGACATCACGAAGCACCTGGAAATAGGAAAAAGGCTGAAGTGCTTTGCTTCCCTGATTGTCAATTTCAAACTTAACATCAATGACATAGCTGTCACGATGAAAGGTATAAATCTTAGTTGCTTTTATTCCTTCAACCTCAGGAGCAGAAAGCCGTATCTCAATTTTATCCTCACCAGCAGCTAGCGTATAACTATCAGATTCTGCTGTATAGTGGGTTTGATGTGTGGGCAGCCCCTCTCCAATTAGGCCAGACTGCGCAACATTAACCCGAGGAAAGTCACTTTGTAACAAAGCGAACGGGATGCTCTTGTCTGCTCGGGAAGGGTGATTCAATAAATCTAGATCTCGTATATCCCCGCCCGCTGTGTCTATTACAGCTAAAACCATATCAGTTTTAACTACAATTCTTGTTCCCGACTCTAATCCGGTGGATGCGGCCACGGGAGTAGCGTCCTCTCCTGAACCAGTACCCTTAATTTGCTGAGAGGAGATAAGTTTTTCTCCAGGAACCGGAGCTCCATCCTCATCAAATTTACTATCAGACCCAGCCGCACCTTGTGCCGCCTTACTAGCCGTCGCAGATGTTGTAGCAACTTGTGGCGTTGTACTCCTCTGCTGCCCCGCCTGCCATTCTTCCCACAGGAATAATCCTGAAGTGAAAAAAATCATAACAAGAACAAGTTTTTTTATATCCATCGTTAATTATTATTTTGTATTAAAAAATTATGCGCCACACTATAAATGCCCCAAGTGGTGTTGGCGATTAAGGAACTGGATCATGTCCGCCGCTGGCCCACGGGTTACAACGAAGAATTCTCCACACACTCAACCACATTCCCTTCCAGAGCCCGTGCTTAACAAGCGCTTCTATAGCATAATGAGAACAGGAGGGGCTAAACCTACACGAGCCCCAAAAAAAAGAACTCAAAAAATACTGGTAAAACTTAATAAAACCTATAATTATTCGCAGCATCTATGTAATTTAACTAATAACGCCTTGTATTCTTCCTTCATTCTAGAAACATCTCCTCTAGTAACAGCGCATCGTAAACGAACTACCACATCTAATCCCACAAAATCTTTTTGATGTTCACTAAATACGGTTCGTAAGATCCGTTTAACTAGATTGCGCTTAACTGCCAATCGCTCAACCTTACCAGCAACGATTAGCCCTAACCTTGAATAAAGAAGGTTGTTAGGCTTTACGAAGATTTGTAAAAAGTCACTGCTTTCAGCGCAACTGAACCGGATCACCGATAAAAACTCTTTGGAATTGTGCAGCCTGTGATATTTTGGAAACATTTGGCAACAAACGAATAATACAATTCTTTTATATGTCAGCGCGCTTTAAGTCGGCCATTATACCGCCAAACTAGCTCGGCCTTTAGCGCGACGTGCTCTGATAATTGCAGCCCCACTACTAGTTTTCATACGAACCCTAAATCCATGCGTTCGTTTTCTCTTTATGACTGATGGCTGATAAGTACGCTTCATCTACTGTCCTTTCTTTTGACGTTTAACTTTGAACTCTAGTCATAGAGAAAGTTTATTTCAAAATTTTTCTCTATGACCCGATAAATAAACCCTGAATTACAACACTTTACATAGGATAATGTCAACTTATAATTGCCCTCAACACGCTAATTAATCTATTTAATCTACGAATAATTTATTTCTAGTAATTCTTCTATCTTGTCCGTATACCGTAAGTAGTTAAAAGTTTGGTTACTAAACCCCCTTTATCACATTTATCAAATAGCCGACCATTTTTTCTTATCCACAGCACTTCAATCCTGTGGATAAGTCGACAAAAAAGGACTAGAATACGTAAACTCGGTCAACGTTTATAACGATCTTAGTTTTTGAAAATAATCTCTAATTATGGCAACAACAGATACCTTTTGGCTTTCATGCATTCAACACTTTGAGAGTGAATTGAGTACTCAGCAATTTAATACCTGGATTAAGCCCTTGCAACTTAGGTTGTCTATCACAAATGACGAGCTAATACTTGTCGCCCCGAACCGTTTTGTTTTACAGTGGGTCAAAGATAATTTTTTACCACGTATTGAACAAATAGCGAAAAGTCATTTTTCTAGAACCATTGATTTCCAATTAAAACTTGATGAAAAGATAGCGGAGCCAACAGAAACAGCTGTCCAGAAAGAAGTAGTAGTTACTGCGCCGACTTTAAAAGAAACAAAAACCTCGTCCGTTGCAAAAAAATCCTCTACAGAAATTAATAAGAGCCGACTAAATCCGTTTTTTACTTTCAAAACCTTTGTAAATGGAAAAGCCAACCAGTTAGCCCGTGCCGGAGCTATACAAGTTGCAGAAAGGCCTGGCAGCGCTTACAACCCTTTATTTATATATGGTGGCGTTGGATTAGGTAAAACACATCTTATTCAAGCAATTGGTAATTACGTTCTTTCAGAAAACAATCAGGCAAAAGTTCGATATATTCATGCGGAAAAATATGTTTCTGATGTTGTTCGCGCATATCAACACAAGGCCTTTGATGAATTCAAAAAATATTATCACTCTCTAGATTTATTGCTAATAGATGATATTCAATTTTTTGGAGGAAAAAACCGTACACAAGAAGAGTTTTTTTATGCATTTAATGCATTAACTGAATCACACAAACAAGTAATAATTACCTGTGATTCTTATCCAAAAGAAATATCAGGAGTAGAAGAACGATTAATTTCTCGATTCGGATGGGGGCTGACGGTAGCAGTTGAACCACCAGAATTGGAAATGCGTGTTGCTATACTGATAAAAAAAGCACTAATGGAAAAA
Source organism: Nitrosomonadaceae bacterium (assembly GCA_014237605.1). Taxonomy (GTDB): domain Bacteria; phylum Pseudomonadota; class Gammaproteobacteria; order Burkholderiales; family Nitrosomonadaceae; genus BJGV01. Next base: position 13,412 of record JAAZZR010000017.1, on the reverse strand, counting down.
ATTGTCCTAGATGAAAATGTTGCTTTTTACATTGCTAAATATATACGCTCAAATGTACGAGAATTAGAGGGTGCTTTAAAACGGGTCTTAGCTTACTCCCGGTTTACAGGTCACCCACTAACATTAGATCTTGCACGGGAAGCGCTCAAAGATTTGTTGGCTGTACAAAATAGACAAATTTCAATTGAAAATATACAAAAAACAGTTGCGGATTACTATAAGATAAAAGTAGCAGAAATGTATTCAAAAAAACGCTCACGCATTTTTGCTCGACCACGACAAATGGCAATGGCATTAGCAAAAGAATTAACTCCGTTAAGCTTACCTGATATAGGAGAGGCTTTTGGCGGAAGAGACCATACAACGGTTTTACATGGCTACCGAAAAATAGCAGAGCTTAGAGCCTCAGATTCATCTACAAATCGAGATTTTAATACTTTACTACATATTTTACGCGGATAAACTTCTGTTTAATTTGTGAATAAAAATTTTCAAACTAGAATATAAAAATCTATGCACAATTAATTCAATATTAATACAAAAACAATACAACACCCGTTTGTTATTTATAGTACTAATAACATTATCTTTTTTTTTTAATACATGACTTATATAAAGCTTATTATTAATTATTAAGGTTTAAATAAATGAAACTAATACAAACCAATAAAGAATCTTTACTAAAACAACTAGAATCAATTACTAGAATCGTCGAGCGGCGCCATACATTACCGATTCTTTCAAACGTATTAATTGAAAGAAAAAACAAAAAAATATCATGTATTGCAACAGACCTTGAAATTCAAATAACATCTACAACTGAAGATAATTCTAATATTAAAGAACAATTGGGCTCAGTAACTGTTGGAGCAAAAAAACTCCAGGATATACTTAGAGCGCTCCCTGATAAAACTAATATCACATTAGAAGGTGAAGAAAATAGATTGCTTTTGAAAGGAGGTAAAAGTAGGTTTAATTTACAAACACTTCCAACAGAAGATTTTCCAAAACTTCCAGAGAAAACAGAAATAGAAGATAAAATTATAGTAAAAGAAGGAGAATTAAAAAAACTTTTGTTACTTGTACAATACGCGATGGCTCAGCAAGATATTCGATATTATTTAAACGGCCTTCTTTTGGTAAAGGAAGAAAATAATTTAAAAGCTGTTGCAACAGATGGACACAGATTAGGATTTTCTTTTTTAGCTCTTGAAGAAAAACAGGAAAAACAAGAAATTATTCTTCCTCGAAAAGCTGTATTAGAACTAACAAAACAATTAAAAGAAAACGAAGATCCAGTAATAATCGAACTTTTGAAAAACCAGATACGTTTTACCTTTGCGAATGTTGTTTTGGTCTCAAAACTAGTAGAGGGAAAATTTCCAGATTATAATAGGGTAATCCCATCCGGGTATAAAAAACATATCGAAATAAACCGAACATTGTTTTTACAGACGTTACAAAGAGCTTCTATCTTATCTAACGAAAAATTTCGTGGAGTACGTATAATTTTAACAGAAGGCAAGTTACGTATAGTTTGTAGTAATACTGAGCAAGAAGAGGCTCAAGAGGAACTGGAAGTAAGTTATAAGGGAGAAGAGTTAGATATAGGATTTAATATCTCTTATTTATTAGATGTACTAAATAATCTAACAAGTGAAACAATACAATGTTCATTTGGTGATTCAAATAGTAGCGCCCTGATTACTATTCCGGGAAATGATAATTTTAAGTACGTAGTAATGCCAATGAGAATATAGTCTATTTTTAGAAAACGATAAAATTTAAACTAAACCAAATTAAAATAAAGAAAAACTCACTATGAGCGAAAACCTTCTTTCTAAGCAATCAAAAAATAAAACCCAAGAAGAGTATGGGTCAGATAATATAAAAATCCTAAAGGGGTTAGATCCCGTTCGAAAACGACCAGGAATGTATATTGGTGACACGAGTGATGGGACAGGTCTTCATCATATGGTTTTTGAAGTATTAGACAACGCTATTGATGAAGCGTTAGCAGGAGAGTGTGATGAAATTGGAGTAATTATTCATTCGGATAACTCAGTTAGCGTACAAGATAACGGACGAGGTATTCCTGTTGGTATTAAAGAAGATGACGAGTTTAAGAGATCTGCAGCAGAAATAGTTATGACAGAATTACATGCAGGCGGTAAATTTGATGATAATTCATACAAAGTATCCGGTGGGCTGCATGGTGTAGGCGTTTCAGTGGTAAACGCTCTGTCAGAATGGCTTCGTCTAATTGTTCGACGAGATGGCCACAAATATCAGATGGAATTTAGTATGGGCGCCCCGACCACCAAATTAAGCAAGGTTGGTAAAACAGAGCGTCGTGGTACAGAAGTACACTTTTTAGCCAGTACAGAAATCTTTGGAAATATAGAGTATCACTATGATATCTTTGCAAAGAGGTTGCGTGAACTTTCTTTTCTTAACAACGGAGTTAAAATTAACCTAGTTGATAAGCGAAGCAATAAAAAAGAAACCTTTGCCTTTGTTGGTGGAGTTAAAAGTTTTGTAGAATATATTAATCGGACAAAATCTACGTTGCACCCTAATCTATTTTATGCTTCCGGGAAAAGAGATGACATTGAAGTGGCGTTATCTATGCAATGGAATGATAGCTACGCGGAACAGGTTTTGTGTTTTACAAATAATATCCCGCAAAAGGATGGTGGAACACATTTAACTGGTTTGCGTGCCGCATTGACGAGAACACTTAATAATTATATCGATAAGAATGATCTAGCAAAAAAATCAAAAATTGAAACAATGGGTGATGATATGCGAGAGGGGTTGGCTTGTGTTTTATCGATAAAACTATTTGAACCCAAATTTTCTTCTCAAACAAAGGAAAAATTAGTCTCAGCTGAGGTCCGTCCAGTAGTTGAAGAGGTGGTTGCTCAAAAACTTTCAGAATTTTTACTAGAGAACCCGATTGATGCCAAAACTATCTGTAGCAAAATTATCGATGCAGCTAGAGCTCGTGAAGCAGCCAGAAAGGCTCGTGAATTAACCAGACGAAAAGGTGTTTTAGATGGAATGGGGCTTCCCGGTAAGCTTGCTGATTGCCAAGAAAAAGACCCTGCGTTGTGTGAACTCTATCTTGTGGAGGGGGATTCTGCGGGTGGGTCTGCTAAGCAAGGGCGTGATCGTAAATTTCAGGCAATTTTGCCGTTGAAAGGAAAAATTCTGAATGTAGAAAAAGCTCGTTTTGACAAGCTGATAGCTTCGCAGGAAATTATTTCATTGATTACGGCGCTTGGAACTGGCATTGGTAAAGATGAATTTAATCCCGATAAGCTGCGCTACCATCGTATTATTATAATGACTGATGCTGATGTAGATGGAGCGCATATTCGGACACTACTACTTACCTTTTTTTATCGGCATATGAAAGAATTGATCGAGCGTGGTTATGTTTATATTGCTCAGCCCCCTCTTTACAAGGTTAAGCAGGGTAAAAAAGAACGCTATGTTAAAGATGATCATGAGCTGAAACAGTATCAGCTAAAACAGGCATTAGTAGGGGCTGAGCTACATACGCATGATGGCAAACCACCAATTACAGAAGAAAGCCTAACTAAGTTAGCTGACCGGTATTTGTTAGCGGAAGCTGTAATTGATCGAATGAGCAGGCTTATTGATAATGAAGTAATGCATGCTTTGTTTTATCATCCTGAAATAGACTTAAGTAGTGAGAAATCTGCTGCGATAGGGGCTGCAAAATTAGCGGCACGTGTTAACGAAGTAGAGATTATTCCAGATTATGATTCTGAAAATGAAAACTATCGCTTGAAAATAACTCGTATGCATCATGGGAATAAGCAGGTTAGTTATTTAGACCAAGAATTTTTGAATAGCGGAGATTTTTTTCATATAAAAGAAGCTTCCAAATTACTTGAAGGATTGCTCGGCCCCAAGGCTTACGTTAGACGAGGCGAACAGACGCATCTTGTAACAGAGTTTAAACAAGCGCTTGATTGGCTGCTACTTGAGGTTGGAAAAGACTTTAGTACGCAACGATATAAAGGTTTGGGCGAAATGAATCCAGGCCAACTATGGGAAACAACTATGGACCCAAAGAACCGCATATTGTTACGAGCTATGATAGAAGACGGTGTTGCAGCTGATGATATTTTTTCTACCTTAATGGGAGATGTGGTAGAGCCGCGCCGGGCATTTATTGAAAACAACGCATTACGAGTTCAAAATTTAGATGTATAGGTAGTCATTAATAATGGAACCAAAGAAAGAGGGCGAATAAAAATTTAGATAGCGGCAGATCGATTTTCTTTTTGTTTTGTACTAAGAGCGTGATTACTAATTTTCATTAGGATCTCCCAGGCGGGCCCTGGAAATTTGTGGAGTTTCACCATCACGTCTTCAAAAGCACTGAGAAACCAATCAACATCAGCATCTTCAATATTAAGGGGAGGTAATATTTTTATGATTGGTACGGCATGCCCGGCAACCTGTGTAAGAATATGATGATCCTCTAAGAGAGGAATGACTATTGCCTGAGCAAATAGGTTCTCATCTATTTTATTGGTCATTGCCCAAGCTGCCTTTAGGGGAAGTGAATTAGGTTTTCCAAATTCAATGCCGATCATCATCCCCCGCTGCTGAACACCCTTTAAAAACTCAAAACGGGGCGCCATTGCCTCAATACCCTGCCGAAAACGAGCGCCGGTTTCATTCGCACGCGCAAGAAGGTTTTCATCATCTAAGACAGTAAGCGTAGATAATCCTGCTGCCATTGCAAGATTTCCCATCCCAAAAGTACATGCATGAACAGTAGCGCGATCCATTGAATCATAGACACTGTCATAAATCGCTCGGCGGGTGATAGTGGCACCTAGTGGAACATACCCACCTGAAAGGGCTTTAGAAAGGCAGATAATATCTGGTTGTAATCCTTCAATCCATTGGCAGGCTAAAAAGCGACCAGACCGACCTATTCCGGATTGAACTTCGTCACAAATCATAAGAGTTTTATACTTGCGACACAGATTCTGTGCTGATAAGAGATATTCGTTAGTAAGAATATTAACGTTTTTTCCTTGAATTGGCTCAAAAACAAAAGAAGCAACGTCACCTTGTGCAAGCCGTGCTTCCAGGCCATTAAGGTCGCCGGGGGCTAATTCTAAGTTATCCGGAAGAAGAGGCTCAAATCCTCTACGGAAACTCTGTTCGCCGCTCAAAGATAACGCTCCGGTAGTTAAGCCGTGAAAGGACTTTGCAAGATGTACTGAACAAGGCCGACCTGTTGAAGCACGTGCAAATTTAATCGCAGCTTCAACAGCTTCTGTTCCAGAGTTACAAAAATAAACTATATCTAGATTTCCAGGAGTGCGTTTCGTAAGTTCGCGGGCAAGAACGCCAGCAAGCGGGGGCGCATCAAGACCAATCCACCCTGGGAAATCAGAGTCCAAGACTTGTTGTAGTGCGTTACGAATAGTTGGATGCCGGCGACCTACGTTAAACACGCCCCAGTTGGTAAGAAAATCAAGATAACGTGTGCCCGATTCATCCCATAAATAGGAACCTTCACCGCGTATCCAGGAACGGTTGAATCCCGTTATGCGTAATACTTTGGCAAGAACAGGGTTTATATGTTTCTCGAAAAGGTCAAAGTTTTTGCCACGTGTTTGGTTGAGAATTTCATTGATATCGATTGGCATGTGTTAGCCTTTCAATATAAGAAGGATATGTTGAGTTTTTTTCAAGTTTTATCCGAGGAAGCTTTATAGGTGGGTTTTCTAAACTTCAAGATGATCATAGTCTGATAATCGAATAGATAAATAATTTAGACGATCGTTTAATTTATGGCCTTTAAATACACTATATAGTAATGATGTTAACTAGTCAGGCAAGCGATTGCAATGTGTGGATTTTTCTAAAATGAAGAGAAATGAGTTATATTTGACCTAGACAAAAAGATAAAACAGATTATTTATAATGGGTTACAAAGATAATATGGCTTTTTTGGAAAAAACTAGTTAAGAGAAAGTAGTGATTTTTGATTCCGTCCACGGTTTTCAATTGATAATGGTAAAATCTGATTTCTGACAATTATATAATGGCGATACAGACATGTTTTCATCTAAGCAAACTATTCAAAGCAATGATCCTGCTGTATGGGAGGCAATTAAAAGTGAAGTTGGGCGTCAAGAAGACCATATAGAGTTAATTGCCTCAGAGAATTATGCAAGCCCAGCTGTTATGGAGGCGCAAGGATCTTTATTAACAAATAAATATGCAGAAGGATATCCGGGCAAACGCTATTATGGCGGTTGTGAGTACGTTGATATAGTTGAGCAGTGTGCAATAGATCGAGCAAAATCGTTATTTGCAGCAGAATATGTCAATGTTCAGCCACACTCTGGATCACAGGCAAATGCTGCGGTGTATTTATCTGTGCTGCGGCCTGGCGACAAGATTCTAGGTATGTCACTTGCCCACGGGGGACATTTGACACATGGATCATCAGTTAATCTTAGTGGTAAAATTTTTAATTCTGTTTCATATGGACTTAATCCTGATACCGAGGAGCTTGACTACTGTGAGCTAGAACGGTTGGCACATGAGCATAAACCAAGAATGATTGTTGCCGGGGCTTCTGCTTATTCTTTAGTAATAAATTGGAAGGCTTTTCGTAAGATTGCAGATGATGTGGGTGCTTATTTGTTTGTGGATATGGCTCATTATGCTGGGCTGATAGCGGCGGGATATTATCCTAATCCGGTAGGCATCGCTGATTTTATTACTAGCACCACACACAAAACATTACGTGGGCCACGGGGCGGTATTATTATGGCGAAGCCCGAGCATGAGAAGGCACTCAATTCGGCGATTTTCCCACAGACCCAGGGCGGGCCGATGATGCATGTGATTGCTGCCAAAGCGGTTGCTTTCAAGGAGGCAGCCAGCAAAGAGTTTAAGGAATACCAAGAGCAGGTAATTGATAATGCTCGTGTAATGACAAATGTACTAAAAGCACGCGGGCTACGTATAGTTTCCGGGCGTACTGATTGTCATATGTTTTTGGTGGACCTTCAGGCAAAAAACCTTACCGGCAAGCAGGCAGAGGAAGCGCTAGGACGCGCGAACATTACTGTAAATAAAAACGCTATTCCCAATGACCCACAGAAGCCATTTGTTACCAGCGGTATCCGTATAGGCACTCCTGCAGTTACCACGCGCGGTTTCAAGGAAATAGAGGTAGAGCAGCTATCAAATTTGATCGCAGATGTTTTAGAGGCGCCTACAGACAATGCGGTTTTATTACAAACGGCTAATGAGGCCAAAGCTTTGTGTGCGAAATATCCGGTTTATGGAACCTAGTTAACTGGTAATTAATTAGTATGATTTATTTTTAAATTGAAATGTTTTGATGGCAGATAAGAACGCCCTACTTTTTCTAAATTTTTAATTATGAAATGCCCTTTCTGTACTGCAGACGATACTAGCGTAATTGATTCCCGTGTTAGCGAGGAGGGAAACAAGGTACGCCGTCGCCGTCGATGTTTAAGCTGTGACAAACGATTTACTACGTATGAAACTATTGAGCTGCGTCTGCCTCAAGTAGTAAAAGAGGGGGGCACTCGTTCTGAATTTAGCCGAGACAAATTGCTTACAGGTTTTATGCGTGCATTACACAAGCGTCCTGTGCCGACTAAAGATGTAGACGAGGCGATAGATCTGATTATACAAAAACTTCTCAGTTTAGGAGAGAGAGAGATAGCATCTCGTAAGATAGGTGAAATGGTAATGCAGGAGCTTTACAAATTGGACAAAGTGGCCTTTATCCGCTTTGCTTCTGTTTATAGAAGTTTCCAGGATGCAGATGATTTCCATGACGCAATTAAAGAAGTACAAAAACCGCGCCGTCGCAAAAAAAAATAAAATAGAATTATGTTTTCTTCTGATGATCATGCTTACATGTCTCAGGCGTTACAGCTTGCCGAAAAAGGCTTATATAGCACAAGCCCCAATCCGCGTGTAGGCTGTGTAATTGTTCGTGATGGCAAAATAGTTGGAAGTGGCTGGCATGTTAAGACGGGGCAACCTCATGCTGAAATTAATGCGCTTAATATTGCCGGGGGGGCGGCACAAGGTGCGACAGTATATCTTACGTTGGAACCTTGTAGCCATTATGGTCGTACGCATCCTTGTGCAGAAGCGTTGATTAAGGCTAAAGTTGCTAAAGTAATAATTGCAATGCAAGACCCTAACCCATTAGTTGCGGGAAAAGGGACTTCACTTCTGAAACAATCTGGAATTAACGTGCTAGTTGGTTTAATGGGAGAGTGGGCCAAAGACCTTAATGTTGGCTTTGTTTCCAGAATGACAAATAATCGTCCTTGGGTACGAATGAAAATTGCTGCAAGCCTTGATGGTAAAACGGCACTAAATAATGGCGTTAGTCAGTGGATTACTGGAGAGGCGGCGCGACATGACGGGCATAGGCTCCGTGCCCGCTCTTGTGCAATTTTAACAGGGATTGGTACGGTGCTTGAAGATGATCCACAATTATCCGTACGTTTTATTGAGACACCTAGACAGCCGTTACGCATCATAATAGACAGTCGATTGAAAATCCCTACAACGGCTAGAGTTCTCAGAGGTGAGGGAGAATTAATTTTCACTACAACTGATAATAAAGAAAGAATATCTGCTTTAAAAGAAGTAGGTGCTCGTCCAATTATATTGCCTAATGAAAAAGGAAAAATTGATCTTGCGGGACTGATGCAAATACTTGCAGATTTTGAAATTAATGAGCTATTAGTTGAGGCAGGAAACAGATTGAGTAGCGCATTTATCAGGGAGGGTCTGGTGGATGAACTAATAATATATCTTGCCCCACACCTAATTGGTAACAGGGCAATGGGCATGCTACAGTTGCCGGAATTAACTGATCTTTCGGAAAAATATAATCTTAAAATTAAAGATTTGCGTATGGTAGGAGAAGATATTCGGATTATGAGCAGATTTTTATAATTATTTAAAAAACAAAAAATCTTATGATTTAAAGAGGACTCTTATTAAGTTTGCGTTGTAATGTACGGCGATGCATATTAAGTTTTTTTGCAGTAGCTGAAATGTTACCATTATTCTCGAGTAATATACGTTGAATGTATTCCCATTCAAATTGGCCTACCGATAGCAATTCCGTATTAATTTTAGCAGAAGGGTTGCCTTCAATACGCCCGAAAGACATCATAATTTCGTCGGCATCAACAGGCTTTGCAAGATAGTGTATCGCACCAAGTTTAATTGCTTCAACGGCTGTAGTGATGCTTGCATAACCTGTTAGCATGATGATGCGGGTACCGGAATCCATTGCTTTTAATTTTTCAACTAAAACCAAACCAGATTGGCCAGGTAATCTCAAATCAATTACTGCAAACTCAGGTGAGAATGTTTTAGTACATTCCAATGCGTGATTGACTGAATGCGCACAAATAACATTAAATCCACGCTTTATCATTGCTTTTTCAAGTACGCTACAAAAAACCTTATCATCATCAACAAGTAATAAATTTGGAAGGTCATCATTTGAATTGTTTTTTGGAAGTGTAGTCATGTTTTGGTTCCAATTAGAGGCAATATGACCTGGGTGCACGCACCACCTTTCTCATAGTTAGTTAAGTGTACGCTTCCACCATATCTTTCAATATTTGCATTTGCTAGGAATAATCCAATTCCAAAGCCATGCTCATCCTTACTGGTAAAGAAAGCTTGCCCTGCCCGCTTTAAAGCTTCCTCACTGAGACCTTTACCAAAGTCAAGAATTTCTAAATGCAGTTCCTTTTTGTTCCAGTTGCTATTGATAATAATATTTTCTACTGAAATACCTGTTGAGCTGTTGATAATACTAGTTTCAACTGAAGCATCCGCTGCATTATTTAATAGATTTAAAATTGACTGGCTCAGTGGTTGCATATTTATTATGCTAGGCGCCGGAAAATCGCCATTGCAGACATAAGTAAATTTGACCGTAGGGCGCATCAGCCTCCATTTTTCTAATATGTCTTGTAGAAAGAGGTCAACAGCCTGACCACTAGCATCTTCAGTACGAGATTGGCCGGCATCGGCAAGTAGTTCAGTCAGCGTATGCTTACATTGAGTAATCTGATCCCGTAAGATACTCATATTTTTTTGAAGATCTTGGTTATCAATATGATCGTTTTGTATTTCCTTGCTTACGATAGCCATAGTTGCTAGCGGCGTTCCAAGTTCATGTGCTGCCCCAGCCGCCATAGTTCCAAGCGCAATAAGCTGTTCATCACGTAGGGCTTGCTCACGAATCTCAGAAAGCTCCTTATCGCGCTCTCGGATAGATCCACTCATCTTAACAACAAACCAAGAAATTAATGTAGTACTTAAAACAAATGCGAGCCACATTCCGGAGACATGTAGATCAAATTCACTCACATGTTCGTTATGATCATGTGGCAAAGGCACATGATGAAATAATAGTAAAGAATAAAGTCCAATAGTGGTTGCTGCCATCAACCATGTATATACCCATGGTAGAACAGCAGCAGTAATTGTCAGGGGCAACAGATAGAGAGAAACAAATGGGTTGGTCGAGCCACCATTAAAATATAGCAATGCACTTAATGCAAAAACATCTATTAAGATTTGGAGAAAAAACTCAATGTTTGATACCGAAAAGTTTCGGCGCAAACGGACCCAGGTTACAAAGTTCAATATAGAAAGAAGTAATAACGTCGTAACTATTTCTGTCCAGGGCAGCGGTATATTAAATATCCAATATGTTGAAGCAAAAGTGAGGGACTGGATAGCAATAGTTATGCACCTGAGAAAAAATAGGCGCTGTAAATTCTTATTTAACGTTGTTTGACTAAGAGTACCGAACATTTCAATAGTTCATCGAAGATTTATTACAATGATTTTACTTAAACATTAGTTTATATCGTATTTCCTAGTCATGTGGCAAATTGTCGTAGAGTTACGGCATATAAAGCTAGACTAACTTATTGAATTCTACTCTAGATCCAGAATTAGGCCCCGTCGTGATATCCTCTTGAAATAGAAAAATTGATATTAGCTATTACTATTATTACAAACAAGGAAAGATATTTTTTAGTAAAGCATGTGATCTAGGCATTTTATTAAAGCTTATTACCATATAACATGAGCGCACAAAGATTAGAAAATAAAAGGGACTAATGTTTACGGGAATTATTGAAGCAGTTGGCGAGATAAAAAAAATTATACCCTTGGAAAATGGTGTACGTATAGAGATTACATCAGGCGGGCTAGATTTAAGCGATCTACGTATTGGTGACAGCATTGCAACTAACGGAGTATGTCTTACCATAACAACTTTAATGGGAAACACAATTAGCATGGAAGTGTCACGGGAAACTCTAAGTTGTACCCAGAGCCTAGATACGCGGGGCGGGCGAGTTAACCTTGAAAAAGCTATGCAATTATCCGATAGAATAAATGGGCATTTGGTAAGTGGCCATGTAGACGGAGTGGGAAAAATAATAAAATTGGAGCCAGCGGGAGAAAGTTATTTATTGGCTATAAGGCCTCCAATCGCTCTGATGAAGTATATTGCAAAAAAGGGCTCTATTACCGTTAATGGTGTGAGCTTGACAGTAAATTTAATTACTAAGGATGAATTCCGAGTTAATCTTATTCCCCACACCTTAGCGGCGACCACATTTAAAGAGTTGAAGAAGGATATGGAAGTAAATTTAGAGGTAGACTTGTTTGCACGTTATCTTGAGAAATTTTTAATTTCAGCCCCTAGATAATATTTGTATATATTTGAATTACTAATTAAAGAGTAACGAAATGGTCATCAGCTCCATCAAAGATATTATCCATGACATTAAGAATGGGAAAATGGTAATTCTTGTCGATGAAGAAAATCGCGAGAATGAAGGGGATCTGTTATTAGCAGCAGATTTTGTTACACCGGAAACAATAAATTTTATGGCTACACACGGCCGTGGGCTTATTTGTCTAACGTTAACTGAAGCACATTGCCGGCAATTGAGCCTTCCCCTAATGGTATCAGCTGCAACTAATCACTCCCCATTGGGAACAAATTTTACGCTTTCTATTGAAGCCGCAACCGGAGTTACTACTGGTATCTCTGCTGCTGATCGTGCTCACACTGTAAAGATGGCAGCAAGTCCGGATGCAAGGCCGGGGGACATTATTCAACCTGGACATATATTTCCATTAATGGCCCAAAAAGGCGGAGTACTCTCGCGTGCCGGTCATACTGAAGCGGGATGTGATTTAGCTAATCTGGCCGGACTCACACCTACATCAGTAATTTGTGAAATTTTGCAGGATGACGGGAGCATGGCGAGGCTGCCACAGTTAATTAAATTTGCTACAAAGCATCAGCTTAAAATCGGAGCAATTGCTGATCTTATTCATCATCGTAGTCGCACGGAAAGCCTTATAGAGCGTGTGGCAGAAAAGCTTATCCAAACAGCGCATGGTGAGTTTCGTCTCATTGTTTATCTTGATAAGACTTTTAATGCGACTCATCTTGCGCTAATTAAAGGTGAGGTTACTCCTGATGGTGATACTCTAGTGCGGGTACATGAGCCTCTGTCCGTTATTGATTTATTAGATATAAAAGACAAGTCTCATTCTTGGAACATTAATGATGCACTTCGTGTCATTTCTAATGACGGGTGTGGGGTAGTTGTTTTATTGCATAGCAGGGAAAACGCTGCAGAATTAATTGAGCATGTTACGTGGGAAAAAACGGATCCTCATCTTTCTACCAGATCTGATTTGCGCAACTATGGAATTGGTGCGCAGATATTAAAAGATCTAAATGTAGGAAAAATGCGGTTACTTGGGGTTCCACGTAAAATGCCAAGTATGACAGGCTTTGGTCTAGAGGTTACAGGATATCTAGAGCCGGAGAATACAGAGCGAAGCTAAGGGCCGCATTTCTTTCATTTTTCTAGTTAATAATTTCAGGAGAGTATATGGGGCGTTACGAGAAGATTCATGAACTCGAATCAGGGCTAAATGGTACGGAGTTAAATATAGGCATCGTCATGAGTCGCTATAATATTGATGTCAGCAAGGGTCTTCTTGATAGCTGTACTGCAGAGTTAGAAAAAAACGGAGTGCTAAATATTGTGATGGTAACAGTTCCGGGTGCGTTGGAAATTCCTTTAGCTTTACAAAAAATGGCCTTAACCGATCAGTTTGATGCATTAGTAGCATTAGGCGCAGTGGTTCGTGGGGACACCTATCATTTTGAGGTTGTGTCGAAAGAATCTGCTGGCGGAATAACTGCTGTACAGCTTGATACAGGCATTCCAGTTGCTAACGGCATACTTACAACTAATACTAATGATCAGGCTCTAGAG
>JAAZZR010000016.1 GCA_014237605.1 Nitrosomonadaceae bacterium | reverse complement strand
TAAATGTGCGTTATATGTCAGTTCATCGATGATTGACCCAATATCTATTGAGAGGTAATATCCTAAACTTTTGAGGAAAGACAGCTATGCGTAAAAGACTAGTTGCCGGCAACTGGAAAATGCATGGCGGAATTGAACAAAATAGGGATTTGCTGAGCAAGATTGTTGCGGGTACTATGGAGATAGACAAAGCGACCTGTGCAGTATGCGTGCCTTATCCATATTTATCTCAGGTACATTCTTTCTTAAAAGACACCCATATTTCTTGGGGAGCTCAGAATATAAGCCAGTATGATAAGGGTGCTTATACTGGTGAAGTTTCAGCAATGATGCTGAATGATTTTTCTTGTCGATATGTAATTGTTGGGCACTCGGAAAGGCGGACTTTGTACGGTGAGGATAATTGTACAGTTGCCCGCAAATTTAAAGCGGCATTAGATGCTGGCTTGGTTCCAATTTTATGTGTTGGTGAGACTCTGGATCAGCGAGAAGCTGGACTTATGGAACAAGTAGTAAGTGAGCAGTTAGATGCAGTGATTGAACTGGTTGGAGTAGAGGTTTTGGCTGATTCAGTGTTAGCTTATGAACCAATATGGGCTATTGGAACTGGAAAGACAGCTACGCCTCAGCAAGCTCAGGACGCTCATATTTTTATCCGAAAGAGAATTGCGAGCCAAAATCCCACGATTGCGGCGGAATTGCAAATTCTTTATGGCGGTAGCGTAAAGGCAAATAATGCAGTTGAGTTATTTGCCATGTCTGATATAGATGGGGGATTAATCGGAGGTGCAGCGTTACTTGCTGACGATTTCGTTTCCATTTGTATGGCAGCAAATAATTGATTTTTATGGAGTAAAAATTGGAAACATTCATTTGGGTTGTTAATATAGGGTCAGCTGTTAGTGTGATTGTGTTGGTTTTACTTCAACAGGGTAAGGGAGCAGATATGGGCGCGGCTTTTGGTAGTGGTGCATCTGGAAGCTTGTTTGGTTCAAGTGGCTCCGCAAATTTTTTGAGTAGAACTACAGCGATTCTCGCGGCAGTATTTTTTATGTCTACTCTCGGACTTACATATATTTCAGGCAATAAAACAGAGGGTAAGGGTGTTATGGGAAGTATAGAATCTAGCCAGCCTTCAGTTTCAAAAGAAATTCCTTCGGCTACATCATCACCAATTTCTAAAGATAAAGAAGCATCAAAGGCTGAGGAAATACCAAAATAGTCTAGAGAGGATGAATTTAATTAATTCGCTACAATAGTATTGTAAATTAGATTAGTTTTTACGCTCAGATTTCAAGTTAAGCTGCCGACGTGGTGAAATTGGTATACACGCAGTCTTGAGGGGGCTGTAGCGAAAGCTGTGCGAGTTCGAGTCTCGCCGTCGGCACCATTAGATGGTGATGTTCCATAAGGAATAGATATAAGTTATGTATGCGTGATCTTCTTTTTAATTTGGTTGTAATATATGCTTGAGAATTATTTTCCAATTCTGATATTTATCTTTGTAGGCCTTGCTGTAGGTGTAGTACCTATGGCAATGGGCTGGCTGCTTGCGCCTAATCGTCCTGATAGTGAGAAACTCTCTCCTTATGAGTGTGGCTTTGAAGCTTTTGAAGATGCGCGTATGAAATTTGATGTGCGGTATTATTTGGTTGCTATTTTGTTTATTCTCTTTGATCTAGAGATTGCGTTTCTATTTCCATGGGCAATAGTTTTGAGTGAAATCGGCCTATTCGGTTTTGTTTCAATGATGATATTTCTTGGTATTCTTGTTATTGGTTTCATTTATGAGTGGAAGAAGGGAGCATTAGAATGGGATTGATAATATGAGCATTGAAGGTGTATTAGAAAAAGGGTTTGTTACTACCAGCCTAGATAAAGTCATCAATTGGGGACGGACCGGTTCTATGTGGCCGATGACATTTGGGCTTGCATGCTGCGCAGTAGAGATGATGCAGGCTGGTGCTTCACGCTATGACTTGGATCGTTTTGGCGTTGTATTTCGTCCTAGCCCGCGTCAATCTGACGTTATGATAGTTGCTGGTACATTGTGCAATAAAATGGCACCTGCATTACGAAAAGTTTATGATCAGATGCCAGAACCTCGTTACGTTATATCAATGGGTAGTTGTGCTAACGGAGGAGGATATTATCATTATTCCTATTCAGTAGTACGTGGTTGTGACCGAATTGTGCCAGTGGACATATATGTACCAGGCTGTCCTCCAACAGCAGAAGCTCTGCTCTATGGGATAATCCAGTTACAAAATAAGATTAAGCGTACTAACACCATAGCTCGTTAAGGCAATATTATGTCGAGCTCTCGTTTAGAAGCACTTTCCCTCTGTGTGAATAACATACTTGCCAATAAAATTGTAAGTGCAACCGAGCAACTGGGCGAGTTGACTATAGAAGTAGATCCCAGTGAATTGATTTGGGTCATGAAGACGCTTCGTGAAAATTCTGAGTTGGGTTTTGAGATGCTTATCGACTTGTGTGGGGTTGACTATTTATCTTATGGAGTCGACTCCATTACTGATGGCGATCGTCATGATAAGCGTTTTGCGGTTGTATATCATCTGCTCTCTATAAGTAATAATTATAGATTACGGGTTAAAGCCTATACTGCTAAGGATGAAGTTCCTGTCCTGGACTCGGTTATTGAAGTATGGCCAGTAGCGAATTGGTTTGAGCGTGAGGCGTTTGATCTCTATGGTATTGTTTTTAATGGTCATCCAGATTTACGTCGTATTCTTACAGATTATGGTTTCATAGGTAATCCATTCCGTAAAGATTTTCCTTTAACAGGTAACGTAGAGATGCGTTATGACCCAGACCAACAAAGGGTTATTTATCAGCCAGTCAGTATTGAGCCGCGTGAGATTACGCCACGTGTAATACGTGAAGAACATTACGGGGGTAATAAATGAATTTGTTTTTCTTGAGATTATTTACACATGGCTGAAATACGTAATTACACAATGAATTTTGGTCCACAGCACCCTGCAGCGCATGGGGTATTGCGCTTGGTGTTGGAATTGGATGGTGAAGTAGTTCAACGTGCTGACCCACATATTGGGTTGCTACATCGAGCTACAGAAAAATTGGCTGAGAACAAGCCATATATCCAGTCAGTTCCTTATATGGATCGCTTGGATTATGTCTCGATGATGGTAAATGAACATGCCTACGTAATGGCTATTGAAAAAACTCTGAATCTTGAGGTGCCGTTACGGGCACAATATATTCGAGTGATGTTTGATGAGATTACTCGCATACTGAATCATCTTTTATGGCTAGGTGCTCATGCGTTAGATGTTGGTGCAATGACGGTCTTTCTTTATGCCTTTCGAGAGCGGGAGGATCTTATGGACTGCTATGAGGCCGTATCTGGGGCAAGGCTGCACGCTGCTTATTATCGGCCTGGTGGAGTGTATAGAGATCTGCCAAATTCAATGCCGAAATATAAGTCATCTAAAGTTCATAATGAAGAAAAGACTAAATCGCTAAATGAGAATCGTCAAGGCTCTTTACTTGATTTTATTGAGGACTTTACTAACCGTTTTCCCACCTATGTGGATGAATATGAAACCTTACTGACTGACAACCGAATATGGAAGCAGCGCTTGGTTGGGATCGGTGTTGTTTCGCCTGACAGGGCAAAGGCACTTGGATTTACAGGACCTATGTTACGCGGTTCTGGAGTTGAATGGGATTTACGTAAGAAACAGCCCTACGAAGTTTATGATCGGTTAGATTTTGATATACCGGTAGGGGTTAATGGTGATTGTTACGATCGATATTTAGTGCGCATAGAGGAATTTAGACAATCTAACCGTATTATTAAACAGTGTGTTAAATGGCTTCGTGATAACCCTGGTCCTGTAATCACTGATAACCATAAGATAGCACCACCTTCACGTGTTGGAATCAAGCAGAATATGGAAGAGTTGATTCACCATTTTAAGCTTTTTACTGAAGGTTTTCATGTTCCACCAGGTGAGGCTTATGCGGCAGTCGAACACCCTAAAGGAGAATTTGGAATCTATCTAATATCAGATGGTGCAAATATGCCTTACCGTTTAAAAATAAGAGCTCCTGGCTTTGCTCATTTAGCAGCATTAGATGAGATGTCTCGTGGGCATATGATTGCGGATGTTGTGGCCATTATCGGTACACAAGATATCGTATTTGGCGAAATAGACAGATAGAAATATATATAGGCTACTAATTTAAATGTTAAACGCCCAGACACTAAAAAAAATTGACCATGAAATTAAGAAATATCCTGCTGATCAGAAACGATCTGCGGTGATGTCAGCACTAGCTATCGCTCAAGATGAAAAGGGTTGGTTGGCCAGTGAAACCATGGATTTCATCGCGGAATATTTGGGAATGTCTCCAGTTGCCGTGTATGAAGTGGCAACTTTTTATAATATGTATAACTTAGAGCCCTTGGGTAAATACAAGCTCACGGTTTGTACTAATTTACCGTGTGGTTTGTCTGGTGGCACTGATGCGGCTGCTCACTTAAAGCGAAAGCTAGGAATTAATTTTAATCAAACTACAGCAGATAAAAAGTTTACCCTTAAAGAGGGCGAATGCATGGGTGCATGCGGAGATGCACCAGTATTGTTAGTTAATAATAAGCGAATGTGCAGTTTTATGTCTAATGAACAGATTGATCAGTTACTCGAGGAATTGAGCAAATGACTCAGTCAAATAATATCCTTTCGCCCGGAGTATTGCTTCCTGGAATCAATTCATCTGATCCTGATAATTGGCGCCTTAAGAATTATGAGCAGAGAGAAGGTTATGCCGCACTAAGAAAAATTTTAACTGAAAAGATTTCGCCTGATGCAGTTATAGAAGAAGTAAAGAAATCTGCACTACGTGGGCGGGGAGGAGCAGGCTTCCCAACTGGATTGAAGTGGAGTTTTATGCCTAAACAGTTTGAAGGAGATACCTATCTGGTATGTAATTCAGACGAGGGCGAACCGGGGACTTTCAAGGATCGGGACATCATGCAGCATAATCCTCATATCCTGATTGAGGGAATGCTTATTGCTGCTTACGCGATGGGGATTCAGACCGGATATAATTATATTCATGGTGAGATATGGGATACATACGAGCGCATGGAAGAGGCGGTTGATGAAGCAAATTCTGCAGGCTTGTTAGGCGAAAATATTTTAGGTTCGGGATTCAGTTTTAAACTTTACAATCATCATGGCTACGGAGCCTATATTTGTGGCGAAGAAACAGCATTACTAGAGTCGCTTGAAGGTAAAAAAGGACAGCCACGTTTCAAGCCGCCATTTCCAGCTAGCTTTGGACTATACGGTAAGCCAACCACAATTAATAATACTGAGACGTTTGCTGCTGTGCCTTGGATTATTCGGAATGGTGGGGAAGAGTATTTGCAGATTGGTAAACCTAATAATGGTGGCACCAAGATTTTTTCAGTATCTGGCCATGTTAATAAGCCAGGTAATTATGAGGTGCCAATGGGAACACCATTTGCAAAGTTATTAGAGATGGCCGGTGGTATGCGCGGAGGAAGAAAATTAAAGGGCTGTATTCCCGGAGGATCATCTATGCCGGTTCTGCCGGGCGATATTATGATGCAGACAGATATGGATTTCGATTCAATAGTTAAGGCAGGTTCTTACCTTGGCTCAGGCGCAGTTATTATTATGGACGACACTACCTGTATGGTTAGAGCATTAGAGCGGCTTGCATATTTTTACTTTGAAGAATCCTGTGGCCAGTGCACGCCGTGTCGTGAGGGTACGGGTTGGCTCTACCGTGTGATACATAGGATCGAGACAGGTAAAGGACGGGCTGAGGATCTAGATCTTTTAAATAATATTGCCGATAATATCCAAGGACGTACAATTTGTGCGTTAGGGGATGCTGCAGCTATGCCGGTACGGGCCATGATAGAACATTTCCATGATGAGTTTGAATATCATATTGAGCATAAAAAATGCATGGTGTGATTTGTATGTGTTTCTTAAATTTAAAACTAAATTCTACTTATTAACAGTGATTGCAAATATTAATACTAAGATTATTATCTAATGATAAATATTGAAATAGACGGGAAACAGGTGTCAGTATCTGAAGGTGGCACCGTTATGGACGGCGCCAAGCAGTTAGGTATTTATATACCGCATTTCTGCTATCACAAAAAATTGTCGATTGCAGCAAACTGTCGTATGTGTCTAGTGCAGGTGGAGAAAGCTCCTAAACCTCTGCCAGCCTGTGCCACATTTGCTGTTGAAGGAATGAAGGTGTCCTCAAACAGTGAACAGGCAATTACAGCGCAGAAAGGTGTGATGGAATTTCTACTAATTAATCACCCGTTAGACTGTCCAATTTGTGACCAAGGTGGCGAATGTCAGTTACAGGACCTAGCAGTAGGTTATGGAGCAGCTGCATCAAGATATGAGGAGTCTAAGCGTGTTGTAGAAAACAAGAATCTGGGACCGCTTATTTCAACAGATATGACTCGTTGTATACATTGTACGAGGTGCGTGCGTTTTGGCCAGGAAATAGCTGACGTTATGGAACTGGGTATGGCTGGCCGAGGAGAACACGCAGAAATATTATCGTTTGTTGGTAGCACAGTGAATTCAGAATTATCTGGCAACATGATTGATCTCTGCCCGGTCGGCGCGTTGACCTCCAAGCCATTTTCCTTCTCGGCGCGCTCCTGGGAGCTGTCTCGCAGAAAATCCATAAGCCCTCATTGTGGCCTTGGTTCTAATTTAATAGTGCAGATAAAAAAGAACCGAGTAATGCGCGTGTTGCCACGTGATAATGAAGAAATAAACGAATGCTGGCTATCAGATAAGGATCGTTTTTCCTATGAAGGTCTTAATTCGGAAGAGCGTCTAACTACACCTATGATAAAACAAGGTGGCGTATGGCAAGAGTGTGATTGGAAAACTGCACTAGAATTTATTGCTAATGGATTGAAAGAAATAAAAGAGAATTTCGGTGCACAGAGTATTGGTGCATTAGCTTCGCCTCATAGTACTTTGGAAGAATTATATCTATTACAAAAATTAACTCGTGGGTTGGGTAGTGAAAATATAGATCATAGGTTACGTCAGTCAGATTTTAGTTCGGATAAATATATGAGTGGCGTGCCTTGGTTGGGTATGAGTATTGCAGGTATTTCAGAGCTTAAAGCAATCTTAATAATTGGTAGTAATTTACGTAAAGATCATTCGCTTATTGCACAGCGCATACGTAGAGCAGTAAAGGATGGAGCAGAATTGAATCTGATAAATCCTATAAATGATGATTTACTTACAGATGTTGCTAATCAAGCAATCGTTTCGCCTTCAGAAATGGTTGTGATGCTTGCGCAAATTTTGAAAGTTATAGTTGAATTAAAGAAAGAAAAATCTCCTGATCACATAGAAAATTTTCTTAAAGAGGTCAATGAGATAACTGACACTGCACGCTCGATAGCAGTAAGCCTGATAAATAATAGCCCCTCTTCTATTTTTCTTGGTAATTTGGCGCAGCACCATCCACAATATGCAGATATTCAGTTATTGACTCAGTGTATTGCAAAGTTTGCAGAATCAGATTTCGGTATTTTAGGTGAAGCCGCGAATAGTGTTGGAGCGTATTTTGCGGGAGCAATTCCTAATAAAGTTTCTTTAGAAGATTCATCAAACAATGGGCTTAATGCTTCCCAAATGTTGGGTATAGATACTGCCACAACTGGGACTAACCCATGTCGGGCTTATCTATTATTAAATCTTGAGCCTGAGCTCGATGTTTATGACCCGCAGGCAGCAACAAAAGCATTAGATGGGGCAGACCTTGTTGTAATGATGAGTGCATACAAACAAGATACCTCTGCTGCTACAGATTATGCTGATGTGATGCTCCCAATTTCTCCATTTACTGAAACCTCAGGAACTTTCATTAATACTGAAGGACGAGTCCAAAATTTTAATGGGGTTGTTACACCACTCGGAGATACCCGTCCTGCATGGAAAATATTAAGAGTATTAGGTAATTTGCTGCAGCTAGATGGGTTTAATTTTGATAATCCTGAGCAAGTATATGCGGAAGCTATGCCCCCAGATTTTGATATTAAAAATAATTTAGGTAATGAGTTGAATAGTTTTACAGTAAACGAATTTAGGCAGAAAAATGACAGCATTCAACGTATTGCTGAAGTGCCAATTTATCAGGCTGACCCTATTGTACGGCATGCAGAATCATTGCAGCATACTCAGGATGCTGTTGAAGAACCGGTGGCATGGATGTCAGGAAATCTACTTGAAAAGCTTGGCTTGTGTGCAGGAGATAAGGCAGAGTTAAAACAAGGTGAGGGAGAGGTGTCACTTAGAGTAGATTGTGATGACAAAATACCATTTAACTGCATTCGACTTGTTACTGCACATCCGATGACAGCTGGTCTTGGGGGCATGTTTGAAGATATAACAGTAAAGAAGTGTGATGAATAAGGCTAGGATTTATTAATGGAATACGCAGAACAATTATTCGGACAGTTCTTTGGTGCAGAGTGGGGGCTAATGCTATTCTCACTTACTAAAAATTTGGCTTTAATTTTTGCAATTGTGATTCCATTATTGCTTGGGGTCGCATATCTTACATTTGCAGAACGTAAGATTATTGCTTCTATGCAAATTAGGGTTGGACCAAACAGAGTAACCTTTTTTGGTATTCCTTGGTTAGGTGGCTGGGGCCAACCTATCGCGGATGCAGTTAAGGCAATGATGAAAGAAATCATCGTGCCAAATGGTGCCAACAAGGTTTTATTTATATTAGGTCCGATTTTAACTATCGCGCCTGCTTTAGCCGCGTGGGCAGTAGTGCCTTTCTCGCCAGAAATGGTTTTAGCAGATATCAATGCTGGGTTACTTTACATATTAGCGATGACGTCCATGGGTGTTTATGGCGTTATTATTGCTGGCTGGGCATCTAATTCAAAATACGCTTTTCTGGGAACAATGCGTACTGCTGCTCAGGTTGTTTCATATGAGTTGGCAATGGGGTTTGCACTGGTATGTGTGTTGATGATGTCTCAGAGTTTGAATCTGGGTGATATTGTTAGAGGGCAGGAGGGCGGGAGTCTTCTTAACTGGTATTGGATTCCATTATTCCCCATGTTTGTGGTTTATTTTATTTCTGGTGTAGCAGAAACAAACCGAGCCCCATTTGATGTGGCTGAAGGAGAGTCTGAAATAGTTGCAGGTTTTCATGTTGAGTACTCAGGTATGGCTTTTACAGTATTTTTTCTTGCTGAATATTCTAATATGATTCTGGTCGCAACACTTTCTAGTCTTTTGTTTTTAGGTGGCTGGCTGCCACCACTAGATATGGCTCCATTTACTCTGATTCCAGGGTTTATTTGGTTGCTATTAAAGATTGCCTTTTTACTGTTTTGTTTCCTCTGGTTTCGTGCCACTTTCCCACGTTACCGCTATGATCAGATAATGCGCCTTG
This sequence comes from Nitrosomonadaceae bacterium, assembly GCA_014237605.1. Lineage (GTDB taxonomy): Bacteria > Pseudomonadota > Gammaproteobacteria > Burkholderiales > Nitrosomonadaceae > BJGV01. The sequence continues at coordinate 15,387 of JAAZZR010000016.1, read as the reverse complement.
GTTGGAAAGTATTCATACCTATAACAATTGTATGGATTGTTATTTTGGGTGGGGTGATGCAATTGCCGTCATCTTTATTAAACATGTTCCCGCTCAATTTGTGGTTTCATTGAGACTGGAGAAATAGATGAATCGTATAAAAGATTTTTTCAGTAGTTTTCTGCTAATTGAGCTGGTTAAAGGCATGATGCTTACTGGCCGCTATCTATTTGCCCGGAAAATTACAGTACACTTCCCTGAAGAGAAGACACCGCAGTCACCTCGTTTTCGCGGTCTACATGCTTTAAGACGATATCCTAATGGTGAGGAGCGCTGCATTGCCTGTAAATTATGTGAATCGGTATGCCCGGCACTAGCTATTACTATTGATTCAGAGCAGCGAGATGACGGAACTCGTCGTACAACTAGTTATGATATCGATCTTACGAAATGTATATTCTGTGGATTCTGTGAGGAATCTTGCCCGGTAGATTCAATCGTTGAGACCCATGTTCTTGAATATCATGGAGAGAAAAGAGGCGATTTGGTCTATACCAAAGAGATGCTACTGGCAGTTGGAGATAAGTATGAAGAGCAGATAGCAAAGGATAGAGAAATGGATGCAAGCTACCGATAATTTTTTATTAGAGGCCTATGAATTTTTTAGAAATAATATTTTATTTTTTTTCTGCAATACTTGTGCTTTCTGCGCTAGGAGTTATAACTTCTCGTAATCCTGTACATGCAGCGTTACTTTTGGTTTTGGCATTTTTCACAGCCGCAGGGCTCTGGCTATTACTCGGGGCAGAGTTTTTAGCAATCACACTGGTGCTAGTGTATGTGGGAGCAGTAATGGTGTTATTCCTCTTTGTAGTTATGATGTTAGATATTAATCTTGATCGTTTGCGTGAAGGTTATTGGAAATGGTTTCCGTTTGGAGGGCTTCTGGCTGTAGTCATGGCTGCTGAGGTAGTCATGGTTTTAATTAATAAAAGTTTTAGTATTGATCAGATGCCTGCTCCGCCACCACACGCTTCTGATTACAGTAATACGAAGGAACTAGGTAGGTTGCTCTATACCGAATATGTATATGCCTTTGAGTTGGCTGCAGTAATTCTTTTGGTGGCGATGGTCGCAGCAATTGCATTAACTTTACGCACTCGTTCAAAAGTAAAATTTTTAGATCCCTCTAAGCAAGTAATAGTTAAGAAGAAAGACAGAGTGCGGTTGGTATCAATGCCATCTGAGAAGAAAGAATAGTAGTTCGTAAAAATATTTTAATCTTTTTCAAATAAGGGGTAATTCGCTTGATATCGTTGTCACATTACTTAGTACTTGGTGCTATTTTGTTTGCCATCGGCATCGTTGGAATTTTCCTTAACAGGAAAAATGTAATTATTTTGTTGATGGCAATTGAGTTGATGTTACTAGCAGTTAATATGAATTTTGTAGCGTTTTCTCATTACCTGCAGGATGTTTCCGGCCAAATTTTTGTATTTTTTATACTAACTGTAGCAGCTGCTGAAGCTGCAATTGGTCTGGCGATATTAGTCGTGTTATTTAGAAATCTACGTACTATTAATGTTAATGATCTGGACAAACTAAAGGGGTAGATTTTTAAGTGGGTCATTCGATAAAATGCCTCAAGAATAAATACCAAGCTCTATGATTGAAATTCAAAAACTTTATTTATTGGTTCCTTTAGCCCCGCTGGTTGGGTCGCTTATCGCTGGGTTATTAGGGCGTGTGATAGGTACGACCTGGAGCCATCGTATTACTATTGGAATGATGTTTGTATGCTTGGCAGCTTCTATCACCATTTTTATGGATGTTTCAAAGGGAAATATCTATAACGGAAGTGTTTATACTTGGATGACTAGCGGTACAGCTCAGTTTGAGATTGGATTTTTGATCGATAAGCTTTCCGCTACAATGATGGTCGTTGTAAGCTTTGTATCTCTTATGGTCCATATCTATACCATAGGTTATATGAAGGGAGATCCTGGTTATCAGAGATTTTTTAGTTATATATCCCTTTTTACTTTTTCAATGCTAGTGCTGGTGATGTCCAATAATTTTCTTCAGCTTTTCTTTGGCTGGGAAGCTGTTGGGTTAGTTTCATATCTGTTGATTGGATTCTGGTATACGAGGCCAACAGCTATCTATGCAAATTTGAAAGCTTTTCTAGTGAATCGTGTGGGTGATTTTGGATTCCTTCTCGGTATAGGTATGGTTTTAATGCACGCTGGTTCACTGGATTATGCAACGGTATTTGCTCAAGCGCCACAGATTGCATCTCAGACAGTTGAAATTATTCCTGGATTGCCGTGGATGCTTATGTCAGTAATATGTATTCTTTTATTTATTGGTGCAATGGGAAAATCTGCACAGTTTCCACTACATGTCTGGCTACCCGATTCCATGGAAGGACCCACGCCAATATCAGCATTAATCCATGCGGCAACAATGGTAACTGCAGGTATCTTCATGGTGGCACGCATGTCTCCATTATTTGAACTATCTGATACAGCTTTAACAGTGATGTTGGTAATTGGCAGCATCACTACCTTATCAATGGCATTGGTGGCGATTGTACAGAATGATATAAAACGTGTGGTTGCTTATTCAACCTTATCTCAGCTTGGATACATGACAGTAGCGCTGGGTGTATCAGCTTATTCAGTGGGAATATTCCATCTCATGACACATGCCTTTTTCAAGGCAGTACTGTTTCTCGGAGCAGGATCTGTAATTATCGCAATGCATCATGAGCAAGATATGACGAAAATGGGTGGCCTTAAAAAATATATGCCTGTTACGTACGTAACGATGTTTATTGCTGGGTTAGCCAATGTAGGCTTTCCGGGGCTTTCTGGTTTTTTCTCAAAAGATTCTATTATCGAAGCAGTACATTTCTCAGATATTGCTGGTGCAAATTTTGCATATTTTTGTGTATTAGTAACGGTCTTTGTTACAGCTTTTTATACATTCCGTATGTTATTCATGACTTTTCATGGTAGTCCGCGTATGGACCAGCATACTAAAGAACACTTACATGAATCACCGTGGGTAGTTACATTGCCTCTTATTATCTTGGTAATACCAGCAATTGGTGCAGGTTGGTTAATTGAATCAATGCTCTTTGGTAATTATTTTGGGGAATCGATACAAATCGGATCGCAGCATGAGGCAGTCGCTAAAATGGGGGCACAATTTCATGGTATCTGGGGAATGATGACTCATGCACTTACAACATTACCATTCTGGTTTTTATTGGGTGGAATTTTTACTGCTTGGTATTTTTATATGGTGAAGACTGACATGCCTGGGAAAATCAAGCAGAAATTCGGACCAATCTATACTTTGCTAGATCGAAAATACTATATTGATGAATTTTATTCTTGGCTTTTTGCTGGGGGCGCACGTACTTTAGGGCGTGGTTTTTGGAAATTTGGTGATGTAAAAATTATCGATGGGTTTTTTGTTAATGGTTCTGCACGGGTAGTTGTCTGGGCCGCTACGTTGATACGTCAATTTCAATCAGGATATATCTATCATTACGCCTTTACCATGATTGTGGGTGTGTTCGTTCTTCTAAGTTTTTGGTTATATTAGGATATAAGATTTCAGCATGGCGGAATTTCATGCTTTTACAAATTATGGGCAACTGAAAGCCGATAAATAAAACGGAATAAATATGCTGTTTGGTTTCCCTTTGATAAGTTTAGTTATTTGGCTACCAATTTTGATTGGTATCTTGGTGTTTGCTACTGGCGGCGATAACAACGCACGCTTGGCCAAGTGGGTAGCACTTATAGGCTCAATAATGGGCCTGTTAGTGGCGATTCCGCTATATATGCAGTTTGATCCAACTATGGTTGGGATGCAGTTTGTTGAATATCACACCTGGATTGAACGTTTTAATATTCACTATCATCTAGGTATAGATGGCATATCTATGCCATTAATTTTACTAAATTGCTTTATTACGCCATTAGTAGTAATTGCTGGATGGCAGGTAATAAGTAACAGAGTGTCCCAGTATATGGGGGCATTCCTTGTTATGTCTGGGATTGTTAATGGTGTGTTTTCATCGCTTGATGCCATTTTATTTTACGTGTTTTGGGAGGCCTCGTTAATTCCAATGTTTCTTATAATTGGTGTCTGGGGTGGTCCTAACCGTGTTTATGCTGCAATTAAATTCTTTCTTTATACCCTCATGGGTTCCTTATTGATGCTGGTTGCATTTATATATCTTTATAATGTTTCAGGTGGTAGCTTTTCGATACTTGACTATCACAAACTATCGCTACCACTAACCCCGCAAATTCTTATATTCATTGCTTTCTTGATCGCATTTGCTGTCAAGGTACCAATGTGGCCGGTGCATACCTGGTTACCTGATGCGCACGTTGAGGCGCCTACAGGTGGTTCGGTTGTATTGGCAGCAATACTATTAAAATTAGGTGGCTACGGGTTTTTGCGGTATTCCTTACCAATTGTCCCGGATGCCAGCGAGTATCTTTCTGGCATGATGATAGGACTTTCATTAATTGCAGTTGTATACATTGGGTTGATTGCTTTAGTACAGGCAGACATGAAGAAACTTATAGCCTATTCTTCAGTTTCGCATATGGGATTTGTTACTTTGGGATTCTTTTTGTTTAGCTCCTATGGTATTGAAGGCGCAATGGTACAAATGATTTCACATGGATTTATTTCTGGGGCAATGTTTCTTTGTGTAGGGGTGATGTACGATCGATTGCACTCACGTCAGATTTCTGATTATGGTGGTGTAGCGAATAAAATGCCCGTATTTGCTGCATTTTTTATGTTATTTGCGATGGCAAATGCTGGGCTGCCTGGTACCAGTGGTTTTGTTGGAGAATTCATGGTAATCATGGCGGCAATAGAAACAAATTTCTGGTATGCATTTTGTGCTGCCACAACACTAATTTTTGGGGCGGCTTACACTTTGTGGATGTATAAAAGAGTAATTTTTGGTGCGGTAGCCAATGCTAAAGTTGAGACATTGAACGATGTTTCTTACCGAGAGATATTTATATTAACGATTCTGGCAGTGGCTGTTCTATGGATTGGTCTATATCCATTACCGTTGACGGAAGTAATGCACGCTACTGTAGATGATTTGCTAGCGCATTTATCGCGTAGTAAATTATAAATAAGTAAAGTATGAACTTATATTTAAGGAAGATGGATGAATTTTCTGTTACCTAACCTAGTTCCAGCTTATCCGGAGATATTTCTCCTGATTATGGTATGCGTGGCGTTACTGGCTGAACTTCTGGTAGGAGATAAGCTACCTTATATTTCATATTTATTGTCTCAGATTGCGTTATTTGGCTGCGCTTTTATTACCTTCTTTACTTTTTCTCCTGAAGTTGTCTATACCTTCTCTGGTATGTTTGTGGATGATACTTTAGCCGATATATTAAAAATGATTGTTTATATAACGGTATCTATATTTCTTGTGTATTCTCATAAATATGTTGCTATGCGTGATATGTTTAGTGGCGAATTCTTTAGCTTAGTTTTATTCGCTACACTTGGAATGATGGTTATGATATCAGCCAATCACTTCCTAACGCTTTACCTGGGACTGGAGCTTTTGTCATTGTCACTCTATGCAATGGTTGCTTTACGACGTGATTCAGTTGTGGCAACTGAAGCTGCTATGAAATTCTTCATTCTGGGAGCACTCGCTTCTGGTTTCTTACTGTATGGAATGTCGCTAGTTTATGGTGCAACTGGTGGTGCTTTGGACATTACTCGTGTTGCAGAAGTGATCCAAGGTGGTGTCGATAATCCAAAGGTACTTGTGGTAGGGCTAGTTTTTATTATTGCTGGAATTAGTTTCAAACTGAGTGTAGCGCCTTTTCATATGTGGGTCCCAGACGTTTATCATGGCGCCCCTACAGCGGTAGTATTATTTATTGGTTCAGCACCTAAGATCGCAGCTTTTGGTTTTATTATGCGTCTGTTGGTTGAAGGAATGGGCGGGATGGCCGCTGACTGGCAAGAGATGCTCATTATTATTGCGGTGCTGTCAATGTTAGTTGGTAATTTTGCTGCAATTGCACAAACAAATATTAAACGAATGCTCGCTTATTCCACTATCTCGCATATGGGCTTTATGCTCTTGGGAATTATCAGTGCTGATAGTAATGGTTATAGCTCTGCTATGTTTTATATGATTGTATACGTGGTAATTACACTGGGTACATTTGGCATGATCATGCTGCTTTCACGTAAAGAATACGAGGTAGAAAAAATTGACGATTTCAGGGGACTTAACAAACGAAGCCCTTGGTACGCTTTCATTACTTTATTGTTTATGCTTTCACTGGCAGGAATACCGCCCACAGTTGGGTTTTATGCCAAGTTATCAGTGTTGCAGGCAGTTATGGGCGTAGGCTATATTTGGTTGGCCATAATAGCAGTATTATTTTCCCTAGTTGGTGCATTCTATTACTTGCGTATTGTTAAGCTAATGTATTTTGACGAACCCGAATCTGATGCCGCCATTGCACCAGCTGGCGATGTTGGGTTACTTATAAGTACAAACGGAATGGCTGTTCTCATTCTCGGCATTTTTCCTCAGACACTTATGACGCTTTGTTTTTATGCTCTTCATTAGTAAATTAAATACTAAAGATAGTCTTTTAGATAAAAATAAAAATTACCTGAGTACTCTTGGCCTTTAGAAAAATATATAAATTTATTCAGTACCTTTGCTATTAAAATTCATTCAATGAATAGTAAGTTTTATAGCCTTAGGCTCAGAAAAATCCTAATTTGACCCCATAACGTTACTGCGTTATTTCAAGGAGAATTATTTATGAAAGCTGCAGCTACCAAAGAACAATTTAGTTTTCAAACAGAAGTCAAACAGCTACTAAAGCTTATGATTCATTCCTTGTATAGTAACAAGGAGATATTCCTGCGAGAATTAATTTCTAATTCATCCGACGCTGCTGATAAGCTCCGTTTTGAAGGGCTGACAAAGGCTAAATTATTCGAATCGGATTCAGATTTAAAAATTCGGGTTAGCTATGATGCCAGTGCACGCACCATAACCATTTCTGACAATGGTATTGGCATGTCCAGACAAGAGGTAATTGATCACATTGGAACTATAGCTAAGTCTGGTACTAAAGAATTCTTTAGTACCCTTACAGGCGATCAAACTAAAGATACTCATCTGATTGGCCAATTTGGGGTTGGCTTTTATTCGTCTTTTATTGTCGCAGACAAAGTGACTCTTATAACTCGTCGGGCTGGATTGGCAGCAAAGCATGGCGTCCGTTGGGAGTCTGCTGGCGAGGGCGACTATTCGTTGGAAGTAGTCAAGAAAGTTGAGCGTGGCACAGATATTATTCTGCATCTGCGAGAGGGTGAGGATGATTTGTTAAATGGTTGGCAGCTGCGGTCTATTATACGTAAATATTCTGACCATATCCCCCTACCTATAGTTTTAAAGAAAGAGGAATGGTCTGAAGAAAAAAAGACAAACATCATTACTGACGAAGATGAAATTATTAATCAGGCAAGCGCGTTGTGGGCGCGTCCAAAAAATGAAGTTACACCAGAGCAATATGAAGAATTTTATAAACATGTGGCACATGACTCTGAGGTGCCATTAGCCTATGTGCATACTAAAGTTGAGGGAAGGCAGGAGTATACCCAATTGCTTTATATACCATCACATGCGCCACTTGATTTATTTGACAAGGAGCATCGTCATGGAATAAAACTTTACGTGCAGCGGGTATTTATTATGGATGACGCTGAGCAATTAATGCCAAATTATCTGCGATTTGTACGTGGTGTAATTGATTCAAATAATCTTCCTTTGAATGTCTCACGTGAGATCCTGCAGGAGTCTAAAGATATTGATTCAATACGATCAGGTTCAGTCAAAAAAGTATTGAACCTACTTGCTGGATTAGCAAAAAGTAAGAAAGGTGCTGATAAAAAGAAATACCAAACTTTCTGGAAAGAATTTGGGCAAGTCCTTAAGGAGGGGGTAGGGGAAGACTATGCAAATCGAGAGCAGATTGCCAAGCTGCTTCGCTTCGTATCTACTCATACTGATAGCGATGAACAGATAGTGTCATTAAGCGATTATGTTGGTCGCATGAAGGATGGGCAGGAAAAAATTTACTTTATTACTGCTGATAGCTTAAAAGCTGCCAGGAATAGTCCGCATTTGGAAGTTTTCCAGAAGAAAGGCATTGAAGTTATATTGTTATTTGATCGTGTGGACGAATGGCTTGCATCTAATCTGTCAGAGTTTGAAGGAAAATCACTTCAATCAATTGCAAAAGGCAATCTTGATTTAGGTAACCTTGAGGGTGAGGAAGAGAAAAAAGAACAAGAAAAAGAAGCAAATGATTATAAAGATCTTACCGATAAAATAAAAAATGTTCTTAGTGAGCAAGTAAAGGATGTACGTATTACTTTGCGCCTTACTGAGTCTCCTGCATGTCTGGTGGCTGATAGTAATGATATGAGTGGAAATTTAGAGCGCTTGTTAAAGTCAGCAGGACAGAAAGTTAATCACTCTAAGCCAATACTTGAAATTAACCCCCACCATCCAATGGTGCAAAAATTAAAATATGAAGAGTCACGTTTTAATGATTGGAGCCATGTTTTGTTTGATCAGGCGATGCTTGCTGAGGGAGGGCACTTAGAAGACCCAGCTTCATTTGTTAAAAGGATCAATGAGTTGTTATTGCAATCAGTTTAGAGCATGTAGCATACCGCTTATTGGAGGTGTGCTAATATCTATCTTCTTGTTTGGAGACCTGCCCTAGTTAGAATTCTAATTTAAAAATGTGTCTCCACTAGGGCTATATTCTCTATATTATAGAAATATTGGCATTAACTTAAGAAGTCTATTTCTTGTTTATGTTACTTATGAATAACCATAGATAAAAATGCCAATTATTAATACTTCTAAAACATGAAAAATAGACACGTTAGAATTCTTTTTTTTTATCGCGTCTTGCTATTGGCTATAGCGTCACTAACATCGGCTCATGCCAAAGAGCTTATATCTGAGCCGAGAAATAATTCTCCCATATCTATTTCTATTACCAGTCTTCAAAGGCTAGGGTTAGAAGCGAACGGATTAATTCGTGCTGCAAAATCTAGGGTGGATGTGGCTAAAGCAGGGGTGGTTAGTGCTGGTGCGTACCCAAACCCTGAATTAGAATTTGTTGGAGGGCATAATCGCGCAAGGGCTCCTGGGCCAATATCTGGTAACAGTTATGGGGCATATGTCAGTCAACGAATTGAAAATCCGTTTTTACGTATTGCTCGTATTGGTTCAGCTGAAGCTAGTGTTCAAGCTAGCAAGGCAGGTTTGGATCGGACGCGGGCTGACTTGGCTTCTGCGTTACGTGTACGAGCATATGAACTTTTGTTACGGCAAGAAATAGCAAGTGTCGAAGCTGGAGTTCTTGATTTAATCGAAGAAATACGCCACCGCGTTAAAGTAAGTGTAGATACTGGAGAAACAGCACGTTTTGAATTAATTAAAGCGGACGCTGAGGTTTTGACCGCACAAAGCCGTAAAGAAACCACTGAATTAGATGCACGGCGTGCAAGGGTAAATTTAATAAAGCTTACTGCTGGAGCATTGAATACTAATTTTAATATCAATGCTTCTTTACTCGATAAAGATAATTTGCCACCGTTAGAAACCCTTCGCCATGAAGTGCAGTTACTTAATCCCGATATTTCGAGGTTAGCGGCTGAATTAAATAGCGCGCTCCTTACAACTGACAAGGAACGTGCTGCAGTGCTTCCATCACTACAATTAAAATTTGGGCAGCAACGAGACCCTGAGTTTGCTTATAATATAGCCAGCTTAAATGTTCAAATACCATTATTTGATCGTCGTCGTGGTCCAATTGCAGAGGCTGTATCGGAATCGGCACGGTTGAAGGAAACTCTGGACTATCGTAGGTTTGAGATTATCCAACTTCTTGAATCATCATGGCAGCGGAGACAAATTGCTCAACGTAAAGTAGAAATGTTTGAGACAGGAATAATTAATCAGGCTGAATCAGCACTTCGTGTAGCTCAGGCAGCATATCGTTTTGGTGAGCGTGGATTACTTGATGTGCTTGATGCGCAACGCGTACTACGTAGCGTGCGAGCAGATTTATTGCAAGCTAGATTTGAGTACCAGGTAGCCGTTTCTGAGATTCTCCGGCTTCGTGGTCAATATCCAAAGGAACAAAGTATAAAATGAAGTCAATAGTTTTAAATACTGGTGCTATCGTTTTCATTGCGCTATTTGTAGTCGGATGTGGTGATAGTGAACCGATAATCCTTCCTGAAGAACAGAAGGTAGTTGTATCTAAAAAAGATATTTTTAGTATTCAGCTTAAGCCTGAAATGACTAAGCACCTCAAAGTTGGATTGCCTGTATCGCTGGAACTTGCTGATAGATTACGGGTACCTGGCCGGATAGAGCCAGATGAGGAAGCGCTTGTTCGTATAGGTGCTAATGTAACCGGACGTATTGTCGAAGTAAATTCAAGGCTGGGTGACGAAGTAATCTCTGGGGGTGTTCTGGCAAAGATATCTAGTCCAGAATTTACCGAAGCTCAGCTTGCATTTTTACGTGCAAATTCTGAGACAACATTAGCTGAGCGCGCATCTGAGCGTGCAACTCAGTTATTATTAGCTGATGTAATTGGGAGCGCAGAATTACAACGTCGCGAATCTGAATTACAAGTTCTTCGAGCTGAGCAAAGTGCAGCTAAGGATCAATTACGTTTATTAGGAATAGGTAGCGAGTCTCTTGATACTCTTAAAGAACTTGGACGTATTCTTCCTTCGGTTGAGATTAGTTCTCCGATAGAGGGTACTGTTATTGAACGTAAGGTTTCAGTTGGTCAGGTAGTAGAACCTTCTGATCAACTATATACGGTTGCAGATTTATCTTCGGTTTGGGTAGTAGGAGATGTACCTGAACAAAGTGCAAGAGGAGTAAAAGTTGACCAGCATGTAGAGATATATATTCCGGCACTAGGTGATGTGCGTTTAATAGGGCGAATTGTATTTGTTGCAGAGACCGTTGATCCTGAGACCCGAACAGTTATGGTGCGTACACTAGTAGATAATGAGTTTCGTGCTTTGAAGCCAGCTATGCTTGCACGAATGTATATTACGGGCGTACAAAATAAAAAATTGGTGATTCCGGAGGGGGCAGTAGTGCGTGAGGATAATCGTGATCATGTTTTTATTGCGCAGGGAAATGATCGCTTTCTCCTTGTGCCCGTAGAGTTAGGTGAGGCAGTTGGTCAAGTGAGACCGGTACTTGAAGGACTCGATAAGGATCGGGAAATTGTTCTTGATGGAGCTTTTCATTTAAATAATGAGCGCAAGCGCGCTGATCTGGAATAGAAGATGCTCGCCCTGATTGTACGCGAATCAATTAAGCATCGACTTATAGTGATCGTGATCGCTTTTGTTTTATTGGGTTTGGGCATACGTGCAGCACAAAAATTATCAGTTGATGCTTTTCCAGATGTCACTAACGTACAGGTGCAGGTTGCGACTGAGGCATTAGGTAGAAGTCCGGCAGAGATTGAGCGGCTGGTAACTATACCGATAGAAATTGAAATGACAGGTTTGCCGGGTCTGGTAGACATGCGTTCATTAAATAAAAGCGGGTTATCTGTTATTACCTTGGTATTTAACGATGATACGGATGTCTTTTTCGCACGCCAGCTCGTATTGGAGCGATTACTTAAGGTAACAAGTTCTATGCCTGATGGCATAAGACCTATTCTTGGGCCGATTTCTACTGGTCTAGGTGAAGTATACCAATACACAATTGATCATCCCGATGACGGAGAGCGTGCGCTTTCCATACAGGAATTGACAGACCGGCGTGTAGTCCAAGACTGGGTGGTTCGACCTATGTTACGGTCAATTCAAGGTGTTGCAGAAATCAATTCGCAAGGCGGATATGTTAAGCAATACCAAGTATTAGTCGATCCAATTAGGTTGCGCCATTACAATTTGACAATTGAGCAGGTTGATGACGCAATAAGTAATAATAATGCTAATGCTAGTGGAGGGATACTGCCATTAGGAGCAGAACAATATTTAATACGTAGTGTTGGGCTGCTCCGCACAGTGGAAGATATTGAAAATATAGTTCTTAAAGAAGATGATGGTGTGCCAATCTTTATCCGGAATATAGCAGAGGTAAAAATTGGTACAGAAGTTCGCCAGGGAGCTGTCCTAAAAGGTGGCTATACCGAATCGGCATCTGGCATTGTAATGATGATGCGAGGGGGAAATGCTAAAGAGATTGTGGGACGGGTTAAAGAAAAAATAGCAAAGATCAATAGCCTTAAACTACTACCAGATGGATTGCAGATCACGCCCTATTATGACCGGACTAATCTGGTGGATTCTGCTTTATGGACGGTAACTAAAGTTCTGATAGAAGGAGTTTTGCTCGTAATTTTTATTCTTTTTATATTTTTGGGAGATGCCCGTTCTAGTTTAATCGTTGTAGTTACACTAATTATTACGCCGTTACTTACCTTTATAGTAATGAATCAGCAGGGACTCTCTGCTAATCTTATGTCTCTAGGTGGATTGGCAATCGCTATAGGATTGATGGTAGATTCTACCGTTGTAGTTGTAGAAAATGTATACCGGCGCCTCTGTCACCCTACTGTTTCAAATGAAAGTAATCTCCGGATACATACAATTATTGATGCAGTTTCTGAAGTAGGAATGCCCGTAATTTTTGGCGTTTTTATCATTATTCTTGTTTTTTTGCCATTAATGACATTACAGGGTATGGAAGGAAAAATATTTAGTCCATTGGCATTTACAATTGCGATTGCACTGGCAATTTCTTTATTTCTCTCATTAACACTCTCACCGGTTCTATGCTCTTATTTCCTAAAAGGTGGAGCTACTGATCATGATACTAGGATTACTTCTTTCTTAAGGGGGGGCTATAAACGCATATTAAATTTAGCAATGAGAAAAGAGAAGATTATAATTTTTCTTGCATTGTGCTTATTAGGGTCGGCATTAGTACTTTACCCATTATTGGGAAAATCATTTATACCGATTATGAAAGAGGGATCGTTAGTGCCACAGATCAATCGTGTCGCATCTATTTCACTTGGTGAGTCGATCAAAATGGAAAAAGAAGCGCTGAAAATGATTATGAAGGTACCTGGCGTAAAGACCGTAGTATCTAAACTGGGCAGGGGGGAATCCCCAGCAGATCCAGTAGGCCCAAATGAATCTGATCCAATTGTTACTTTAGATCTTGATACTGGTCTTAGTCAAGATGAGGTAGCTGACGACATCCGAACTCGTTTGGAAGAGCTGCCTGGTGTACAAATTGTCATGTCGCAACCAATTGCTGAGCGAGTAGATGAAATGGTAACAGGAGTCCGTTCCCAGATAGCTGTAAAAATATTTGGTGATGACATTGGAGAATTACGTCAGTTGTCAGAGCAGGTTATACGAATCCTTCGAGTCGTACCAGGTTCGCGCGATGTACGTATTGAAAGGCTTTCTGGGCAGCAGTCATTAGCGATTAGAATAAACCGCCGGGCTATAGCGCGCCATGGAATTAACGTCTCAGATGTGAATGAGTTGATTGAAACTGCTATAGGAGGAAAGGAAATTACTAGTTTGTTTGAAGGGGAAAGAAGATTTAAAATTTCTCTACGGTTGCCAGGTCGGTTGAGGAATAATATTGATTCAATTCATGATCTATTGTTACTAGCACCTAGTGGTGCTTTGGTTCCATTAAATGCACTTGCAAAAATTAAGATTATTGATGGCCCTGCACAAATTTCTCGGGATAATGCAAAGCGTAGAGTTGTTGTCGGTGCTAATGTTAGTGGGCGAGATTTAGATGGTTTTGTTAAAGAAGTGCAGGCACGTGTAGCAGAAAAAATTAAATTACCATCCGGGTACTTTTTTAAATGGGGGGGGCAATTTGAAAGTATGGAGCGTGCGATGGAGACACTATCAGTGATTGTCCCGCTGACAATTGCAGGAATATTTTTCCTTTTGTACTTATTGTTTAATTCATTTAGGCTTGCAGGCCTTATTATTTTAGTTCTGCCATTCGCTTCAATTGGCGGGGTGGTTTCATTATTTATTACAGGTGAATATTTATCTGTACCTGCCTCAGTTGGCTTTATTGCATTATGGGGGATTTCAGTATTAAACGGGGTGGTTCTGATTTCTTATATTAAGAAACTCCGTAATGAGGGTGCGGATGTAATTTCAGCTATTGTACAAGGATGCTCTCAACGGTTCCGCCCAGTTCTAATGACTGCTACTGTTGCAATGTTTGCATTGGTGCCATTTCTTTTCGCTACCGGCCCTGGATCAGAGGTGCAGCGGCCTCTTGCAATTGTAGTTATTGGAGGATTGATTACTTCAACCATATTGACTTTGATTGTTCTGCCTGTTTTGTACCGTTGGTTTGATGATCATCAAATTATAGAAAATAATTTATCTTAAAAATTACTGTTAATTTTATTAGATTAATAATATACGTATTATTGGGTGCTTATTCTAAATGAGCGATGGAATGTCCAAGATAGTAATTCACAGTGTAAAATAGTTAAAACTTTCCTGAGAGGAACTATGTCACAATCATCATCAATATCGAATGAGAAAGCTAGAATTCTAGCTGAGGCGCTTCCATATATTCAGCGTTTTCATGGGAAGACGATCGTTATTAAATATGGTGGCAATGCTATGACAGAAGAAAAGTTGAAACATAGCTTTGCTCAGGACGTAGTTTTGTTAAAGTTGGTGGGAATGAATCCTGTGATTGTGCATGGTGGCGGGCCCCAGATAGACGACATGTTAAAACGCGTTGGAAAGAAAAGAGAATTTATTGAGGGTATGCGTGTAACTGATACTGAGACTATGGATGTAGTTGAGATGGTCTTGGGGGGATTAGTTAATAAAAATATAGTTAATCTTATTAACCAAAATGGTGGCCATGCAGTTGGCTTAACTGGAAAAGATGGGCCTTTTATTCGCGCAAAAAAAATGCAGATTCAGGATAGAGGAAAAGGAGAGGAATGGGTTGATATTGGTCAGGTAGGAGAGATTGAGAGCATTGATCCTTCCTTAATTTCATTATTAGATACTCGTAATTTTATCCCTGTTATTGCACCAATTGGTGTGGGGAAAAATGGTGAGTCTTATAATATTAACGCTGATCTTGTGGCTGGGAAGCTTGCGGAAATCTTAAATTCAGAGAAACTGATACTTCTTAGCAATATACCTGGCGTTCAGGATAAAAATGGAAATTTATTAACAGGACTGACGGTAAAGAAAGTAGATGAATTATCTCTAAAC
>JAAZZR010000015.1 GCA_014237605.1 Nitrosomonadaceae bacterium | reverse complement strand
TTAGAAATCAAGCAACAAAATTTGGTGAACAGCCTCTTGATTTAAGTCCACAGATACTCAGGCCGTTACTAGAAGTATCCCGTAATGAGATTGAGGATTATGCTCAAAATTATAAATTGAGTTGGATTACAGATGAAAGTAATAATAACGTATCTTTTGATAGGAATTATCTGCGGCATAAAATTTTTCCTTTATTAGAAATAAGATTTCCTAGTTATCGCAATACTTTTTCACGCGCTAGCCGGCATATGGCAGAAACAAGTAATTTATTGGATGACCTCGCAAAGCTTGATAGTGAGGATTGTCTTGTTTTAAATCAGATTCAAATTAAAAAACTACAAAAATTAAGTTTTTCACGTGCTAAAAATCTGTTGCGATATGATATTTCCCGGCGTGGAGCCTTTCTTCCTAGTACAGCTAAGCTAGAGGATATGTTGCGGCAATTACTCTCCTCTCGCCCAGATGCTAAATTACATATTACGTTCGGAGATACTGAGGTCCGCTGCTTTAAGGGAAGTATTTATGTGGGAAAAATATGCACACCTCCAAATAAGGAATGGAAATTCATATGGAAGGGTGAAAAGAAATTAGAAATTACTGATAAAGGTGATGCAGTTAGATTTATACGTGAGAAGGGGAAAGGAATTAATTTACAAAAATTAAAAAAAGAGCCAATTATTATCCGTTCTCGATTAGGAGGAGAGCGCATGCGCCCAGACTGTAATCGACCCCGTCGTAGTCTTAAAAACCTGCTTCAGGAGGCATCACTTCCCCACTGGGAGAGAGAGTCACTGCCCTTGCTTTTTAGTGGTGAAACTCTTGTATGGGTTCCAGGTATTGGTATTGATTGTGCCTTTCAGGCTGGAGCTTCTGATTCAGGATTAATAGTAAGTTGGCACCCAAATTCTGATTAATTATTTTTATAATGGCCAAATCAAAATCAATCTATTCTTGTACTGAATGCGGCGGTAAAACTCTTAAGTGGCAGGGCCAATGCCCACATTGCCATTTATGGAATACTCTTGTGGAGACTGTAGCAGAAAAAAATTCTGCACGTTTCACTCATGCTAATGAAGTTAGTAAAGTACAAAATCTTGAAAAAGTAAAAGTAGGAGAAGAGCCAAGATATTCAACTGGAATAATAGAGTTTGATCGAGTATTAGGAGGTGGTTTAGTTGATGGGGGCGTAATTTTACTAGGTGGCGACCCTGGAATAGGGAAGTCTACTTTATTATTGCAAGCACTTAGTTATTTGTCTGATTCTCGGCTTGTGCTGTATGTGAGCGGAGAAGAGTCCGCGAGCCAAATTGCATTACGTGCTAAGCGATTATCACTTGTTACAAAAAATGTACACTTGTTGACAGAGATTCAACTCGAAAAAATTCAGGAGGTTTTGGCTAAAAATAAGCCTAATGTAGCGGTAATCGATTCTATTCAGACAATTTATTCTGATTTATTGCAGTCTGCTCCCGGGTCTGTTGCTCAGGTACGTGAGTGTGCTTCTCAGTTAACAAGAATGGCTAAGGCGACTGGAACCTGTATTATTTTAGTAGGGCATGTTACTAAGGAAGGTACGCTTGCTGGGCCACGTGTTCTCGAACATATGGTAGATACTGTGCTTTATTTTGAAGGTGACGCTCAGTCTAGTTTTCGCTTGATTCGTGCTTTTAAGAATAGGTTTGGTGCTATAAATGAACTAGGTGTTTTTGCAATGACGGAGAAGGGACTTCGTGAAGTAAGCAATCCGTCAGCAATATTCCTTGCCCGTCATGAAGAGGAAGTTCCGGGATCCTGTGTGATGGTGACCCAAGAGGGGACTCGTCCGTTATTAGTTGAAATTCAGGCATTAGTTGATAAGTCACACGCATTAAGTCCTAAACGTTTAAGTGTAGGGTTGGAGCAGAATAGACTTGCAATGCTGCTAGCAGTATTACACCGCCATGTTGGGATTCCATGTTTTGATCAGGATGTGTTTGTTAATGCTGTAGGGGGAGTAAAAATTACTGAACCAGGTGCGGATTTGGCGGTGTTGCTTGCTATGGTTTCTTCACTGAAAAATAGACCATTACCCAAAAAATCAATTGTATTTGGTGAAGTGGGATTGGCAGGGGAAGTTCGCCCTGTACAGCGGGGCCAGGAAAGACTAAAAGAAGCAGCCAAACTAGGGTTTACCCAAGCTATTATTCCTAAGGCAAATAAACCCAAGCATCCGGTTCCGGGTATTGAAGTCATTCTAGTAGAACGTTTAAAAGATGCAGTTACGAATATATTAAAGACAACATCTTAATCAGGTAATAATCAATTTCTGCGGGAATTCGTATGAGGCGCCAGAGTCAATATTTGATAATTGGAATTTTATCAGTAGGCATGGTATTAATTCCAATATTCATGCCACCTATTTCGCAGTCAGTTGACTACCATCAATTTGCAGATCAGCGGGTTTATTTTGGCATCCCGAATTTTCTTAATGTTGTTTCTAATATCTTCATTTTCTTTCCCGGGTTGATTGGTCTTATATTGTTAATCCGGTCACGAGAACTTCTTTTACAAGTAACTTTTATTAGGTCTTTAGAACGATGGCCTTATTTTATTTTATTTTTAAGCGTGATTATGGCAAGCCTTGCCTCAACGTACTATCATTTGGCTCCAGATAATACTCGGTTAGTTTGGGATAGGTTTCCAATCGCGATTGGAATCGTAACGTTACTTTCTACTGTATTGATTGAGCGTATTAATACAAATTTTGGCTTTATCTTGTTGCCCTTTTTGATCTTATTCGGAATAGGAAGTGTAATTTATTGGGATTGGAGTGAACAGTCTGGCTTGGGCAATCTAAATTATTATATTGTTGTACAGCTTTATTCTATTCTGGCTATTATTCTATTTTCAAAATATTTTTTTTCAAGATACACAGGAGGAGCAGGTATCTATGTAGTAATAATTCTTTATGCCCTTGCTAAGCTTGCAGAAATTTTAGATCATGAAATTTATAGTTTAGGGAAAATGATAAGCGGGCATTCAGTTAAACATTTACTTGTAGGGCTGGCAGTTTTTCAGATTATACGTATTTTACAAAACCGCAGGCCGTTATAAAAAATAATTTTCTACATAAAATTTAAGAGGATATTCAATTGCATCTTTCAGAAGCGTATAAATTAATGGGTGGCGAAATTGCTTTACGTCGTCTTGTCGACTGTTTTTATGACCTTATGGATGAAGATCCAGATTACTTTGGTATACGAAAATTACATCCAGAAGAGCTAAATAGTTCGCGCGATAAACTATTTATGTTCCTGTCTGGCTGGACTGGCGGTCCATCTTTATATGTTGAGAAATATGGGGAACCACGATTGCGTTCCCGGCATTTGCCATTTTCTATTGGAATAGATGAGCGTGATCAGTGGTTATCATGCATGAATAGGGCGATGGAGAAAACTGGATTAGAAATGCAGCTACGGAAAAATATGGCGCTAGCATTTGAGCAGACTGCGGATTTTATGCGTAACCAGCCTGAGTAGATGGCTGGGAAGTTATAACTGCTACATTTCTAAGGTATGTGTAGGATTATTTTATTTTTACATTAGCGTTGGAATTCCCATGTCTATATGAGTTTATTTTGTTAGCATTACTAAATGAACGAGTTCGGTTTCTGCCGCGACCCTCGTTAGCGCTGTTGTCATTAAATCTTTTTCTATTGCCATCTACTGTTGATGAATTGCTATATTTATTGTATTGGTTTCCATTAGGATTGCTGGTATTCCTGTTGCCACCATTATTCGCCCATGAATTAGGGTGGCTATTGTAATTACCTGTTTTCGCACTGCTAAAATTTCTACTGTTGCCGTTACTATCCAACGAAGAACTACGGTTGCTGTGTCGATTTCCATTTACATCATTAGAACTTCTACTGTTGGTATTATTCGATGGAGAATAGGTTCGTTCATTAGATCGATTCCTGTTGAAAGTGCTGAAATTCTTTCCATTGTTATTATCTGACCATGAAGAACCACGACTACGTTTACGAGCAATTGTGGGAGTAGTCCTTGATGTTCTATTGCCACTAGGGCGGGTTTTATATTTTGGTTCTAGGCCAGGAATAGCATGAGAAGTTATTCGATGCCCTGTGAATCGCTCAATCTTTTTTAGATGAACCCCATCTTTATTAGAAGCAAATGAAACGGCTATTCCAGATGCTCCTGCTCGGCCAGTACGCCCAATACGATGAACATAATCCTCTGCAAATTTTGGAAGATCAAAATTTACTACATGAGTAATTCCAGCGACATCAATTCCTCTTGCTGCCACGTCTGTAGCAACTAGTATTCGTAGCCTCCCATTCCGAAGTCTGGTAAGAGTACGAGTTCGTTCTCTTTGATTCATATCACCATGTAATGCAGAAGCCACATGGCCTTGAGCAGAGAGATTGTCTGCGAGTGTATCAGCATCTCTTTTAGTAGCTGTAAATACAATAGCCTGCCTTAAATCAGTGTCACTTAATAAATATTCCAGGAGCTTTTTTTTGTGCGACATATCATCTACATAATGTAGTCTCTGCTCAATGTTATCTATTTTTGTTTGTTGTGTTGCAATTTTGATTCTTTTTGGAGACTTTAACAGACGGTTCGCAACTCTTGTTATTGAGCTATCTAGAGTTGCTGAGAATAATAAGGTTTGGTGGCTATTTGGTATGGATCCGGCAATTTTCTCAACATCATCAATAAAGCCCATATCAAGCATACGATCTGCTTCATCTAAAACTAACATTTCTAATCTAGAAAAATCTATTCGTCCTCGCTGGATATGATCAATCAACCGACCCGGTGTAGCTACAAGGATATCTACTGGCTGAGACAGAAGCTTGTTTTGTAACGGATAAGGCATGCCGCCAAGTATGCTAACAACTTTAATGCGGTTTATATATTTTCCATATTTGTTGGCAGCTTCTGATACCTGAAGTGCAAGTTCGCGTGTTGGTGTTAACACCAGTATGCGAGGGCCGCGACAATTAATTTTGGAAGGAGTGGCGAGACGATGCAGCGAAGGCAACATAAATGCGGCAGTTTTTCCAGTTCCAGTCTGGGCTGAAGCCATTACATCGTGACCAGCTAGAAGTTCTGGAATAGCTTGTTCCTGAATTGGTGTTGGTGTGGTATAGCCTGAGTCTTTGATAGCTTTAAGGATATCAGGATTTAGATTGAGATTTTCAAATGACAAGATGGTTTCCTAATAATAAGAATTAATACACGAGCATAAGAATTAATACACAAGCAAGGAGTGATTACCAAGAATTTGTGCGCATACTTACTGCTAGCATATATATAACATCGCTGCTAACCATGGTAGGCCTTGCACAATTTTCGAGGGATCCTTGAAAATCGAGGAGAGGTAAGGAACGATGACTACGAAAAAAGAGAATGATCATTTTTTTCGATGTGCGGATTATACATGAATCATAGCAATGAATGTGTTTATTTGAGGTGGGCATTGGGTTAGCCTTCTCATTGGAGAACTGCTATAATGCTGGGTTTTACTGTTTATCCGCAGAGATATTAAATATGATTCGACCAATTCGTAATATAGCCATTATTGCTCATGTTGATCATGGGAAAACTACTTTGGTGGACAAATTACTTCATCAGGCCGGATCTTTTGCAGCGCATCAAAATATTGCAGAACGGGTAATGGACTCTAATGACATAGAGCGAGAGCGAGGCATTACTATTCTGTCAAAAAATTGTGCGGTGGACTACGAAGGAGTTCATATTAATATTGTGGACACACCGGGGCATGCAGATTTTGGCGGCGAGGTAGAGCGTGTGCTGTCAATGGTTGATGGTGTCTTGTTGCTGGTTGATGCAGTTGAAGGCCCAATGCCACAAACTCGTTTTGTTACAAAAAAGGCTCTAGAGTTAGGTTTGTGCCCGATTGTTGTAATCAATAAGATTGACCGAGATGGTGCTCGTCCAGATAAGGTGGTGAACTTTACATTTGATTTGTTTGATAAGCTAGGTGCCACTGAAGATCAGCTTGATTTTCCAGTGATATATGCTTCGGCATTAGATGGTCATGCTACGTTGGAACTGGATCAACCAAAAACCGATATGCGCGCATTATTTGATATCGTACTTGAGCATGTTCCTGCTCCTGTCGGTAATGCAGATGAGCCTCTTCAATTACAAATTAGTGCGTTAGATTATTCAAGTTTTGTTGGCCGTATTGGAATAGGTCGCGTTAGCCGAGGGACTCTAAAACCAAAGCAGGAAGTAATGATATTGGCAGGAGACAGTACTCCGAAGAAGGCTAGAATAAATCAGGTGCTAGGGTTTCGTGGTATAGAACGGGTGCAGTTAGATGAGGCTACAGTAGGGGATATAGTACTAGTTAATGGCATTGAAGATCTTTGTATTGGTGCTACTTTGGCTGATATTAATCAGCCTGAAGCAATGCCAATGCGAATGGTTGATGAACCTACATTAACTATGAATTTTCAGGTAAATACATCACCTTTTGCTGGGAAAGAGGGTAAATTTGTCACCAGTAGACAGGTGCGAGAAAGGTTAGAAAAAGAGTTGCTTACTAATGTAGCTATGAGATTTGAAGATACAGATGAAACGGATGTCTTTTTAGTTTCTGGTCGCGGAGAATTACATCTCACAATATTGCTTGAAAGTATGCGACGCGAAGGATATGAGCTTGCAGTATCTCGCCCACACGTTGTCTTTCGTGAAATTAATGGAGTTAAGTGTGAGCCATTTGAGATGCTTACGATAGATGTAGATGAAGCCAATCAAGGTGTGGCTATGGAGGCGCTTGGTGTGCGCCGTGGAGATCTACTTGATATGGTTCCAGATGGACGTGGGCGTGTAAGGCTTGATTACCGCATACCTGCACGTGGTTTAATTGGTTTTCAGTCTGATTTCATGACTATGACGCGGGGTACAGGTATTATGAGCCATGTATTTGATGAATATGCTCCATCGCGACCAGATATTCCCGCACGTAGAAATGGCGTATTAATTTCTGGTGAGCAAGGGGATGCAGTGGCTTTTGCACTGTGGAAGCTACAGGATAGGGGGCGTATGTTTGTTACTCCTGGTGATGCTCTGTATAAAGGCATGGTAATAGGTGTTCATAGTCGTGATAATGATCTAGTAGTGAACCCTATTAAGGGAAAGCAGCTAACCAACATACGTGCCTCCGGAACTGATGAGGCTGTTACTTTGACCCCGCCAATACAACTAACATTAGAATCTGCAATTGAATTTATTTCTGATGAGGAACTCGTTGAAATAACGCCCAAGACTATCCGAATAAGGAAGCGTTTTTTATCGGAACATGATCGGAAGAGAGCATCTCGTGCCTCATAATATAGGTATGCTGTAATTTATTATTTGTATTTTGTTCTCAGCAGTATAGTTCTGATCTTTCAAAATTTATTGGTTTTGTAAATTAACCAACTATTATCTGAACTAGTTAGAATAGATAATTAACTCATCTAATGAACGAAAAAATCCTTTGGTATATTGCTGATCCTATGTGCTCTTGGTGCTGGGGATTCGCGCCTACAATTAAAGAAATTAGACTTAATTACAGTGAAAAATTAAAAATTAAGCTAGTTATGGGTGGATTGCGATCGGGGAAGTTAGCAATGGCATCTGAACAGCGGGCAGAGATCTTGAATCATTGGAAAGCTGTAAATGAGAGAACTGGTCAACCATTCTCTTTTGAGGGGGCGATGCCGGAAGGATTTATATACGATACTGAGCCATCTTGTCGAGGGGTGGTGGCTATGTCTTTAATAAATCCAAGCTTGGTGTTTCCATTGTTAGAATCAATACAGTTTAGTTTTTATGTAGAACAGGAAGATGTGACTAATCCTATAATATTGGCGCAGTTGGCGGGTAAAATAGGTGTTGATATGGACTCATATTTACAGATATTTGAGTCTGACGAGGCAAAAAATAAAGTTTCTATTCATTTTGACAAGGTGCGCCAATGGGGCGTAAATAGCTTTCCTACCGTGGCAGTACAGAATGCAGCAGGTTATAGTGTACTTAATAGAGGATATTGCCAGCAGGATGAATTGTTTCAGAAAATTGATGAGTGGCTAAGTACGTAAAGTATTAGCTTTCCCCCGCCAGAGCTAATCCTAGTCACCACCCAAATTGTTCTAGGTATTGTTGAAACGTATCGCCCTTTATAATCCAGGAAATGAGTAATGTGGTGCAATATAATAAAAGAATAGTACTAATGGCTCCCAGTGGGCTTAGCGTTGAATACTTCTTCCATATTTCAATCATGCCAAGATCATTTTTCTTATAAAACTCTAATTTAGCTAGGACTTGATTTCTAGCTTTGTGTAGTACCTTAGAAACTCCTTCTTGATATGCAGAATCAATTAGATCTATTTTATTGTCACTCGAATTAATAGCTGTTTCGTTTGCTATGGTCGCCTCATCAAGCTGTTTGTAAAACTCCCTCATTCTTGATAGATACTGACTATCAGAGAAAACATTATTAATTGTTTTTTCAATGCTAGATGCATCCTCTATACTTAAAGAGGCATCAGGATTATTCAAAATCAATGTTATCTCACTGATAAATTTATGTTCTTTTTCAGCTATAAGATCAAACCATAATGACTCTATAACCTGAGGAGATGGGGTATTGAATTCCGGGTCATCTGAGTCTAAATCATTATAAAATTTAGAGAGTTTTAACTTAATTTCTTTTTCACATTTCTCGTTAATAGCTTCAAGCCGAGTGTTAAGTATATTAATGCTCATAATCCAAGGTGCAATAAGGTGATCTGGTAAGATTCAATTATCTAATTCTTACATCTTACATTGGGATGGCAGAAAAGACATCATGATCTTCTATGGCCACAATGGCACGCCTCAGGAGCTCACGATTATGTTCTAAATTCATCATTCCACCAACAGCTAGAGTTACGATCATCGCTTCAAATGGATAGATAAGGTGAGCACGATATCGTTGCTGCATATCTATAACTTCAGAAGAGGGAACCCCGTTATTTATTAATTCTTTCTTATAGAGAGTTAAGAGGTTGCCCTCATGTAAGCGTCTAGTTTCAGGTTTAACAGCCATAGATAAAAAATAAGAAATGTCACTGATTCCTTCACCAATACGAATAAGCTGCCAGTCAAGAAGGCCGGGTTTAGATTTATTCCAAAATAAATTTCCAGGATGGCAGTCATGATGAATAAGTGTTTTCGGGGAACCAGAAAGGAAGCTCATTACTTTGCGACGGTTTCGCGCATAGTGAATAGCCGGAGCATGTAGTGTAGAGGGGACAAGTTCTCCGGCTAAATTTAACCCTCTTTTCATTAACGGAACTGATAATGCAGTGCCTAAGTGATCTTCTAATTGGCGTACCGGTCCTGCTAGCCAGTGATAATTTTGATTGCTGTGTACCTTATTCCAGAAATGAGCATGAAGCTTGGCAAGCTGTTTGATAACATCACTTGCTTCAATAGCTGTTAATGCATCACTTGGCATGCCTGGAGATGCCCCAGACTCTGCTATATCAGAAAGAACCAGCGTTGCGCCAACTCCAAACTTACTTTGTGCTGCTATAAAATCTGGTACATTGATCGGAATAGTCGAAGCTAATTCATTATAGAAACGTACTTCAGTATGAAGAAGCCTAGGTAGGGCTGTAATTAGCCTGGCTCTCCAAGCTAACGATGGCAGTTTAATGAACCATCTTTGAGGAAGAACCTCCGGCTTATCTAGCTCAACTAGGACGCGAATTCTTGTTGTTGTTCCGACATCAACAGAAACAGTTGATATATTTAGAACTGTAATGTCAGGATAATTTAAGTTAACAACACGCTGGGCCCAGTCGATCGTTAAATTTTTTGGGTGGCTTGCAAAGATATTATGCTTCATTCCTATCAGTATATTGTTCTATCATTATTAGCGTCTAGCTATATTAGCTTTAAATATCAGAATTAACTGAACACGCTCTATATATTTTAAATATGATAATATTTTTAGAGAAAAATTAAATATCTATCTTGCTGAATATAATCAATATTCTTATTATGGTAAATATATGAACCTAATGATTGAGGCATTATCAAGAGCATTCTGTGACCTATTCCAATTTCGAATCTTATGGATTGTTTTATGGCCAGTTGTAATAGCAGCTCTTATCTGGTTCACTTTAGGTGTGGTTTTCTGGGAGGTCTTTTCAGATTGGATTGCAAGCGGTCTTACAGTGGCTGGTATTAAAACCTGGCTTGAAGGCATTGAGCCAGAATGGATAGCAAATTCAATACAAGCTATAGCACACTTTATTTTATTTATTCCATTGGTTTTTATCACAGCACTGGTAATTACGGCTTTATTCGCGATGCCTATGTTAATTCGTATAGTGTCTGAACGTGATTATCCTCAGCTTGAACGTAAGAATGGCGGTAGCATTGGCGGAAACTTACTTAATGCTCTTTTTGCTATTTGTGTATTTATAGCTATATGGGCACTGACTATGCCTTTGTGGTTAGTTGGTATAGGGGTAATAATCCCATTTATTGCAGCAGCATATCTTAATCAGCGTTTATTTAGTTATGATGCATTGGCCGAGCATGCCAGTTATGAGGAAATGAGAGAGCTTTTTTCTGCTAATCAATCGTCACTATGGGGACTAGGTTTGTTAACTGGCCTTGCTCAATTTATACCGATTTTAAATTTATTTGCACCCGTTTTATCAGGACTTACGTTTGTTCATTTCGGGCTTGGGCGACTTAATGATTTACGTCGGAAACCTTAGAAAGCAAGGAGATAACTCTTGTAAATTCCGCGTAATCACTTTAAGGTATTTTTATAAATTATTGAATAATATGTATATCCTAGTCTAGATTGGTATATTAGTGCTCAATAACAGCAATACTGTTATTGAGGTTGTTTTCTCTATCTATTTCCTCTATTTTTACCGGCTAGGTATTTTTAATACGTAAAATAGAGATTAAATGTTAATTTAAGAGGAATTTTCATGAGTGAAAAGATTATAATTTTTCAAAAGCCAACATGTAGTAAGTGTATTGCTACACTTACTATTCTTAATGATAGTAATGAGGAATTTGAAAGTGTTAATTATTATGAGGTGCCTCTAACAGGCGATCAGTTGCGTGAATTACGTGATAAGGGGCTATCAGTGAATGAAATGTTGCGCAGTAACGAGCCGTTAGCACAGAGCATGAACCTAGTTGCTAGAAACCTATCAGATGATGAATTAATTGAGATAATGGTAGAAAATCCAGACCTCATTCAGAGGCCAATTGTTGTGCGTGGTAATCAAGCAGTATTATGTCGTCCACCTAAGAATATATACAAATTATTGTGATATAGATTATTGTTTATTTAATAGTGGCCTAAAAGAATAGGCGACTAATGTAATATATTGACCCATATGAGAGGGTCAAGTAAAGTCAGACCCACCTTATATTAAATTAGGACACCAACGCTAATGGATTTAAAAGCCCAGAAAGACGCAGATCTTATTTCAGCTCAATTAGCTAATCAATCACTCTCTGATAGGCTAACTGCGATGAAGGAAGCAGATCTTATTTCATTGCGTGACAGTATTGATGAATGGTGTGTCGAACACCAGGAATCAAAATGGGGGCATCGATTCTGGATCATAGTTGTTATGCTAGGTGTTTTTGCCTTTATTCAAGGGGTAACTGATATTTTTGTTAGTGGAGTTAGCCTGTTAGATATTTTTTTAATAGTACTGGGATCTATAACTAGTTTCTCATGGTACGTGGGTGAGAAACGAAGAAGGAAAAATAAAATTCTCCTTGCTGCGCTAAATGGGGAAATTGCAGTTCGTGATTACAAGGGCAATTTATCTAATAAATCTTCTAAGAAATCTTCTAATAAATCTTCTAAGAAATCAAATGCTGCTTAGTGATCGAAGAAACTCCCAGTCAGCCAAATAGAGGCTATTCCAAGAATAATTAGCACAACTTGCTGAATAGTAGAGCCAATTTCCGGACGTTTATGTAAGCCTGGTATTAAATCTGACATTGCCACATAGATCATGCTGGCTGCTGCTAGCCCTAGAAGTGATGGCATAAGGTGGTTCATGTCTTGCAGCATAAAATAAGCCATCACACCGCCAATCAGTGTAGCAATGCTGGATAATAGATTAAATAGCAGCGCCTTCTGCCGGGAGTATCCGGAATTAAGTAGGATTAGAAAATTGCCGGCCTCTTGAGGTATTTCATGGGCAATAATGGCTATAGATGTGACGATACCAAGTTGTACATCTACCATAAATGCAGCGGCAATAAGTATCCCGTCAACAAAATTATGAAATGTGTCACCTAACATAACCATCATACCGCTACGACCACTATCATGATCATTTGTAGCGCTATTAATACTAATGTTATTTGCTGGCTCATGAGCCTCACATTCATCAAAATGGCAGTGGCGCCAAATTACCAGTTTTTCTAGAATAAAAAATAACAGGATTCCAGATAACACAATGGCAGATATCCCATCTGGATCTTTAGACAGCTCAAGTGCTTCTGGCAACGCATTAAGGAATGCAGCACCTAGAAGTGCTCCAATTGCGTAAGAAATCAGCATTTGCACCCAAGAGGCACGCGTATTCAGTGTGAGCATCGCAGCAAACGCTACGCTTAATGAGCCGCCTAGAAGGCTTGCGGCAATAATCCAAGAGAAAGTGGTCATAGCAATAGTTTATAAAAGAATCCGCGATTATACGCTGTTAGGAATTTTATTCTTCAACTAATCTGAAAAATTAACGAGAGTATCTTTATGAACAGATTGTCATACAAGATATTTGAAAAATTAAGAACATTATTTCTCAAGCCAAATTAACCCTGCCATTCTTCCTGTATCACCATCCCGTCGGTAGGAGAAAAATTTATCTGGGTTACTATAAGTACATTCTTCATGGCTATAAATTTTAGTTACACCTGCTACTGCTAATCTCTGCCGCGCTAATAGAAAAATATCTGCACGCCATTTTTTTCTTTTAACTCCATTACACGGGGTAAAGGCAGGCATAGATATATTATCTTGTTTGATAAAAGAGTGTCGTACCTCTTCTCCAATTTCGAAATAATCTGGACCGATTGCTGGGCCCAAGTAAGCCATAATATGAATGCAACTTCTTCTCATCTCTGCTACTGCCTGTTCAATTACTCCAGCCACCAAGCCACGCCATCCAGCGTGAACAATGCCTACTACTGTTCCCGCTTCATCGCATAGGAATACAGGTAAACAATCAGCAGTAAGTATTGCGCAGACTATATTTTTGGTCCTGCTTAGTGCTGCATCACCTCTAAGAAGGTTCGTGTTGTTATCTACCCATATTGGTGTTGAGCCATGTACTTGATTCAACCATTTTGGTTCACTTGGTAGAGCATTAAGTAACTTGGCGCGATTTTGATTAACTATATGTTTCTTATCACCAACATGGTTTCCTAAGTTAAAATTTGTGTATGGGCCTGAGCTTATGCCACCACTACGAGTAGTAAATAATGCTCGTACATTTAGTGGGGCAGGCAAATTTGGGGTGATCCAATCATTCATAATAATAAGGTACTTTTAAAGGGATTTTTATGACGCCTTGCGGAGCGTTAGTAGAAGCTCATCAAAATCTTTTGGCAATTCAGACTCCCACATTACTTTCTGACCAGTATCTGGGTGAATAAGCTCTAGGTATTTTGCATGCAATGCTTGTCTTGGAAAACCTGTAATTAACTTCATAATTTCTTGAGAGGATTTTTTTGGTTTGCTGCCATAAATCGGATCACCCACAAGTGGGTGTCCAATGGAGAGCATGTGTACACGAATTTGATGAGTACGACCGGTATCCAGACTACATTGTAGAAGAGTGTAGCCATTAATTTTTTCTTTTACCATGTAATAGGTACGCGCATCTTTGCCATTTTTGTTAACGGCCATTTTTACCCGTTGTATTGGATGTCTACCAATAGGTACATTTACTTGACCGCTAAACTGAACATGACCATGCACTAGAGCTAAATAATCTCGTTTCATTGTACGGTTTTGTAGCTGCCGAACTAAATTAGTTTGTGTTTCAAGTGTTTTTGCTACAACTAATAATCCGCTTGTATTCTTATCAAGACGGTGGACAATTCCGGCGCGTGGCACTTCTTCCAATTTTGAAGAATAGTGTAACAAGCCGTTTAGCATGGTACCTTGCCAGTTACCATTGCCTGGGTGCACTACCATCCCTGCTGGTTTGTTAATGATCAGGATGGCCTGATCTTCATAAACGATATTAAGCTCTAGAGGCTCTGCGATATTCGTTGTTTCATTGTGGTACGCTACCATTCTTATTTTAATATTTTCACCGCCCCATACGGTTCTTTTTGGGTTGGCATTCAGATTATCTACAGTTATTCTCTTTGCAAGGATCCATGTCTGAATCCGATTACGCGAATGCGTTGGCAGTAGCTGCGCAAGAGCCTGATCAAGTCGCAGTCCTGCGCAATTCTCTGGAATTTCTAATTCAAGAATATCTTCTATTGACATGGGTTGCAGAAATTTAGCGTTATAATATAAAGAATCATTTTAAGCTGTCATTGAAGCCATTATGTCCATAATTTCTCGTAGTTTAATCTTATTCTTGGTATTCCAGCTATCAGGTTGTGCTTTTGGGTGGTTAAATACTACAAAAAAAGGTGAAAATACCGAAGGTTGGACTGTAACCCAATTTTATGAGCAGGGTAAACAAGATATGGAGGATGGCGATTGGAAGAGTGCAATTTCTTTTTTTATAGCTCTGGAAGCTCGTTACCCATATGGCCGTTATGCCCAGCAAGCCCAACTTTATGTGGCTTACTGTCATTATAAGGAAGATGATCAGGAGGCTGCAATTATAGCTGCCGACAGGTTTATTAGATTACATCCAAATCATTCTAGTGTGGATTATGCATATTACATTAAGGGACTTGCAAGTTTTAACGATGAAAAAGGAATAGCAGGGTATGTAATGAAACACTGGTTAAATCAAAATATGAGTGAGCGAGATCCAAAAGCTTCAAATGCATCATTTCAAAGTTTTAAGGAGTTAGTTACACGTTTCCCTGATAGTCAATATAGAGCCGATTCTATAAAACGCATGAACTATCTATTTAATACAGTAGCAATGGGAGAGATTTATGTTGCGCGTTATTATATGTCTAGGGGGGCCTATGTAGCCGCAATAAATCGCGCGCAACATACACTTAATGAATATCCTCAGACTCCTGCTACTCAGCATGCGTTAGAAATTATGGTAGATGCCT
This sequence comes from Nitrosomonadaceae bacterium, assembly GCA_014237605.1. Lineage (GTDB taxonomy): Bacteria > Pseudomonadota > Gammaproteobacteria > Burkholderiales > Nitrosomonadaceae > BJGV01. The sequence continues at coordinate 9,818 of JAAZZR010000015.1, read as the reverse complement.
ATGATTGGTTAGGAATGTATGATTTGCGGGATGATGCAAAGCGCGTAATGCAGAAAAGTTTTTCCAAGAATCAAGAGTCTTCAGATAGCATATCTTGGAATTCTGGTAAGGATTATTGGTGGAAATTTTGGTAGTGCTTTTAGCTAATAAAGAGTCTGCCCATAGCCTTAATTTGTGAGACTGATGTAAGTATAAATGACACAATCATTTAAACCGATTAAAGAAAGTAGGGTGGGTGATCTTGAGTTGGCTTGTATCTTGTCATAGATGATATGAATGGAAAGTTGCTTAACAAAGCAGGAGTAAGGTTTAATAAAAACAGAACAAATGGTAACAGATAAATTTGCTATAGGCCTGTCACTAATCTGTGCTATCCACTGTCTGGCACTTCCTCTTCTATTGATAATACTCCCTAGTATGATCGCTTTGCAGCTGGATAATGAAATATTTCATACTTTAATCATAATAACTGTTCTACCCGTAAGCATTTTTGCATTAACCCTAGGATATAAGCAGCATAAACGTAACTGGTTGCTTATTCTTGGGTTCACAGGTTTGTTACTACTTGTTATAGCGGTAATATTAGGTGAAGAGACAACTGGAGAATTTGGGGAAAAACTTTTGACTGTACTTGGTGCTAGCCTTGTTGCAGCCGGGCACCTGTGGAATTTCAGACTTTGTCAGCAACTTGCCAATTGTGCCTGTCCTAAACATAACAAGCCAACTCTCTAATAAAATATATCTGTTTTATTAGAGAGTTGGCTTGGCTTTATTGTCAGTTGAAAAAATACTTATTGATAAACAAGTATTCTGTTTTTCATCAATTAACAGCAACACTTCTCAGAACAACATTTACAAGTCTTATTTGGACAGCAAGGCGCATTTTTTTTACAATTACAAGTATATTTTTTATTACTCATTTCCCCTCCTTATTTAGGTAACAAATCAAATATCAGTTTCAATCTGATTGGCAAAGTCCCTTAATTTTGTAGCTACGTTTTTCCTGTCAAGAGCATAGGCTCTTTCGCGACCTTTTTTATCAAATTTAACGATGCCTTCTTGAGCAAGTATTTTTAAATGACGGGATACAACAGAAGCATCAACGTCACAACATTCGCAAAGACACATGACATTCTGGGGAGTTTTACATTGGCATAATTTATATACCAGCGATAATCTATTAAATTCCCCAATCGCCTTAAGAAAATTTGCTAGTGCTTGTACTTTGAGGTCATCCATATATTCATTGTTGCACATAAATGCAAATAAATAAATATCTAGTTATTACTACTCTCATAATTCTTTAGCTAATTAATAAATTATCTGAATGTCTGCTATGTGCCAAAAGCGAATGGTCGTATCTATAGAAACCCTATAGTGCCTAATAAAATATAGGCATACGAGCTAGTATCCAGATTAGTAAAATGATAGTTGCAATTAGGTTGTAGGATATGAGGAGCGGACTGTGGGATTTATTCTTGCCTATTCAGTCTTAATAACAACAGACGCCTGATTTTAATGGCGTCCCCAAGGGGATTCGAACCCCTGTACCCACCGTGAAAGGGTGGTGTCCTAGGCCTCTAGACGATGGGGACAAAAAACATATTATAACTTATCCATGTATAGTTTTGGTGGAGATAAGCGGGATCGAACCGCTGACCTCTTGCATGCCATGCAAGCGCTCTCCCAGCTGAGCTATACCCCCAGAAAAGAAGGCAAATTATACTGAGGCGTTGATTCAAAGTAAAGCAGAGGTTAGGTAGGAAAATTTGCTATTTGGTTACGCATGCGCTCAATTGTCTCTTTGCTGCCAAGTAGCTCCAGCACCAAATTTATAGAAGGTGTTTGCGTTTCGCCAGTTACCATGACTCGTAATGGCATTGCTATTTTGGGGAACTTCATATTATAACTAGTGGCCACTCCCTTGATTTCGTCCTGAATTGTTTTTTGGTCCCAAGAAATATTGGAAAATTTTGATATTAGACTCTCCATTACTGGCTTTATTTCAGGGTTATAATATTGTTCTTTAATTTCCATTGTGGGCTCTATTCTCATATAGAAGCTTACTGATTTATCAGCAAGTTCTGTAATAGTTATAACTCTTTCTTTTAAGATGCCTACTATCTTTTGTAACTCTGGTCCGGCTAAAATATTGCAACCTTTTTTCTCTAGCAAGGACTTGATTTGATTGGCTAAAGATGAATCATCAGTGGTTTTAAGATAATGTTGGTTGATCCAGCGTAATTTTTCGGAGTCAAACCTTGCCGGCGAGCGATTAACAGAAGCCAGATCAAACCAATTAATGAATTGATCTCGGCTGAATATTTCTTCATCACCATGTGACCAGCCAAGTCGCACTAAATAATTAATTAAAGCTTCAGGTAAATAACCTTCATCACAGTACTGCATTACTGATACTGCTCCATGTCGTTTGGAAAGACGTTCTCCATCGGTCCCTAATATTGTTGGAACATGCGCATATTGTGGTAACGGTTCATCAAGTGCTTTAAGTATATTTATTTGGCGCGGGGTATTATTAACATGATCATCACCACGAATTACATGACTGATGTTCATGTCAAGGTCGTCTAAAACTACACCAAAATTATAAGTTGGAACCCCATCAGCACGTAATAACACCAGATCATCTAGCTCGCTATTATCTATGATGATCGGACCTTTTACTAAATCATTGAAGGCCACACCACCACTCATAGGATTTTTGAAGCGTATTACTGGTTTTATCCCTACTGGCGGTGTTTTTTTAGAGTCACGCCAGCGGCCATCGTATCTTGGCTTGAGACCAGCAGCACGTTGCTGGTCACGCAAAATAGCCAATTCTTCTTTGGTGGCATAGCAGTAATACGCATTTCCTGAACGTAGCAGTTGTTCTGCGGCATCATGGTACCGATCTAACCTCTGCATTTGATAAAAAGGCCCTTCATCATAATCAAGCCCTAGCCAAGCCATACTATCAAGAATTGCCTGTGTAGATTGTTTGGTGGAACGCTCAAGGTCTGTATCTTCAATTCTTAATATAAATTTACCGCCATGCCTGCGAGCGTAAGCCCAGGAAAATAATGCAGTACGAGCGCCACCGATATGAAGATAGCCAGTGGGACTGGGAGCGAAACGAGTACGGATCATATTAAATATAAATTACCACTAGTTGAAAAGATTTCCATTTTACGTGATTCTTCTTCAATGAGTTGCCCAGATTGGATTATTTATACTCTAGCTGCATTTTTAGGCGGTTAAATTAGCGATAGTATGCTATTAAATTTTGTGATGAAATTTATTGGTTAGATTGCTTTGCCACTTATTTTTATAGTCATATTTACTAAGGGATTCAAATCTGTAGCATCTAAACTATTTTTTAAGAGATAAAAAATTATGATATGGGAATTAGGGTATTAAAAACAGGATAACCCATATAATTAGTATGAAATAAGCGGGTATTTACTACGGTATTTATTTTATCGTGCTTGACTCAATATGTTTCCATAAACACTTTTTTTTACTTTCACGATCTATTGCTTCCAATTGCTCTGTATGTAATTCCAGTTCTTCTGTATTAGCTGGCAGTGAAATTAGCTCTATATCCTGTGGGTTAATTTTTATATCAGGTTGAGGGAAAGATATTTCCATTACTAGGCTTTCTTGTCCACGTGTAATCGCTAGGTATACTTCAGCCAATAATTCTGCATCGAGCAAAGCCCCATGTAAAACACGCTTGGAATTATTTATTTGATATCGTTCACACAGAGCATTGAGATTATTTCTCTTTCCGGGGTGCAGCTCTTTTGCTATCTTTAGCGTATCGGTAATTGAATGACAATAATTTTCTAATGGCTGTAATTTTGCTAAACCTAATTCATTATTAAGAAAACCTACATCAAATGGCGCATTGTGCATAATTAATTCCGCACCATCAATGAACTCAAGTAGTTCATTGGTTATGTCAAAAAATTTCTGTTTGTCCTGAAGAAAATCGTCAGTTAGTCCGTGTATTTGTAATGCGCCTACTTCAACTTTTCTGTCTGGATTTAGATAGTTGTGAAACTGTCGTCCAGTCAGTGTTCTATTAATCATTTCTACTGCTGCTATTTCAATAATACGGTGTCCTAATTTAGATTCAAGGCCAGTAGTTTCTGTGTCAAGAAAAATTTGTCTCATAAGAATCTCTGATTCTAGAATTTATAGGAATTAGTAAAAATAATTGCTAAAATTATTTTTTATTAAGCAATGGATTTTTATCCAGAGCTTTATTCTTACTCATTAATGATTGATTCTGCTCCCTGATTTGCAAGTTTATCTGCCTGCTCATTACCTTCGTGACCGGAATGACCGCGAACCCATAGCCATTCTATTTGGTGTGGCTGTGCTAATTGATCAAGTTGTTTCCATAAATCATTATTTTTTACTTCTTTTTTATTTGAAGTACGCCAATTTTGTTTTTTCCATAAATGTATCCATTCGCTAATACCCTTCTGTACATATGTCGAATCTGTATGTAAACGTATTTTACATGGGCGTTTTAGGGCTTCTAGGGCACGTATCACTGCAAGTAATTCCATCCTATTATTGGTTGTCAGCTTCGCGCCTCCATATAGCTTCCGTGTTTTACCGTTGAATTGCATCAAAGCACCCCAGCCGCCAATTCCAGGGTTTCCTTTACAGGCACCATCAGTAAAAATTTGCACTACATCAGATATATTGTTTGCATCTGCACCGTTCACTTTTTATTTCTCAAAATAGATTGTTTGCGTGAGGATGTGCCCGCTTGTCTCTTGGCTATATTATCATTTACCTTATTAGCAACCGGAGACATTCTACGCTTGGATGCTCGTACATCCTTCCACGCAGGCTTAATAACATGCATGCCATGAACTCGTTTAATTGCTTGTAAAAAATACACGCCACCAGAAATTGGCCACCAACGATCCCCACTGAATTCCATAAAATTAAATCTTCGTAACCATTTTTCTTGATTAATCGGTGGTGTATAACAAGATAGTTTGCCGGCAGTTATCTCAAAATCTAAAAGAGTTAACCAATCTTTTAGACGTGGTAATGCTATGAAATTCCCATTCCAGGGAAAACTATGCCTTGAGACGCCGAACCATTTACGCGAACCCCAAAGACTTCTAGGGTTAAAACCACAGATAATAACCTGTCCCTCGGCTACTAATACGCGCTGCACTTCTCGTAATATTTGATGTGGATTTGAGCTAAATTCAAGTATATGTGGAAGGAGCACAAGGTCTATACTGTTACTCTCAATTGGCAAAAAATCTGCACCTGCTAACAGTGTGGCCCCTTTCTCCGTATCTGCACAAAACTGAAAAGTCATTCGGCTTGTACGAAGAAAATTATGCTGTGAGAAGCCAATTTGTAAAGCGTTATAGCCAAATATATCCATTACTTCTTGGTCAAAATAGCGTTGTTCCCTTTCTAGGAGATATTGTCCAAGACAAGTTTCAAGCCACTCTTGTTGATTCTGTATTGACATATATAATGTCCTTATATTGCGTATAAGGTAAGAGCATTACTATATTCTTTGCAAGGCTCTTTTTGTTGTAAATAAATTTAAATTACATTTAAAAAAATATGTTTAATATTGTTCCAGTTAGTGCATTTACTGATAATTATATTTGGGTCATTCATGATCAATACCATGCTGTTGTAGTTGACCCAGGGGAAGCTAGACCAGTATTAGATTTTCTGGAACAAAAAAAACTAAAGATTATCGCCATACTAAACACTCATCATCATATTGACCACGTTGGTGGTAATCTAGAATTACTACAACAATTTCAAGTACCGGTATATGGCCCTGGAAGTGAGTTAATTTCTACAGTTACTCACTGTTTAAAAGAAGGAGACAGCGTCTATTTGCCCGAACTATCACTTAGACTTAGTATCCTTGACATTCCTGGCCACACAGCTGGGCACATTGCTTATTATGGCGCAAACTTACTATTTTGTGGAGATACTCTATTTTCATGTGGTTGTGGGAGATTATTCGAAGGAACTGCGCAACAAATGTATATTTCATTAAATAAATTGGCAAAACTGCCCGATGAAACTGTGGTTTATTGTGGCCATGAATATACACTTGCTAATATAAGTTTTGCTAGATTAGTTGAGCCAGAGAACCAAGCGATAACACAACTACAAATCTCAGCAGAGAAAAAACGTAAATCAGATCTACCTACACTACCTTCAACTATTGCAAAGGAGAAGGCTTGTAATCCATTTCTACGTTGTAACCAGCCAGAGGTTATCCGTAATGCTAGTAATTACGCTGGCAAGCCTTTAACGGATCCTGTTGGCGTATTTACAGCAATCCGTGAGTGGAAGGATAAGATATAGATTTAATACAAAAAATATGAAAATCTATGGGGACAATGAATTCTATTAATTTGGTAAGCTATAGATGGAACACAGTGGATGATCAATCTGAGCTGAATCAAGTAGCATTTAACGCAATTCTTGATAATGCAACTGAATCAATTAGACGGCGAGGTGAGTTTCATTTTGTACTCTCCGGTGGAGATACCCCTCGTAAGATTTATCAACAATTACGTTTCATCCATACAAATTGGTCAGCTTGGCATATTTATTTCAGCGATGAGCGTTGTTTATTAGCTGGAGATCAAAATCTCAACTCAAGAATGGCTGGAGAAGCATGGCTTGATCATGTGCCAATTCCTAGGAACCAATTATATGAAATTCCAGTTGAGCTTGGCGCAAGCCTTGCTGCATATAAATACGCTAGCACTTTGAGGTCGGTTAGAGCATTTGATTTAACCTTTTTGGGACTTGGTGAAGATGGTCATACGGCAAGCCTATTTCCTGGACATGAGTGGGGGAGTGAGGTCGGTTCACCAGACACATTGGCGGTATTTAGTGCACCAAAAGCTCCAGAACATAGAGTATCTATGAGTGCAGCACGTTTAAGCCGTTCCCGGCAGGTTATATTTTTAGTTAGTGGTGAATCAAAGCATAGGGTAGTAGCTAAGTGGCGTAGAGGTAGTAATATTCCTGCTAAAGCTATTATGCCGACAGCGGGAATTGATGTTTTATTAGAGTCTTCGTTATTAGTTCCACTATCTATTTAATTGGCCGCTATAGTCTTTGGTAAGCAAAAGTCCTATGCATGATAAATTCTCAATAAACTGTCATAAATGTCAGCGGTTAGTAAACTATCTTAATGAAGTAAAAATTAATTACCCAAATTATCATGCAAGGCCGGTCCCAGGTTTCGGTGATATTTCTCCTAAGCTTCTTATAATTGGATTAGCTCCTGGGATGCATGGGGCGAACCGGACTGGCAGGCCATTTACTGGAGATTTTGCAGGAGTTTTGTTGTATGAAACTTTATACAAATATGGATTCTCTAATCATGAGGAATCCATATCAATGAATGATGGGTTGGAGCTTATCGGGTGCCGTATTACCAATGCAGTCAAATGTTTGCCTCCAGAAAATAAGCCAGATCCCAATGAAATTAAAAATTGCAATGGGTATCTTTCTGGAGAGATTGCAAGCTTTCTGGCTGGCAGGGGAGTGGCGCTGCTTGCTTTAGGAACTGTAGCGCATCGGGCCGTTATTATGGCGCTAGGACTAAGGCTTAAAGACTATCCTTTTGGGCATGGATCTATTCATCAATTACCAAATAATCTTACTCTATATGACAGCTACCATTGCAGTCGTTACAATACACAGACTAAACGCCTGACTACTGATATGTTTGAGCAGGTATTTAAAATAATAAGCACTAACTTATCGCTTCGGGTAAAAACTAAAGGATAAAAAATTATGCCATATGTAAATATTCGCATTGCAGGAACTCTTAGCGATGAGCAGAGGGAACAAATAGCCGCAGAGGTCACTGACACACTCGAGCGTGTTGTACTTAAACCAAAATCATCTATTTATATTTCTTTTGATGAACTACCTCGCGAGAATTGGGCTGTCGGAGGGGAGCTGTTGGGAAAGAAAGAGTAATTAAAGGGGAGTATCTGTTTTGTCGGCGTGTTCTGTTTTTAATGCCAAAGCTATTTGCTCAAATTTACCTTCGCAGCCAGGTGTTTATCGTATGTTAAATTCGGCTGATCAGGTAATTTATGTTGGTAAGGCAATTAACTTAAAGAAGCGTGTTTCCTCCTACTTCCAAAAAACAAATCTAGCTCCCAGAACAAATTTAATGGTATCCCAAGTAACGGGAATAGAAACGACTATTACACGCTCTGAATCTGAGGCGCTTCTATTAGAGAATAATTTAATAAAGGCTCTAACCCCTAGGTATAACATACTATTTAGGGATGATAAGTCATATCCATATCTTGTTTTCACAAAGCATTCTTTTCCTCGGCTTGTTTTTCATCGAGGAGTACTTGATAAGCAGAGTATATATTTCGGGCCTTTTCCAAATGCAGGAGTAGTAAGAGAGAGTATTCAGCTATTACAAAAAGTATTTCGTATTCGAACTTGTGAAGATAGCGTGTTTAATAACCGCACACGTCCATGCCTGTTGTATCAGATCAGGCGTTGTAGTGGACCATGTGTTAATTTAATTACAGATCAAGCCTATCTTGGGGATATAAAAAATGCTGAATTATTCCTAAAAGGGAACCAAACTAAGGTGCTTGAAAGTCTTATTCAGAAAATGCAGATCGCCGCTAACGCATTAAATTATGAATCGGCGGCCTTATTTCGAGATCAAATTCAAACCCTACGAAGGGTTCGAGAGAAGCAGTTTGTAGATAATGGTAAAGCTTTAGATGTGGATGTCGTGGCATGTGTTACGGAACCTAATGGTGGAAGAATTTGTGTTAATTTAGCTATGGTAAGAGGAGGGCGCCATTTGGGAGATAAAAATTTCTTTCCTAAAAATGCAGATGGCTATGAATTATCAGAAGCGTTAGAAGCATTTTTATCTCAACATTATCTAAATCATGCTATCCCACCTTTTATTATTGTAAGCGAGAAGATTAATAGAGAGACTCTACAAGTCTCGCTCACCGAACAGTCTGGGCACAAAGTTAGTATCAGTGTTAATCCAAAGAGTGAGCGGCGAGTATGGCTTGATATGGCAATAAAAAATGCATATCAAGGATTGGATCGACAGTTAAGTATGCTAATTAACCAGGAAGAGCGGCTGCAATTACTACAGCATATCCTGGGAATTGAGAATCTTACTCGTATTGAATGCTTTGATATAAGTCACACTCAAGGGGAGGCTACAGTTGCATCCTGCGTGGTCTATGATAATTTTTCAATGCGGAATGAGGAGTACCGGCGATATAATATTGATGGTATTACACCAGGGGATGATTATGCTGCTATGCGTGATGCTCTTTCAAGGCGCTACCATAAGGCTACTGAAGGAGATGGTAAAATCCCTGATTTAATTCTTATTGATGGTGGCAAGGGGCAGGTTAAAGTTGCAAGAGATGCGCTGGTGGAACTCGGATTAGATTTTGTAACTTTGGTTGGAGTATCAAAAGGTAAAGAGCGTAAACCTGGTTTGGAGAAATTGATTTTTTTTGGGACCAAAAAACCGCTACAATTGCCTAAAGATAATTTGGGCTTGCATCTGGTTCAGCAAATTCGTGATGAGGCTCACCGTTTTGCGATTCAGGGACACCGCGCTAGACGTAATAAATCCAGAATACAATCATATTTAACTGAGATTGACGGAGTTGGTAATAAGCGTCGTCAAAATCTGTTGATACAGTTTGGGGGATTAAAAGGCGTACTGGCTGCAAGTATTGCCGAATTGGAGCAAGTAGAAGGGATCAGTCATACGT
>JAAZZR010000014.1 GCA_014237605.1 Nitrosomonadaceae bacterium | reverse complement strand
CCGGCCTTGGTCATAAGCATGGAATTGTACTTGGAAACTTAGTAGGTCTCATCGACTCAGATTATCAAGGACAAATAATGGTATCCTGCTGGAATCGGAGTAAGGTATCTTTCAAAATCAGTCCATTAGAGAGAATTGCGCAACTTGTAGTGGTACCGGTTGTACGAGTTAATTTTAATGTAGTAACTGAGTTTGAGGAAAGTAACCGGGGTGAAAAGGGATTTGGTAGTACCGGTACACAATGAAGTAGCACTATGCACCTATTTACGGCAAGTATCCTACTTACGCTTCTATCGTCATCAGCTAGCGCAGAGAAACCACTTATCCATTTAAAAGTTTCTGGCTACACTCTTTCTGCTGAAGTTGCTTACAAAAAGGAGTCTCGTATTAGGGGACTGACATATCGAAATTTTATGAAGAAAAATAGTGGCATGTTATTTGTATTTCCTGAGGCCTCTATTCATAGCATGTGGATGGTTAATACCTATATCCCGTTGAGTGTCGCGTTTCTTGATAAGAAGGGAATGATACTTAATATTATTGATATGTCACCTCATACAAGAACAAGAAATTCTGCGGCCAGTAAAGCTAAGTATGCTCTTGAAATGAATCTCGGCTGGTTCAGTTCAAGAGGTATTAAAGCAGGAGAGAAAATAACAGGCCTAAAAAAGGCCCCTAATGCAGAATAATCAATGTTTTCTTCTATTTTGGATAGTTGGAATTACATTCCAGGGAGCATTCCCTTGAGCCCTCGCATCATTTTTGCCATCCCACCTTTATTCATTTTCTTCATCATTTTCTGAGTCTGCTCGAATTGAGCTAGTAAACGATTTACTTCCTGTACTGAAACACCTGCTCCAGATGCAATACGACGCTTACGAGATGCTTTAAGAATTTCTGGTTTAGATCGCTCTTTAAGTGTCATTGAGTTAATAATACCCTCAGTACGTCCTATAACCTTATCGTCCATTTGGATATTTTTAACAGCATCCCCTAGTTGTGCCGGTAGCTTGTCTGCCAAGGCACCCATACCTCCCATACTTCTCATTTGCTGAAACTGCATCTTGAAGTCATCTAGGTCAAATTTTTTTCCTGATTTTATTTTTTTGGCTAATTTCTCTGCTTCATTCTGGTCTATACCACGTTTGGCTTCTTCAATAAGCCCCAGTACATCTCCCATACCAAGGATACGTGATGCCATACGATCGGGATGAAAAGCTTCGAATCCTGTCAGCTTCTCAGCCACACCAGCAAATTTAATTGGCTTTCCTGTGACATGGCGCACTGATAATGCCGCGCCTCCACGAGAGTCACCATCTAACTTGGTAAGAATAACACCTGTCAGTGGCAAGACATCTGCAAATGTCTTGGCAATATTTACCGCATCCTGACCTTGCATTGCATCTACCACAAACAAAGTCTCGATTGGTTTAATAAGTACCTCTAACTCTCTAATTTCAGCCATCATGGGCTCATCTATAGCTAACCTACCAGCAGTATCCATAATCATCACATCATGATGATGTCTACGAGCATGCTCTAATGAAGCAGTAGCAATTTCTCTTGGCTGTTGGCCTGCTTGAATTGGAAAAAAATCTGCATTAACTTGATTGGCTAACATCTCCAACTGATCGGCTGCAGCTGGGCGGTATATATCACAGGAAACAAGTAACACTTTTTTCTTTTTTTGCTCTATCAACCATTTCGCTAATTTAGCGCTACTAGTTGTTTTACCAGCACCCTGTAATCCCGCCATGAGGATAACCGCGGGAGGTACGGTAGAAAGATTAATTTCAGAACTTTCCTTCCCCATTATGGAAATAAGCTCCTGATGCACTACACCAATCAGAGCCTGTCCGGGGGAAAGACTGCCTATTACTTCTTGACCAATAGCTTTTTCTTTAACATTTGATATAAAATCCTTGACTACAGGCAGTGCAACATCAGCCTCCAGCAGTGCCATACGCACTTCTCGTAATACTACCTGTATATTTTCCTCAGTTAGTCTCGCTTCACCTCGTATAGATTTTATGACTCCAGAAAGCCGACTAGTAAGATTGTTAAGCATGTAAAATTCCTCTCATGAAAAATTGGTGTAGACTATCGGATCATTCTTGTTTAGCCTATTAAATTAATGTCTGTTATTTTAGCTTATCTCATTGCCTTCCTGCTCTATGGATTAATCGGATGGCATTTCTGGCGCACCAAGTGGAATAACCCAGATCAATCCACGGATGACAGCACTGTAACTGTGGGCCGAGAAAACTATGTAATTCTCATACCACTTATACTACACGGTTATATACTATATCAGTCCATATTTTCTGGTGCAGGATTGAGCTTTGGTATTGGTAATGCGGTCTCCTCTATTGTGTGGTTGACCGCTCTAATTTATTGGCTTTCTGGCTTTTTCTTCTATCGACTTGAAGTTATGCAAACACTAGTTGCCCCAGTAGCAGCAGTGGCAGTACTGTTACCACTTATATTTCCATCACCACAACCCTTAACTTATATTGATCTCCCCGCATTTAAAGCACACATTCTAGTTGCTATGCTGGCCTACAGTCTACTAACTATTGCTGCTTTACACGCCTTACTTATGGCAGTTGTAGAAAGACGTTTACATCACCCTACTATGCCATCAGTATTAACAAATCTACCGCCCCTTCTGGTTATGGAAAAATTACTGTTCCGTATTATTTGGGCGGGCTTCATACTATTAACATTAACTCTTATCAGTGGCGTAGTTTTTTCTGAAGAAGTTTTTGGTCAACCAGTAAAATTTACTCATAAAACTGTATTTGGCTTTATTTCTTGGGGTGTATTCGCCGCTCTGTTAACAGGGAGGCAATTATATGGTTGGCGAGGACGTATTGCTATCCGTTGGACCCTTATAGGATTTGTTAGCTTGTTACTAGCCTATATTGGCAGCAAATTTGTCTTGGAAGTAATCCTGCAGCGCTAACTAAAACAAAATACTACAGCAAATTGAGATGATACTTGTAATAAGCCCAAAAATCTCTACCCTTGAGTCCTTGACAAAACTTCTCACCCCTTCGATACTAAATTCTTCTCTATTAAGATAAGAAGACTTTTTGGAAGATTTACCGTTATATGTGCTACTAATTGCAGTAGCAATTTTATTGATTCTATCCGCGTTTTTCTCTCTTTCCGAAACCAGCATGATGGCGATCAATCGATACCGATTGAAGTTTCTTGCTAAGCAAGGACATCGTGGGGCTAGGTTGACTGCCAAATTATTAGCAGATACTGATCGGTTGCTAGGGGTAATTCTTCTTGGTAACAATCTGTTAAATGCAGCAGCTGCAACGCTAGTTGCTCTAATTATCTCTAATTTCTTTGGCAACAATGATCTTGCCATTCTCCTTGGAACGATATGCGTAACATTTGCTATCCTAGTATTTAGTGAAATTACACCAAAAGTAATTGCTGCTACCTATCCTGAGCGTATTGCATTAATTTCAAGCTACGTATTAACACCATTATTAAAGATTTTTTATCCAGTAGTATGGTTTGTTAATCTTTTTGTCCAGGCAATACTTTTTATCCTTCGCATAAAACCAAAAGAAAACAACTTAGTACATAAACTTAGTCTGGAAGAACTTAAAATTCTTGTTCTGGAAGAAGGGCAGTTTATTAGGAAAAAACACCAGAGCGTATTACTAAATTTGTTTGATCTAGAATCAACTACTGTTGATGACATAATGGTCCCCCGCAGACAGATCGAAGCAATAAATTTAGATGCTGGAGACAAAATAATAAAAAATCAATTGCTTACTTGCCACCACACACGCATACCCGTATATCGAGGAACTTTGGATGATGTAACTGGAATAATTTCGGCTCGAAAGGTCTTAAACCAGATGAGTGGTGGTGAAATTACTGCATTATCACTTGGGAAAATTATACGTGAGCCATACTTTATTCCTTCTGGTACCCCCTTATTCTCACAATTACAACTATTCCAAGAAAATCATGAACGAATCGGATTAGTAGTAGACGAATATGGGGAGTGGATGGGGCTTGTAACTTTGGAAGATATTATCGAAGAGATTATCGGTGATTTTACTACTAATTCCCCAGTACAGTCAGGTGCTTATATAAGGCAAAAAGATGGCAGTGTAATAGTTGAAGGAAGCAGCCTATTACGGGATCTTAATAGAAAATTAGGACTAGAATTTCCATTGAATGGCCCAAAAACTCTGAATGGTCTAATTTTAGATCATTTTCAAGACATCCCAGAGGCCGGTACAAGCCTAAAAATTTCCGGATATCCAATGGAAATTATCCAAACTCATAATCGTGTAGTCAAAGTAGTACAAATTTATTCTGCTTCAATAATTCCAGAGTAGTTAATAAAACCATTTAATTTATAGATAAAACCAGATCCCTAAATGAGTCTCGCGATAAGATAAAAATCTAAATAAATTAAGAGGGTATATTGTATTCTTCTGAATTCTTGTTGCACTACCGAAACTCAGAGTCTCCATGTCACTAATTACACTACTGCAGACCAGCACGGTATTTTTCATTTTATTGTGTACTATTATTGGTTTAGTGGCAGGTAGTTTCTTAAATGTAATTATCTTTCGGCTTCCTAAGATGATGGAAAGAGAATGGAATCAACAATGCTCCGAGCTACGCGGTGAAACTATAAAACCTTTACCAGCTTTAAGCTTAACAAAGCCTTTGTCTGAGTGCTCGCATTGTGAGCATAAAATAACTGTATTGGAAAGTATCCCTATCATAAGCTATTTGGCCTTAAAAGGACGCTGTTCACAATGCAAAATCCCCATTCCTCGACGCTACCCTATTGTGGAAGCACTAACAGGGATGATTAGTGGTTTCATTGCTTGGCATTTTGGATATGGATTTATTACAGTTGCCGCATTTATTTTTGCCTGGTCAATGGTTGCCTTAGCATTTATTGATCTCAACACTCAATTACTTCCCAATGAGATAACGTTTCCATTACTATGGATTGGATTACTAATCAATTTAGGCAATGGCTTTACAGATATCAGTTCTGCGGTCATCGGCGCAGCATCAGGGTATCTTTCTCTATGGTTAATTTATTGGTGCTTTAAAATTACTACCGGCAAAGAGGGAATGGGTTATGGTGATTTCAAATTACTTGCTGTAATTGGTGCTTGGTTCGGATGGAAAATGCTTCCACTGGTAATTTTACTTTCCTCCTTGGCGGGTGCTGTAATCGGAATCGGACTAATTATTATAGCCAAGCATAAACGTGATACCCCTATCCCATTCGGGCCATATTTAGTTGGCGGTGGTCTTATCGCATTATTCTGGGGAGACCAACTTAACCGTACATACCTTAATTTACTTTAGCATATGTCTCTAATAATCGGATTAACTGGAGGAATAGGAAGCGGAAAAACTAGTGCCACAAAATTTTTTGCTGCCGAAGGAATAGCTATTATTGATGCAGATACAATCGCTCATGAGCTCACAGGAGCACAAGGAAACGCTATTCCAAATATAAAAAAATATTTTGGTGTTGATTTTATTACCAAAAATGGAGAATTAGATAGAAAAAAAATGAAAAATAGGATATTTTCCGACATTAATTCTAGAAAAAAACTTGAAGAAATTCTACATCCACTTATCCAAGCTGAAGTAATGCATCGAATTGAGAACGCTTCTTCTCCCTACATAATAGTTGTAGCGCCCTTACTTCTTGAAACTGGTGATTACTGTGAAACAGTCACACGTATACTTGTAGTTGATTGTAATGAAGAATACCAAATTTCTCGTACCGTTTCTCGTGATGGACTAAGCAAAGAAGAGGTGCGTACCATAATGGCAACACAAAAGTCACGTCAAGAACGTCTCAATCAAGCAGATGATGTTATTGTTAATGACACAGATATATCTAGTCTTCAAGAAAAAGTAAAATTACAACACAATATATATCTTAGTTTATTGCAAAAAAAATCAATATATTAAGTACAATAATACTCATTATGAATTAATTTTTAATTGTAAATTTATTTACTAACGGGCAAAATTGTCATATTAACTTTTGTTACTTGGATCATTTCACTGTGAATTGCTACGAACATCCCCTAAATGAGCGCATTCGTACTATGCTGCGGCTTGAGGACTTATTTGAAAAGATTGAATTCTTTTCGGATAAAGAGGATTCCGCCGAGCATCACTCTGCAATTGTTACTTTATTTGAAATTCTTGATGTTACAAGTCGTGCTGATATTAAATCAGATTTACTACAGGAATTAGAAAGACAAAGGAAGTCTTTAGAATTATTGCGTAAAAATCCAGAGGTTTCTGAAGAGGCCCTTAATCAGCTATTAAATGACATTAAGATTGCCTCTCAGGGAATGCTGAGTATGGCTGGCAAGGTGGGTGAACACTTACGTGAGAATGAGTGGCTGATGGGCATCAAGCAACGTGTAGGAATCTCAGGTGGCGCATGCGAATTTGATTTGCCCTCCTACCACTATTGGTTACATTTAGACCCCGCGCTATGTCGCGAAAATCTTAATGAATGGATCACACCCCTGCTACCCATTCGTGATAGTTTCAGAATTGTCCTCCGTCTCTTACGGAATAATGGAAAATCTTTTCAATTTACGACTAACCGTGGGAAATTTCAACAAGAAGGGCAAAGTTGTGCTGCTCATATGCTACGTATAAAAATAGACAAAGAATTACCATGTGTCCCCGAGATTAGCGCGAATAAATATGCCCTTACTATCCGCTTTATCACTGCAGGATCAGGACAAAAAACCAAGACATATGAAAAGGAAGTGGAGTTCGAACTATCCTTTTGCACATTGTAATCAATAGGCCCCTCTCCCAGAACAAACGCGTTATTATTTGAACCAAATTTACTAGCACAGTCATCCTCTAATCATTGCAATACCATGAGCACCATGCTCCCAGGATGTAGTCAGATCTTCTAACTTCATACCTCCAAGAGCGTAAACTGGAAGTGGAAAGTCACGTATAATTTGGGCAAATTTCCTCCAACCCATCGGGGTCGCTCTCGGGTGACTCAATGTTGGCAACACTGGTCCCAATACTACAAAATCCATACCTAACCGTTCCGCTTGAAAAAGTTCCTCTACGTTGTGACATGATGCTCCGCACAGATTAGCCTCCGGACGGGTGGTAGCCGCCATTAATTGTTCTGAAGAAAAATGCACGCCGTCCACCCCGATCTCCCTAGATAAATCTGTATCTCCATTTATCAAAACTTTTACACCATAACAATGAGCAATCTCAACCACTTTATGTGCAAATAAGCACAAGTCATCTTTTATCATTTCCGGTTCACGTATCTGCACTAATTTTGTGCCCTGCTGAAATGAATTTTTCAGTTTAATTAATGTATTTTCTACACCTAGGTCAGCTGCATTAGTAATTTGGTAGACTGGAGGAAAGCTAAGTGCTCGTAATACGGCTACGTTAGTAGGTAACATAGGTGCAACTTTAATATTATCTGCAAACTGCCAGCTTAACTCTTGATTCTCCTTTGCATATGGCTCCCCATGCCATTTCTCTATTCTATAAAAGAAAAGCTGAACAGTTGCATGGGAATAAGTATAAACGAGAGTAATCCACGGATAGGAAAGCTCTATTTGTATACCAAGCTCTTCCATCAACTCACGATTAAGAGCCTGCGGACGAGATTCGTCAGGCTCTATTTTTCCACCTGGAAACTCCCAATAACCTTCACAAGGCTTACTTTCAGGTCTGCGAGCCAGAAGAAAACTTCCATCAGACTTAATCATTACTGCAACGACTACTTCAATAACAGGGATAGACATACGTTAGATAAATAGGAATTTGGTTTATTGATACAAATATATTTTGCTAATTTCTATTCATGTTCCAGAAATTAACTTCGATAATCCGAATTGATTTTTACATAATCGTAAGAAAAATCACAGGTCCATACAGTAGTAGAGCTTTTCCCTCGATTGAGTACAACACGCACAGTAATTTCAGGCTGAGCCATTACTCTGACACCTTCTTCCTCACTATAATTTCTTGCTCGGCCACCATTCTCAAATACCAGCACATCATCAAGGTAGAGTTGTAAGATATCCACATCAAGATCTTCTGCTCCAGCAAAACCAATAGCAGCAATTATTCTCCCTAAATTTGGGTCAGATGCAAAAAATGCAGTTTTAACTAATGGAGAATGCGCAATAGCATATGCAATCTTGGCACATTCATCTGAGTCTCTTCCACTCTCAATTTTCACCGTTATAAATTTTGTTGCCCCTTCACCATCTTTTACAATTGCCTTTGCAAGATATACCGCCACTTCTGTTACCGCATCTTGTAGTTCTTTGTACTCTGGGCTCTCTTGATCAAAAATTTCTAAATTACCAGCACAGCCTGTGGCAATTAAAATAAAAGAATCATTAGTTGAAGTATCACCATCCACAGTAATTCGATTAAATGAGTTCTCTGCTACATTGTGTATCATCTTATTTAACAATGGCTGGCTTACTGCTGCATCGGTAGCCAAGTAGCTCAACATAGTTGCCATATTGGGGCGGATCATACCTGAGCCTTTGGCAACACCAGTAATAGTGATCATTGCGCCACCAAGTAAAATTTTCTTAGTTATTGCTTTGGGTGCGGTATCTGTCGTCAAGATTGCCTGTGCTGCAGAATGCCAATTATCTGGCTTAAGATTAGCTACTACTCTTGGTAAATTTGAAATAATTTTTTCTACCGGCAATCGCTCCATAATTACTCCAGTAGAAAATGGCAATATCTGGCTTTCATCACAATTCAACAACCGAGATAGCTCTGCACAAATAAAACGTGTGTGTGTAATTCCTTCTTCACCGGTTCCCGCATTAGCGCTCCCAGTATTTATAATTAGAGCACGAATAGAAGATCCGGATTCTTTTCTTAATAGATGTTCCTTAGCCACTATTACAGGTGCAGCACAAAATTTATTTTGTGTAAATACCCCTGCGATTTTTGTACCCTCATCTAATACAATTAGCAGTAAATCTTTATGACTAATCTGCTTTATTCCTGCCTCAGCAACACCAAGAGATACCCCTGCTATTGGTGATAGTGACCCAAGTAACTCAAATGAAGAATTCGCTGACATAGTGATCAAACCTAAATATTTTGCTGTTAGTTACTCTATCGTAACTCATCTTTTATAATTTACCCATATCTACTAGATTCTTTACAAGAGATAGTTTTATAATCTTCCAATTATTAGCAATCGCCTGTTGAGATAAAAGAGCATGAATTTTGATAAAGAACTTGATGTACGCGGCCTCAATTGTCCTCTTCCAATTTTGCGTTCAAAAAAATGCCTGACTGATATGACCTCTGGACAAGTACTTAAGATAGTCGCTACTGATCCCGGATCAGCTATTGATTTCCAAGTTTTCTCTGACCAGACTGGAAATATTCTGCTCTCTTCTTCAGAAACTAATAAAGAATTCACCTTCTATATGAAGAAAAAATAAGATAATGTATGGAAATAGTCTTGTTTTTTTGGAATAAACTAGAAATATAGAATTGAGATTTAATAGAATTCAAGCTAGGAATAATAAATAAAATATTAATACCCCATTCAGTAATTACAGACATTAACTATTCTGACGATAGTTATCCAGTACTGATCCCTATATTAGCAACCTCCTGTGCTGACTGAATAAAACTGGGATCCTCATGTAATTTAGCTACTGATTCAGGATTAGGATGTCCTCGCATACGGTTCAAACGAGCAAGACTAACTGCCGAAATTTTCCATTGCAACTCTGCTAATAATTTATCTGCTTCACGAGGATCATTACATACCAGAACCATATCGCAGCCTGCATTGAACGCAATTTCAGCGCGTTGTACTATATTACCAGCAACTACAGCACCCTCCATGCTCAGGTCATCACTAAAAATACAGCCATCAAATTCAAGCTCACTACGTAGAATTTTTTGTAACCATACCGTTGAGAATCCAGCAGGCTGTGAATCAATTTTAGGATATATAACATGAGCTGGCATAATGCCAGCAAGACCATGTTTAATCATTTCTCGAAACGGAACCAGATCATCCATTTTGATATCCGCATAGCTACGCTCATCTACAGGCATTTCAATATGAGAGTCTTCTTGTATGTAGCCATGACCAGGAAAATGTTTCCCAATTGCTTCCATACCGCCTAATTTTAGGCCTTTCATCAAACTATGAGCCAATTCCCCTATAGCCTGCGGTTTGCGATGGAATGCACGATTTCCTATTACGCAGCTCTGCTGATAATCTATGTCAAGTACAGGTGTAAAGCTTAGGTCTACACCACAAGCACGTAATTCTGCTGCTAGTACGTGGCCTGTTAATTGAGCCAAACGATGCGCCCTAGCAGGGTCCTCATCCCAAATTTTTCCTAGCTCGCGCATAGCAGGAAGTCGTGTAAATTCATCTTTAAAACGCTGAACCCTTCCGCCTTCATGGTCTACCGCAACCAGTAAAGAAGGAGTTCTTAGAGCATGGATTTCAGTAGTTAGATCTGTTAACTGCTGGAGTGAAGAGTAATTACGCGCGAATAAGATTACACCACCAGTCATAGGGTGCTGAAGCCTTCTCTTGTCATCTATTGTAAGTTTTGTGCCTCCAATATCACACATGATTGGACCGAGTGACATTATTTTTCCAGAATTACAAAAGCGCAAACCAAATTCATCTCGTCACTCATTGAAAGATGATGACTAGTGATGCCCTCATTCTTAACTAAGACCTCCAACTCAGGATGAAAGTCATAATAAGGCTTGCCTAAGTGGTCATGGGCAACCCCAATATAGTTTAAATTAACAGGGTGACGTAGTCCGGTTCCCATTGCTTTGGAAAATGCCTCTTTAGCCGCAAAATGTTTAGCTAGAAACATTGCTTGTTCTCCGCTACTCATAAATTCAGGCCACTCGCCATCTGTTAATATTCTCTTGGCAAAACGCTTACCATGTCTGTTTAGCAAACTTGCCATGCGTGAGGGCTCAACTAGATCTGTCCCAATCCCATATATCATTCTTGATTTTCCAGAATTAATTTCTTCATTTCTCGTACCGCCTGTTCTGCGCCAACAAATAAAGCTCGAGCAATAATAGAGTGCCCGATATTTAACTCAGAAATATTAGAAATTGCAGCAATGGATTGCACATTACTATAATGCAATCCGTGCCCTGCATTGACCTGCAAACCCTGATCAATTCCGTGTGCCACAGCAGATCTAATCTGCTCTAACCTCTCCTGTTGTTCTCCAGCAGTCAACGCATTAGCATAGTGCCCTGTATGAATCTCAATTACCGGAGCTCCTGCCCTAACTGCTGCATCAATCTGTACAAGATCAGTATCAATAAATAGTGAGACCCGAATACCAGCTTCCGCCAACTTGCTACAGGCACGTTTTACCTGATCGAAATGCTCTACCACATCTAATCCGCCTTCAGTAGTCAGCTCTTCTCTTCGTTCCGGCACTAAGCAGACATCCTCTGGCTTTATTTTTAAAGCAAAGTCTATCATTTCATTAGTGACCGCACTCTCCAAATTCATTCTGGTCTTTATCTTATTACGTATAGCCTTTACATCATCGTCTTGGATATGACGTCTATCTTCCCGTAAATGCAACGTAATCGAATCTGCCCCGGCCGTCTCCGCAATTAGTGCTACGTCGAGTGGGCATGGATAAATCACCCCTCGCACTTGCCGTAAAGTTGCGACATGATCAATATTGACGCCTAGCTTAATCATTATGTTTGCATGACCCCCAATAATTGGCGACTGTATAATGGTTTTTCACCAAGGTAATGCCCAAGTATATAGCGCATAAGAACTTTGCTTTGCTGTCTGGTAACAGTATCAGAGTAATCATTCTTTTCCATATCTAATAAAGTTTTTCCACGTAGTCGCGGGCAAGAAATACCATCTTTCCCATTTGCCGCTATCGGCCCCCGTTCTACTTCATAGTAATACTCTTCATGTGAGTTCAATAGTTTACCTGATACAACATCTTCGTTAAGTGTCAAAGCATAACCTAGCTCTATCAACATGCGCCTCTCGAATTGGCGCAGGATAGGAGTGTAGTCTTGCTGTGTATTTAACGCAGATAAAGTATCTTGATAATAATCGAATAATTGTTCATGAGGATCATCACGATGCAACAGTCTTATTAATAACTCATTCAAATAAAAACCACAGATTAGGGCCATTCCCTGCAAAGGTTGCTGCCCGCCCTGCCATTCTGCCTTATGAAGTGTTCTTAATTCTGACTTTCCCGCCCAAGTAAGCTGTAATGGTTGAAATGCTATCAACAGTCCTCTAAGAGCAGATTTAGGACGCTTTGCTCCTTTTGCAACCAATGGAACCCGTCCTAAATTTCTTGTAAAGGTCTCCACTAAGAGACTAGTCTCCAGATAGGGATAGGTATGCAGCACAAAAGCAGGTTGTGCATCTTGCCGCATTTTATCAACTGTCATAAATTTTGACTCTAAGATTATTTTATATTAATCAAGCTTTATAAATTTACTCATAACCCAAAGTCTTTAGTACTCGTAAATCATCAGCCCATCCACTTTTAATTTTTACCCACACTTTAAGATATACCTTACCACCAAAAAGTTTTTCCATATCTATGCGAGCCTGAGTTGCGATTAATTTTAGTTCCTCACCATTCCTACCTATGATCATAGCCTTTTGGTTTGCTCTATCCACAATAATAGAAGCATGAATTTTTCTTAAGCCACTTTCATTTGTAAATTGATCTATAGCAACACTTGTGGAATAAGGGATTTCATCCCACAACAAACGAAATAATTTCTCACGTATCAGCTCAGCCGCAAGAAATCGTTCACTACGGTCTGTAGCCTCATCTTTGCTAAATAATGGCGGACCTTCTGGTAAATAGGGGCGAATTGCTTGTATTAATTCTTGGGTCTGTGTTCCACGTTCAGCACTTACAGGAATCATCGACGAAAAAGAAAATACTTTAGAAAGCTTCTCAAGGAATGGAAGAAGCCTTGATTTATCTGATATGCGATCTACTTTATTAATAGCAAGAATTACAGGTTTGTCGACAGGCAAGAGTTTTAAAACATGTTCATCCCGATCATCAAAGTATAACGCTTCAATTACAAATATCACTACATCTACGCCATACATGCTTTTTGTAACAGTACGATTCATTACACTATTTAATTTGTTCATATATTGCATCTGAAAGCCAGGTGTATCAACAAAAATAAACTGTGACTTCTCATCAGTAAAAACACCATTAATACGATGCCTTGTAGTCTGTGCCTTTTTTGAGGTGATACTTACACTTTGCCCGACCAAGCGATTCAGTAATGTTGATTTACCAACATTCGGTCGCCCAACAATAGCAATATATCCAGTATGAAAATCTAGAGTGCTCATTATCTCAAAATATATTTAGCTAAAACTAAACAGTCTGAATCTAGAAAATCAAAATCAACATGCTTCATCTCTAGCCTCTAATTATGTAGGTGTATTTGTTCATAGGCTTCTTTTGCCGCTTCCTGCTCTGCACTACGACGATTCGAGCCTTCACCAATAGCGCAGATACCAAGTTTAGGGATAGTGCACTCCACACGAAATTGTTGCTGGTGAGCTTCGCCGCTGGTAACAATAACGGAGTATTTTGGCAGAACTAGCTTACGGCCTTGTAAATATTCTTGTAAAATAGTTTTTGGATCTTTACCAGAATTTTGTGCATCAAATTTAGGAAGTAGCGGGGTAAAAAGAGTAATGACAACTTCCTCAGATCTTGCAAAACCCCCATCAAGATAGACCGCGCCCAAAATAGCTTCTAGTGCATCTGCAAGAATTGAGGGACGATTACACCCACCACTTTTAAGCTCTCCCTCACCAAGTCTAATTTGCTTTCCCAGATCAATTGTTTTCGCTAACTCAAATAATGCTTTCTGATTAACTAGATTAGCCCGGAGTCTGGTTAAATTTCCTTCCGGAAGACTTGAGAAGTGCCTAAATAATAACCCTGCCACTGCACAGTTAAGAACACTATCGCCAAGAAACTCAAGACGTTCGTTATGCGGGTGGCTATGACTGCGGTGAGTCAGCGCCTGATATAACAGATCAGGATTACTGAAGCTATAACCGATCCTCCGACAAAGTACATTACTATCCATCTCTTGATAAGCTTGTATATAATCTATATTTAATTGTCGCCACTTATTTTCCGCTACTCTCGGTAAAGTTAATATACAAAGAAATATTAGCGAATAACGGTGCCTTAACTGAGTAATCGATACCCAGCACTATTTTTCCGTCTTCCTCCTCAACCTCTAGATCTGCTCCATTAACAGAGCTAATATCATCTATCTCAGCGCGCTCATTAAACAACTTTCTTATTTCCCATTTTTCTCTATTCTGTAAAACAGAGTCACTAGCCATAGCTGATAAAGTTCTTTTTATAGCCAAATTTTCTTTATATACTGGAATTAATTTTAGCACTACTATAAAAACAATAACCGATATTAAAGCCCAGAATATTAAGGCTAACAGACCCATACCCCGTTGTCTGCACCCTATGTCGTGCCGCATAATACTCCCTAACATTTGATCATTATTTCCAACTATTTGATCGATAACCCCACCCGACTTAGATCACTAAAATTCCACCAGACCATAAATGCTTTACCAACTATATTACGCTCGGGAACAAAACCCCAGTAACGGCTATCACTACTACTATCACGGTTGTCTCCCATTGTGAAATAATTTCCAACAGGTACCTTACAGGTAAACCCGGAATGATTGTAGTCACAATTCTCATACGATGGAAACTGACGTACACCAGAAAGCTGTATGCTAGGCGCTACTGGATTAATAATTATAGTGTGGTCATGTCCGCTGATTGATTCTACATAACCTTGGCTGTACACATGGTTTATACCAGACTCAACATATGTGTATTCACCTGTTGTCTTCATTTTCACTGGAAAACCATTAATGGTCAGCCGCTTATTACGATATGTTATTAAGTCTCCAGGAATTCCTACTATACGTTTAATGTAGTCTATTGATGGATCATCAGGGTAACGAAACACCATTACATCACCACGCTTAGGTTTATTCATATCAAACACTTTTTTATTAATCACTGGTAGCCGGACACCATAGGTATATTTATTTACCAGAATAAAGTCTCCTACCAGCAAGGTTGGAATCATTGATCCTGATGGAATCTTAAACGGTTCCACCCAGAAAGACCGCAAACAAAATACAATAAGGATTACCGGAAAAAAGCTTTTCGGATATTCTACCCACCACGGCTCATCGTCTTCTTTTATACGATTATGCCGTAATAGAAAATAATCAAGCAGCCAGATCCCTCCGGTAACTGTCAGCAAAATTAACATGATGAGGGGAAAGTTCATTCCGTACCCTATTAAATAATATTTGTTATCCTACAAAACAAGATGCAACACATTCATTCGTGTAGTTAATCTTTAAATTTTTCTTTCTCCTATTTATCACCTACCTGCAATATTGCCAAAAATGCTTCTTGTGGAATCTGCACATTACCCACATTTTTCATTCTCTTCTTCCCAGCCTTCTGCTTCTCTAATAATTTTCTTTTTCGACTAATGTCTCCACCATAACATTTAGCAAGAACATTCTTACGTAGCGCCTTAATGCTCTCTCTGGCAATAATGTGCGCGCCAATCGCGGCCTGTACTGCAATATCAAACATTTGACGAGGGATCAAACCGCGCATCTTTTGTACCAGCTCTCGCCCACGATAATTACTATTCAACCGGTGCACTATTAGTGATAAAGCATCTACTTTTTCTCCATTAATAAGTATATCTAGCTTAACTAAATCAGCAGCACGATATTCCTTAAATTCATAATCCAACGAAGCATATCCACGACTTGTAGATTTCAACTTATCAAAGAAATCCATAACCACTTCGTTTAGTGGCAATTCAAAGGTAAGCATTACCTGCCTTCCCATATACTGCAAGTTTTTCTGTATTCCTCTCTTACTTATACACAGAGTAATAATAGCGCCGACATACTCCTGAGGAACAAGAATAGTCGCATCTATAATTGGCTCCCGTATTTCTTCGATCTTTGCATGCTCTGGCATTCTAGATGGGTTATCAATTTCTATGACTGTACCATCACGCATGACTATCTCACAGACTACTGTTGGTGCAGTTGTAATGAGATCTATTTTGTATTCTCGTTCTAATCTCTCCTGCACAATATCCAAATGTAATAATCCGAGAAATCCACAACGAAAACCAAAACCTAAGGCTTGTGATGTTTCTGGCTCATACTGCAGTGAAGAGTCATTGAGCTTTAATTTCTCAAGCGCATCCCGTAATGACTCATATTGATTTGACTCAATCGGATAGAGCCCAGCAAATACTTGCGGCTTAATCTCTTTAAAACCAT
Organism: Nitrosomonadaceae bacterium; assembly: GCA_014237605.1. Taxonomy (GTDB): domain Bacteria; phylum Pseudomonadota; class Gammaproteobacteria; order Burkholderiales; family Nitrosomonadaceae; genus BJGV01. The sequence goes on along the minus strand of JAAZZR010000014.1, from coordinate 10,028 downwards.
TTAATGGATCAACAGCTGGGAATTTTGCCAAAGTAACAGTGTCGCCTACCTTTGCAGATTTTAGTTCTTTAATACCAGAAATAATGAAGCCGACTTCTCCTGCACTTAAAGACAGGCGACTTTCCGATTTTGGTGTGAATACACCAACTTGTTCACATAAGTGATCAGTTTTACTCGCCATGAGTAAAATTTTATCTTTCGGCTTGAGAGTTCCATCTACAACTCTTACCAACATAACGATTCCAACATAATTATCAAACCAAGAGTCAATAATAAGAGCTTTCAGTGGTGCTGTAGGATCCCCTTTCGGCGAAGGAACCCTTCTAATTATTTCTTCTAAAATATCCCTTACGCCTTCTCCTGTCTTAGCGCTGACACACAAAGCATCCTTGGCATCAATGCCAATGATATCTTCAATCTCATCGATAACTCTTGCTGGTTCTGCAGCAGGTAAATCAATCTTATTTAATACAGGTAGTACCTCAATATCCTGCTCAATCGCAGCATAACAGTTCGCTACAGTCTGGGCTTCAACACCTTGTGATGCGTCAACAATTAATAGTGCCCCTTCGCAAGCGGCAATAGATCGCGACACTTCGTACGAGAAGTCTACATGGCCTGGTGTGTCAATCAGATTCAAAAGATAAGATATACCTTCCCTTGAAATATATTCAAGTGCAACCGTTTGCGCTTTTATAGTAATTCCACGCTCACGTTCCAGATCCATCGAATCCAATACCTGTTCTTCCATTTCACGGTCTGCCAAACCACCGCATAGATTAATGATACGATCAGCCAGAGTAGACTTACCATGGTCAATATGTGCAATGATACAAAAATTACGAATTTTCTGCATTCTAGATAAGGGTCCGATGATCAGAGATAATAATGGTCAAAAATCAGTACCAAAGAAATTAAAAAGGGCACATATTGTGCCCTCATAATTTCTGGATTAATCCTAAAAATTTATGACCACTCAAGTTACTTTAAATAAGTGTACATTCTAGCGAATTTTAACTAAATAAGCATCCAGAGCTTTAGGGTCCAGATGAAAATGACAAATTTCCTCATTTTTTCCCATAAGTACGGGAACAAATTCACCATATTTTTCTACTAAGTTTGGGTTACTATCCACATGTATTAGCTCCAAATAAAAGCTAAGTTTCGCCTGCAATTTATTTAAATCGAAGATCATCTCTGAGCAGAGATGGCAGTCTTCTCGGACATATACAATAAGCTCAGCTGATTCTCGCATTACTTGCTGCCGTCTCCATTGATCTTCATGGTGATGAAATACGTTGTTTCCCCACGCCTTATCAGTAAAGCAATACTACGTCCTTTCTTTATCTTTTTAAGCAATTGATTAAATTGCACAACTGTTGTTACATCTTGATTATTGATCCCTAAGATTATATCGTTAGGCCGCATTCCAATACTGCTGGCAATCCCCTGCTGAATGCCTTGTACTAATAAACCACTATTAATCTCAAGTTCCTTTTTCTCATTATCAGTGAGTTCCCTCAGAGAAAGCCCTATGCGATTATATACATTAGATTCTTTATTTTTCTTATTTTCAAGACTAGCGTCTTTCTCATCTGATGGAAACTCATCTACTTGCACCATCATTTTTTTTACCGAACCATTCCGCCACACATGAACCGATACATTTGAGCCTGGTTTTGTAGCACCAACAATACGTGGCAAATCACTCGATGTTTTTACAACTTTATCATCAAACCTAGTGATTATATCTTTCGCCTTAAGCCCACCCTTATCTGCGGGGCCTCCTTTCTGTACTAAAGTCACCAGTGCCCCCCCTGGTTTATCTAGTCCGAATGATTCAGCCAGTTCTTTGGTTACCTCCTGTATCATCACGCCAAGTCTGCCGCGACTTACTTTTCCAGTAACCTTTAATTGAGTAGAAATATCTGTGGCAACGTCAATAGGAATTGCAAATGATAGTCCCATATAACCGCCTGTACGGCTGTATATCTGTGAGTTAATCCCAACTACCTCACCTTTCATGTTAAATAGTGGCCCCCCAGAATTTCCCGGATTTATAGCTACATCAGTTTGAATAAAAGGAACATAATTTTCCTGTGCTAATGATCGACCCTTAGCACTGACAATGCCAGCAGTTACACTGCTCTCAAAACCAAATGGCGAGCCAATAGCTACAACCCATTCACCAACTCTTAATTTGCTCGGATCCCCTTGGGTAACTTTGGGTAAATTCCTTGCCTCAATCTTTAGAAGCGCAATATCTGTCTTACGATCAACACCAATTATTTCAGCCCGAAACTCTCGTTTATCATTTAGCTTTACAGTAATCTCGTCCGCTGAACTCACTACATGTGCATTTGTCAATATATATCCATCTGCACTAATGATAAAACCGGAACCCAGTGATTTTGACTCGAATTCTCTGGGAGAACCATGAGGGAATTGCTCCCTAGGAGCAGAGCCAGGAGGAGAATAGCGACGAAAGAATTCATAAAACGGGCTATCCTCTGGAATATTTGGCATCCCAGGAATCATCTTGTTTTTGGGTGGGCGAGTTTGTACAGTACTGATATTTACCACTGCAGCTCCATGCTTATCAATCAGACCAGTAAAATCTGGTAATACTCTAGTCTGTGCAAAAACAGGGAGTGAGCACCAAAACAATATAATCAAGATAATCTTATGATTCATTCTATTTTGTCCATTTAACTTTGTAATTTTTAACAGAGTTACCAATCTGTACCACTGTTACTCGTGGCACCTCACCTATCGTCGTTACCACATTTTTTCCCACCGTTCGGGCATAGATATTAATAGCACCCTGTTGAGGGTAAGATTCATGGGGACCCAGAGGATCATTTTTTGTAACCGGCCTAATAAATACCGAGACTGCAGCAAGACCATCTGAGAGCGTAATATGCCCCACAGGTGTTGTTTTTCCAGCGAAAATACGTCTTACCTCGTTAATTTTTGAAAAACCTGAAGGTAAATTCTTTATTTCCCAGCCGAGCTCACCTTTTACCGTTCCAGAGATAACTGGATTGGTAATATTTACCTCAGTACTTTTTGTAACGTACCCAGGTTTTAATAACTCTTTATCTATCTCACTATCAATCTCTATTTGAGTAAAAACAAACTGCTCTACTACCTGACTTCGTTCCATTACTGCCGCTTTAAGTAACAAACCTGTGGCAACATCTACCCAAAGCTTTTGGCTATATCGCATCCTATCCTTAGCTTCCAACACTATTACCTGACATTCGTAATCGCTAATTCGTTCCCTTCCAACTTTTTTTACAATATAACTGTTATTAAGATTACTCAATGGTTTGGGTAACAACGCCGGGAAGAATTTCTGCAAACCTCGTTTTTCTGTCACCAGAGTCTTTCTGTCTGGAAAATAACGTTTAACCTCATTATTATTACGAATAACCTCACGAGGAGGGCCATCCAGTACTTCTATTCTCTCAAATTCCCCTTCATTATTCACCATATGTACGACACGAGACGTCTCCATATGGCCATCAGATGAATATACAAAAATACCGGTGTAATTAAGCTTACGTGGTGCGTCAACAATTCTTTGTAACCAAACCTGCGCTTCTTTTGATGCACTTGCATTCACAATACTTTGTAATCCACCCGGCGTTCCTGTTGATATTCCAGAAGAATCCTCTGCAAATGAAGGTAATACGAAACCAGAGAAGGGTGCAACAAGAAGGATTAGAGCAGAATTTTTTATTATCTGTTTATAGCTCATCTTATGGGCGGCGAGCAACTGTCCGCATGTAAGGAGACACTCCACGGATTGCAGTAAACTCTCCGTGTACAAACATATAATCGTTTATTCTAATTGATGCGGGGTCCTGAAGGACCAATTTTTCAGTTTTGGTCTCTTCCTTCTGGGCCAAAACAGGATCAATAGTTACAGTAGGGGCAACAGCCTGAAGAGATGTTTCATCAGTAAGAGGACGCTCCATTGTCTGCCCGCTCATCCATGTTACTGCAGCCACAGCTGCTACCATTGATGCGGCAATTGCAAATGCAAAAATCTGATTATTCTTTTCTTTAGGAATATCTGGCGTTAGTGCGATTGGATCTATATCTACTTCATTTCTTATGTTTAAGGTAATGTCAGGTAGTGACATTTCTGGCTGACGTAATACGTCTCCAATTAAATGATACGTTGACCACTCATTACGTAGCTCCTCAGATTCTTTAATTTGAGAAATGGTGTCAGCCACATCTATTCTGTCCAACTCGCCGTCCATCAATGCAGAAATTTTATCTTTCATGCTACCACCTTTTATCTTTACTTATCTCTGTAACAGATTGTAATTTAACTGAAATTACTTCACGAGCACGAAATATTCTAGACCGTATTGTTCCGGTTGGACAATTCATAACGCTTGCAATCTCTTCATAACTTAAGCCTTCTATTTCTCTTAGGGTGATCGCTGTACGTAATTCCTCAGGTAACTCATTCAAGGCCTGACTCACTGTTTGGGCAATCTGTTTACTTATTAGTTCACTCTCAGGAGTAGCTAGCTCACGTAATTGGCCACCTTCCTCAAAATTTTCTGCATCCTCAATATCAAAATTGCTAGAGGCATTGGATGCCCGCCGCTTCTGAGCAACTAAAAAATTTTTAGCTGCATTAATACCAATGCGATATAACCAAGTATAAAAGGCACTATCGCCACGAAAAGATGATAAAGATTTATATGCTTTTATAAAAGTTTCCTGTGCAATGTCCTCAACTTCAGCTGAATCACGAATAAATTGTGATAATAATCTAACCAGCCTCCGTTGATATTTAATTACCAATAGATCGAACGCCTGCTTATCTCCACGCTGAGCACGTTCCACCAATTGTTGATCAATTTCTCGGTCACCCATATGCCGCATGTTCCCTGAATTTAATAAATTATACCAGCGATTACTGCTACATTATGTACACATCATTTATGTGTTTTTCAGGGCTTCAATCGATCAAGAAGTGCTGATGCTAGAATACTATTCCTTAAGTTCCATTTATTCGCCTATATTTAGAGACAATATATATTCTATATTAGTTCATATCTAAATAGGGTTATTCTAAAAATAACCGAGATATACTATATCTAAGCTTGAAGTCTGTTATGATTTTTATATAATTTACACCAAGAATTTAACTATATCCAGAGTTCCAATACCTATGCCTCATACCTATTTTGACACACTCATTATTGGCAGCGGCCTTGCTGGCCTGACACTTGCACTTAATCTAGCAGAGAGTAAAAAGGTTGGTCTTATAACTAAGCAAGCTCTACTTGATGGTGCAAGTGGGTGGGCACAGGGCGGCATTGCTGCAGCACTATCGGAAAATGATTCCCCAGAATCCCATATACGTGACACTATAAATGCTGGTGCTGGGTTGTGTGATGAAGAAATCACTCGTAGCGTCCTAGAAAGTGGTCCGAAAGCAATCCAGTGGCTAATCGAACAAGGAGTTCCATTTACCCGTGATCAAAAGAATAATACTGGTTACCATCTCACAAGAGAAGGTGGGCATAGTACACGGAGAGTAATCCATGCGGCAGACACTACTGGTCAAGCCGTACAAAGAACCCTAGGTGACAAAGTCCTCAATCATAAGAATATATCGGTTCTTGAGAATCACATTGCCATTGACCTCATAACCAGCAGAAAATTAGGCAACACTGATACCAACAAAAATTGTTGCTTTGGTGCTTATATTCTTGATAATCAGTCAGGGAGGGTCAAAACTATCTCTGCACAGAATACAATATTGGCAGCTGGTGGGGCCGGCAAAGTTTATCTTTATACTACTAATCCTGATACAGCAACTGGTGATGGTATTGCCATGGGATGGCGTGCAGGTTGCCATATTGCCAATATGGAGTTCATCCAGTTCCATCCTACTTGTCTTTACCATCCACATGCTAAATCCTTTCTAATATCTGAAGCAGTACGCGGAGAGGGGGGGATTCTGAAACTTCCTGATGGGAAATGCTTCATGTCATTACACGATGAGCGCGCGGAATTGGCGCCTCGTGATATTGTCGCACGCGCTATTGATTTTGAAATGAAAAAACGCGGCCTAGATTGCGTTTATCTCGACATTTCACACAAACCCAAAGCTTTCTTAAAAGAGCATTTTCCATTTATTTATGCCCGTTGCCTTGAATTAGGGATAGATATTACTCGGCAGCCTATTCCAGTTGTTCCTGCAGCTCATTACACTTGTGGTGGTATAGTTACAAACTTAAATGGGAAAACAAATTTAGAGCACTTATATGCAATAGGAGAAACTGCTCATACAGGGCTCCATGGTGCCAACCGACTTGCAAGTAACTCGCTACTGGAGTGCCTTATATTTGGTCAAGCAGCTGCCAAAGACATCTTCAACCAAGAACCTATTCCTACTACAAAGCTGCCACAGTGGGATGAAAGTAGAGTTAGTCATGCAGATGAGGAAGTTATTATTTCTCATAACTGGGATGAATTACGCCGCTTTATGTGGAATTACGTTGGCATTGTTCGAACTAATAAACGTCTACAACGAGCTCAACACCGTATTAAGTTATTACATGAAGAAATACATGAGTATTACTCTAATTTCCGTGTAACCAGTGATCTATTAGAACTTCGTAATCTGGTAGATACTGCAGATTTAATTGTACAAAGCGCTATATTGCGCCATGAAAGTCGTGGGCTACACTTTAGTCTGGATTATCCTGACACCCAATCACACATACAAAATACCATCTTAAAAATATAGCTTCTGCTTGAGCCTTTATTAATAATTTAGATTCATTCAACTACACTTCTTATTCTTTCAATATGAATTCAATTTGGCATTCTTTTCAGAAAAAAAATAATGCAGTTATAGAAAATAACAGCATTATTAATTATGGAAACGCTTCTACAGAACTCGAAAAAACTAGCTCCAATACATTAGTAATGGCTGATCTCTCCCATTCTGGGATAATTCATTTCTCTGGTGAAGATGCATCAGAATTCTTGCAGGGTCAGTTAAGTTGTGACGTCACAAAAATTGATCACCATACAGCTCAGTATGGTAGCTGCTGCACTCCAAAAGGTAGAATGCTTGCCAGTTTTCTAATATGGAAAAATCCTAATGGATATTTTATGCAGTTGCCACTATCTCTACTCATAACATTAGAGAAAAGATTATCTATGTATGTTATGCGTTCCAAAGTGAAATTAAATAATGACAGTGACATGTATGTACGTATTGGAATTGCTGGGCATCTTGCTTCAGAAATAGTGGAAAAAATATTTGGGTTGTCTCCTACTCCAGTTCTTGGCGTTATGAATAATGAAAATGAAGACATTATTTGTCTTGCTCAGGACCGTTTTGAAATTGTTACTACACAAGAGCATGCGCCAAAATTATGGGGGAATTTGAAAAAATATGCTATGCCAGTTGGTAGATTCTGCTGGGACTGGCTAGAAATAAAAGCGGGTATTCCTGTTATTACACCTGCCACTCAAGAGCAATTTATTCCCCAAATGACAAATTTGGAAGCTATTGGCGGCATAAGTTTTCAGAAGGGTTGTTATCCTGGACAAGAAATTGTTTCACGCACTCAATTTCTGGGTAAGATTAAGCGCCGTATGTATCTCGCAAATATATGTACAAAAGAATCGATTTCTGCCGGGGACGAGCTGTACAGCACTAAAAAACAGGTATGTGGCATGGTAGTTAATGCCACCCCCTCACCTGAGGGTGGGTATGATGTACTAGCGGTGATACAAACTGATAGTGTAAAAAATGAAAATATATACTGGAAAGAAATTAAAGGCCCGATACTCAAAATCTTACCACTACCCTATGTACTAAAATAATTAGTTAGATTCTAAGTATTCTTATTAAATTTACATTTTATTTACATAAAAAAGAACCCAGCCTCTTCATGTTTAAATTATTTAACTAATTATTGAGCTGTTTCTGCTATTTGATTAGCATCAAGAAAAAATTCTTGTACATCATTTAGATCACGCGTGCGCTTCATTGGTGGAAGACTCTTCCAAATTCGTTTACCGTAAGATTTAGTAATGATACGTTGATCACAAATCATCAATACACCACGATCAATCTCGTCACGAATTAATCGTCCTACACCCTGCCTTAGATTGATGACGGTATGTGGCACCTGATATTCCATAAATGCATTACCGCCTTCTTTATTTATTTTTTCAATCCTCGCTGCAAGCACAGGGTCATTAGGCGGTGCGAAGGGCAACTTATCTATTACAACTAGCGATAAAGCTTCACCACGAACATCTACTCCCTCCCAGAAAGACTGACTCCCAATAAGCACAGCATTACCCATCTTACGAAATCGGTCTAACATTTCTGAGCGTGATCCTTGTCCCTGTAACAAAAGAGGATAATCAAGTTTCTCATGTTCAAATAGATCCAATAACTTAGCATGAATTTGCTGCATTGCACGCAGACTGGTACACAAAATGAATGCACGACCACGACTTACCTTTAATACCGGAAACACTGCTTTAACCATATTTTCAGTATAACTACTATCATTTGGCTCAGGTAAATCAGTCGGCACATAGAGTAAAGCTTGATCAGCAAAATTAAACGGGCTCTCCCAACTAACTGCTCTTACCGAGTTTAATTCTGGGTTTAAACCCATTACACTGTTGTAATGTGAAAAATCACCATTTACTGAAAGCGTTGCAGAAGTAAATATCCATGCACGCGAAGAAGCATTGATTTGTTTATTAAACCCTTCTGCAATAGATAGAGGCGTTGCGTTAAATTGTATTGTGTAACTAAAAGTCTCTATCCAACAAACAAACTCCTCCATCTCTTCCTGACTGTCCCAACGAGTAATTCTGGCCACAATTTCCTGTAGTCGTTGCCAACAATTTTCTAATCCTTCTGAGCGCTCTGCTTGGCTCGCTAGCATCGAACTCAGTATTGTAAGCTTCTCAATTAGCTCATCCAGCTGATTTCTAAATTCGGTATTCTTTACTATCATAGATCTAGGTAAACGAACACTATCAGTGCCAGTACTAAGACGCAAATCACGTGCTGATCTTTCTACTGCTAATGCAGCATCAGGTAACGCAACAAAATCTTTAGCATTTTTAATTCCTTCAATGTTAATCTCCTGTGCCAATTCCTGTAATTGACCAGTACTTACAGACTCACCAAAGAATAGACTTGCAGTTTCAGGCAATTGATGTGCTTCATCGAATATTACTGTATCACATGTAGGAAGCAGTTCTGATAGCCCTTCATCGCGTAGCAATATATCAGCGAAAAACAAATGGTGATTAACAACAACAAGATCTGCCGAAAGCGCTTTTTTTCGTGCTTCCATAACAAAACATTCTTTATATTTTGGACATTCCGAACCAAGACAACTCTCTCTGGTTGATGTGACACGTTGCCAAATTGATGCATTCTCAGGGACACCACTTACGCCAGCTTTATCTCCACTTATACTGGAACTGGCGTAGCGCTCAATTAATTTCAGATATTTCCTGTCATTAAGACTAGTAAACTCTTCTTCAAGAGTACGTTCTAGATGGTAGTGACACACATAATTTGCACGTCCTTTTAATAATACAACTTTCACAGGCACGTTAAGTGCTGTACGTACGGTATTAATATCTCTATTGAAAAGTTGGTCTTGCTGAGTTTTTGTTCCGGTAGAAATAATTACTTTCCCGCCTGCTAGAAGAGCTGGGACTAAATAGGCAAAAGTTTTACCTGTTCCTGTGCCCGCTTCTGCAATAAGAATATGATTTTCAGATATAGTTTCAGCGATCATTTCCGCCATTTCTCTTTGCTGTGCACGTGCTCGATACTCAGGTACAAAATTAGCAAGTATGCCGTTAGCAGCAAAATAAGATTCTAAATTTGGCATTAATAATTTATAAAACTAGGTACAACTATAATTTCCTACAGATAAAAAAAAACCGATCCACTATCCCGTCATATGACGGGGGAGCGGATCGGCGTCTTG
>JAAZZR010000013.1 GCA_014237605.1 Nitrosomonadaceae bacterium | reverse complement strand
CTATCTCTCATAATAGTCAGATCAGACCGTTGTTTGACTGCCGCAAGATATGCTGATAATTCCTCCTGTGCATATACTTGCTGCTGCAGTTGTTTGCCAAAATCCGTAATTTTTTCTTCATCAGGTAATTCAGTTTTTATCACGTTACTAATTCGAGCCAAAGAGAAACCTCCTTGTGCATTAATAACTTCGACATATGCAGGGAAACTGAATGGCTTAGCTTTAAAAATAGCCCGAAGTAGCTCCTCTTCAAAGTCCTTTGGGTCGTTAAGAGCAACTGTCTGTTTAGGACTCCATTTAACTATATCTTTCTCCCCTTTTTGCAGTTGCCCTAATTTCTCTTTGCCATCTTTTACTGCCTGATCAGATGCTTTCTGGTTCGCTAAAATTTTGAATACTTTTTCTTTAACCTCTGCAATTGAAAGCATCGCAGCTGGCTTATGCTTAAGCACCCTTACAGAAATCAAAGTATCTGGTGAAATTTCGATTACCTCAGAATTATTTTTATTCTTAATTGCATCCTCGGAAAACATTATTTGCAATAGTTTTACGTTAGTAAAATATGGCTCCCTACCGCCAGTCCTGCTAGTCCAGTCACTCTTTTGTATAGATAATTTAAGTGTTTCGGACGCCAGCTGGTAATTGTCATTTTCCTCATAGACTATATTCCTAAATTCCTCAGCCTTCTCTCCGAAATCTTTATTTGATTTCTGTTTCTTTAATTTGTCCTCTACCTCAACTTTTACTTCATCGAAATTTATATTTTCCCCATCTTTTATCGCAGAAAGTTTAATAATGTGAAAACCAAAACCTGTCTGGATCGGACCACGAATCTCTTCAGGCTCCATCTGAAAAACCACATCCTCAAAAGCCTTATCCATTGTATTTCGTCCAAAGAATCCTAAGTCACCTCCCTTGTCTGACGATCCCGCATCTTGCGAATGCTCTTTTGCAAATTTAGCAAAGTTCTGTGGCGCCTGCTTGATCTGTAATAGTAATTCTTCCGCCTTAGAACGAGCTGCTTCTTTATCCGCATCTGATGCAGTAGCAGGTGCACTTAATAATATATGGCTAGCCTGACGTTCTTCTATTTGACCAAATTCAGCTTTGTGCTCTTCAAAATATTTCTTTGTTTCTTCAGAACTTACCTGTACATTCTTTGCCAGATCATCCACTGATAATACGAGATACTCTACCTGTACCTCTTCAGGTCGCTTAAAATCAGCTTGGTGATTACCATAATATTCTTTAATCTCATCATTACCCGGTTTCATCTTAGAAACAAACTGAGCAGGTTCAATGTGAACACTACTGATTTCACGTTTCTCCCCACTTAAACGCATAATATTTTTTGCTACGGTATTCGAAATAAAACCATTCTTGAGATACCCGTCTATCACTTGATTCCTCATCATTTCTTGACGGATATTTGTTTCAAATCTTACTACCTCCATTCCTTGATCACGTAATAATTCCCTGTACAACTGATTAGAAAATTTATTATCCTCTTGGAATTGTGGAACATTTTGTAAAGCCCCAACCAGCTGAGAATCTGAAATAGAAAGTCCAAGCCTCGCTGCCTCTCGATTAAGCAACCTTGTCTGAATCAGTTCCTCCAATACTGAAGCTCTAACCCTGGGATCATCAAGCATAGAGATCTCAAAACTATCTCCCATGGCATCCCTCATTGCGTGATATCGATTACGTAATGATTGGTCGAATTCCTGTCGTTGAATTTTCTCTCCAGAAACTATTGCAATATAATCTTCACCATCCTCATTTTGGTACGATTCAAGCCCCCAAAATAAGAACGGCAATACAGCAATCAGCATGATTACTTGAACAACACGTTTACGTCTGTGAACAAAATCAAACATTACTAAGATCCAAAATACTTGTAAATAAAAAAGGCGAACTTACGTTCGCCCATGATTAGCTAAAATTATGGCGGAGTGGACGGGACTCGAACCCGCGACCCCCGGCGTGACAGGCCGGTATTCTAACCAACTGAACTACCACTCCTGTTTCCTCGTATAATTCCGTTGGTGGGTGCTGACGGGATCGAACCGCCGACATTCGCCTTGTAAGGGCGACGCTCTACCAGCTGAGCTAAGCACCCTCCTTTTTCGAAATCTAATTTACTGCATCCTTCAGTGCCTTTCCTGCGCTAAATTTTGGAACTTTAGCTGCTTTAATTTTAATTGCTTCACCAGTACGAGGGTTACGACCCGTACGAGCTGCACGTTTACCTACCTTAAAAGTACCGAACCCTACTAGGGTTACACTTTGCTCTTTTTTAAGAGCTACTTTAATTGAAGATAGTGTTGCATCTAATGCATCACCTGCTGTGGCTTTTGATATACCAGCGGTTTTTGCAACAGCCTCGATCAGTTCTGATTTATTCACTTAGTTCCCCCCTCGGTTATAAGAAATAATGGCACAGGAGACTTCTCCTGCAAACGCTGTTATATCAAGCCATTTGGACTGGGTCAAGCAATTGTCGCAATATTTTCGAAATCATTTGAAATATAAAAATCTTTTATTAACTGAAATAAACAACAAGCCTACTTTCTGTAAATTTTTATTTTTCCAATATTAAGTAAAACTAAGTCGATTTAAAAGAATATCTAACTTATTGATACTATCTTTTTCAATAGGTTATCTCTCAAAAGCATCAAAAAGATTAAAATTTCATTAATGCTTTATAGTGACAGTAGCCTGTTTATCTTTATTAACATCAGGATTATTCCCAGATTTACTAGAAACAGTAGGAAGCACCTCTGGATCACGCTCTAAAGCAAAATTTAGAACCTGATCAATCGATTTTACTGGATTTATATCAAGTTTATTTTTAATATTCTCTGGAATTTCAGCTAAATCCTTAACATTCTCCTCAGGTATCAAGACCATTTTTATATCACCCCGGTGTGCTGCCAAGAGCTTTTCTTTTAGCCCACCAATTGGTAATACCTCACCTCGTAACGTTATCTCACCTGTCATTGCAACAGATGCCCTTACCGGAATACCTGTGAATACCGACACCATTGCAGTACATATGCCAACGCCTGCACTAGGACCGTCTTTGGGTGTGGCTCCTTCTGGCAGGTGGATATGGATATCGTTCTTTTGGTAGAAGTCTTCTGGTATGCCTAATGCAATTGAGCGGCTACGTACTACTGATAGAGCTGCTTGGATAGATTCTTGCATTACCTCCCCCAGCTTACCAGTAGTAATAGTTTTACCTTTACCTGGAAGCGCTACTGCTTCAATAGTTAATAATTCTCCACCAACTTCTGTCCAAGCTAGGCCAGTTACCTGCCCAACTTGATTTTTTTCCTCAGCAATGCCGTAAGTATAGCGTCGCACATCCAAGTATTTACCAATATTCAACGTACTGACAGCAATTTTTTTCTTTTTATCTTTAAGTAATAATGCTTTTACTATTTTTCGGCAAATTTTTGAGATTTCTCTCTCCATAGCACGGACACCTGCTTCCCGAGTGTAATAGCGAGTAACATCACGTAGCGCAGCTTCAGATACTGCAAGCTCATCTTCCTTTAACCCATGATTTTTCATTTGTTTGGGCAATAAGTATCGCGTTGCAATGTTAAGTTTTTCATCTTCGGTATAACCAGACAATCTAATTACTTCCATTCTGTCCAATAAAGCTGGTGGTATATTTAAGGTATTTGCAGTAGCAACAAACATAACATCAGACAAGTCATACTCAACTTCCATATAGTGATCTACAAATGAATTATTTTGTTCTGGATCAAGTACTTCAAGTAACGCAGAAGATGGATCTCCACGAAAGTCCATACCCATCTTATCTACTTCGTCCAGCAAGAATAGTGGATTCTTTACACCAACCTTAGTCATATTTTGCAAAATCTTGCCAGGCATTGAACCGATATAAGTGCGACGATGACCACGTATTTCTGCTTCATCTCGCACGCCACCTAGTGACATACGCACAAATTTACGATTTGTGGCACGGGCGATAGACTGACCTAAAGAGGTCTTACCAACCCCAGGGGGTCCCACTAAACAAAGGATAGGTGCTTTGAGCTTCTCCACGCGCCGCTGTACTGCTAAATACTCGACAATACGCTCCTTAACTTTCTCTAAACCGTAATGGTCCTTCTCGAGTATTACTTCTGCCGCGTTGAGATCTCTACCGATTTTACTTTTCTTCTTCCACGGTAATGCAACTAGAGCATCAATATAATTACGTACTACGGTCGCTTCAGCAGACATGGGGGACATTAATCGTAGTTTCTTCAATTCAGACTCGCCCTTAATACGAGCCTCTTTAGGCATGTCTGCAGATTTAATTTTCTTATCTATTTCCTCTAAATCAGCGCCATCCTCGCCCTCTCCTAATTCTTTCTGGATAGCTTTAACTTGCTCATTCAAATAATAGTCTCGCTGACTCTTCTCCATCTGACGCTTTACTCTGCCACGAATACGTTTCTCCAACTGGAGTATATCAAGCTCAGTTTCCAATAACCCCAACAAGTGCTCTAAACGTTTTGGAACATCAAATAGCTCTAGAATCTCTTGTTTTTGCTCGAGCTTCAATGGTAAATGTGCGGCAATTGTATCCGCCAGACGCCCTACCTCATCTATACCACCCAGAGTGGTATGTACTTCAGGTGGTATTTTTTTATTAAGTTTTACATATTGGTCAAATTGACTCAGCATTGTACGTCGCATAGCTTCCACCTCATTACTGTCGACAACGTCGGCAGGCAGCAGCACAACCTGCCCAGAAAAATGAGGGCCGGAATCAATTACCTCTATAATATTAGCTCTGCGGCCGCCTTCTACCAAAACTTTAACCGTACCATCCGGTAATTTGAGCATTTGCAACAAATTTCCAACACTACAAACCTTATGAAGATCTTCAGAGCTGGGTTCATCTTTAGCAGCAGACTTCTGCGCTACCAAAAGCAACGTTTTACCTGAATCCATAGCACTCTCCAGTGCCTTAATAGACTTAGGTCGCCCTACAAATAAAGGAATCACCATGTGTGGAAACACTACAACATCACGCAAAGGTAAAAGTGGTAACAGTACTTTATCGGTCTCGATAACTGGTAGAGTCATATGTGTAAATTAACCTATAAATATAAAAGACTACTAAAATAGTATTGGGGCAATCAGGACAAATTCAAGGAAGATTGACGATTCTAAACTAGAACTAACTACTCTTTGCTGCCTTATCCGAGTAAATAAGAATTGGCTTGATATCGCCTTCAACTGAACCGCGATCAACTACAACTTTAATAACATTCTCAAGAGATGGAAGATCATACATTGTATCCAATAAAGTGTTCTCTAAGATTGACCTAAGTCCACGTGCACCAGTTTTCTGCGCCAACGCTCTATTAGCAATTGATTTAAGTGCTTGCTCTCGAAATTCTAAGTCCACACCGCCTTCCATATTGAACATTTTCTGGTACTGTTTAATAAGCGCATTCTTAGGCTCTGCGAGAATCTTAATTAAGGTATCCTCACCGAGCTCCTCCAGTGTCGCAACTACTGGCAGGCGTCCGACAAACTCTGGAATTAGGCCATATTTAACTAAATCTTCAGGCTCTACTCCCCTTAATATTGAGCTGATATTTTTACGGTTATCAATACCACTCCGCACATCCGCACCAAAACCTATTCCACCCTTCTCAGAACGATCACGTATTACTTTGTCAAGACCATGGAATGCACCTCCACAAATAAATAGAATATTGGTAGTGTCTATTTGAATAAATTCTTGATTAGGATGCTTTCTCCCGCCCTGTGGGGGGACAGAAGCAACTGTGCCTTCAATTAGCTTAAGCAAAGCTTGCTGCACGCCCTCACCGGAGACATCACGGGTTATTGAAGGGTTATCTGATTTACGTGAAATCTTGTCAATCTCATCTATATAAATTATTCCCTGCTGAGCCTTATCCACATCATAGTTACATTTCTGAAGAAGTTTCTGGATAATATTTTCAACATCCTCCCCAACATAACCAGCTTCAGTTAGAGTTGTAGCATCAGCCATTACAAACGGCACATTAAGTAACCGTGCCAATGTTTGTGCCAGGAGTGTTTTTCCTGATCCAGTTGGTCCTATAAGTAGAATATTACTTTTAGCCAGTTCTATGTCATCAGACCCGCTAATTTCAGCTATATTCTTTAAACGCTTATAATGGTTATATACAGCCACAGATAAAATTCTCTTTGCTGGCTCTTGACCGATTACATATTCATCAAGTGTCTGACAAATCTCACGCGGTACCGGCAATTCGGATTTAGCTAAATCTGCAGCCTCGGCCTCCTGTAATTCCTCTCGTACTATATCGTTACAAAGTTCAATGCATTCATCGCAGATAAATACGGATGGCCCAGCAATAAGTTTTTTTACTTCATTCTGACTCTTTCCACAAAAGGAACAATAAAGCAATTTTTCGCCAACAACCTTATCTGACATAGCATTACTCCGTGTTATCTAAACCAGTGCCGAAATTATAGGATGACGACCTTATGGTAACTATATATTTATTAAGTTGTACTTTTAGCCCTACTGGTCAGAACTTTATCTACTAAACCATATTTTACTGCATCTTCTGCGCTTAGAAAATTATCGCGATCAGTGTCTTTACCTATTGTCTGAATACTTTGACCGCTATGCTTCGCTAAAATTTCATTTAATCTACCTTTGAGAAACAAAATTTCTTTGGCATGAATCTCAATATCTGAGGCTTGCCCCTGAAAACCACCCAATGGCTGATGAATCATAATGCGTGAATTTGGCAAACAAAACCGCTTACCTTTTTCGCCTGCTGCCAGCAGCAAAGAGCCCATACTTGCCGCCTGACCGACACATAGGGTGCTGACACTAGGCTTAATGTATTGCATAGTATCGTAAATTGCCAGTCCTGCAGAGACCAAGCCACCGGGAGAGTTTATATAAAAATGAATTTCTTTATCTGCATTTTCAGACTCTAAAAACAGAAGCTGAGCCACAATCAGATTAGCTGTTGTTTCTGTAACTGGCCCCACAAGAAATATAACCCGCTCTTTCAACAATCGGGAATATATATCATATGACCGCTCACCTCGCCCACTGGTCTCAATCACCATAGGAATTAGGCCTAAATCTTTAGGCTCAAGATTATAGTCATCAAATTCAGTTCTTTGAATCATATCAAGATTTTCCCATCAATTCGTCAAAAGTTACCTTCTTTTCTACAATACTCGCTTTCTCTAACACCCATGCTACAACATTATCTTCTAACACAGCAGACTCGGCTTCATGAAGGCGCTCTTTTGAGGAATAATGCATCTTAACTACCTCACTAGGATTTTCATAGCCTTGCGCAAATTCTTCAATTAATACACGTACTTGCTCAGGCTTCGCACGTAATTCATGAGCCTTAACTAGTTCTGTTAGAATCAACCCCAAACTTACACGTCGCTCCGCCTTTTCCTGGAACAAATCTTTTGGTAGAGGTATGTCTTTAACCTGCATACCGCGTTGTTTAAGGTCGTCTTTTGCGCTCTGCATTAAACGATCTAATTCCAAGGCCACCAATGATTTAGGTGTATCAATAGTAATTGCATCAAGCAATGCCTGCATTACACTCTCTTTAACTTTCGTCTTTATCCGTTTTGACACTTCACGCTCAAGATTTGCTTGAACTTCAGTATGCATTTTTCCGATATCTCCACTGGAAATACCAAGTGATTCAGCAAATTCTCCATTTAACTCCGGGAGCTTTGGCTCCTCCACTTTATTAATTTTCACCTCGAATATTGCAGTCTTTCCAGCTACCTCTTTACCATGATAATCTTCTGGAAAAGGTACTTCAGAAGATTTACTCTGGTCTTTATTCATCCCGATTATTGCTTCCTCAAAATCCTTGAGTAACTGGCCTTCACCTAGAATCAGGGTAGAACCTTTTGCACTACCACCATCAAACTCTACTCCATCAATTATTCCATGATAATCAATATTTACCCTATCTCCCTTGGCTGCAGCCCGATCCACCTCATTATACTGAATCCTCTGCTTACGCATCATCTCAATAGCTTTATCAACGTCAGCAGAAGAAACTTGCATCATCGGCTGCTCAATACTCAGTGAGGCTAAGTCACCTAGAACTATATCTGGATACACCTCAAACGTTGCACTAAATTCAAATTTAGATGAATTCTCAGCTACTTCTTTTGCTTCAAAATTTGGATACCCAGCAACCCGCAATTTTTGTTCACGTACCGCCTCACTAAAATTCTTCTGCAATACGTCACCCATTACATCCTGACGCACTTGAGGACCATATTGCTGCGATACAATCTTTAATGGAACCTTCCCAGACCGAAAGCCATGAATTTTAGTGGTACGTGCCAAGCGTTTTAAACGGCTCTCAATTTCAGTCTCAACCTCTTCCTGAGGCACCGTAACATTAAGCCTGCGCTCTAATGAGCCTAGAGTCTCTAGATTGGATTCCATTACTATTCCTGATTAACTATTATTCATTTGACATCAGAACAACCATGCAACAGAGCGACCGTAAAATACAAAGGCCAAACAGCTTGCCGCCTGAAGTCTCGTGGTGCGAAAGGGGGGACTCGAACCCCCACACCTTTCGGCGCCAGAACCTAAATCTGGTGCGTCTACCAATTCCGCCACTCTCGCTTTCCAAGTTCTTCGTGCCGATCAATTATACCTTTTTATCCTTGTTTCCACAGATATACTACTCATGTTTTTGGCAAAAAATGGTCTTGCCAGTAACTCCTTTGCTAGCCGGCCCCATCAAATATAAATAAGTCGACATCAAATCTTTTGGAGCAACTAAATTTTTTTTAACTTCACCAGGATGCGTTTTAGTTCGTTGTGAGGTGTGCACAACTCCCGGTATCAATGCATTGATACGTAGATTTGTATGCATTTCCCATTCTTGAGCTTGAATTTTTACTAACGCCTCCACCCCCGCCTTGGCCACAGCAAACCCCCCCCAATATGCTGCAGGGTAATGCCCATGAGTATCCGATGTCATAATAACGCATGCATCAGTAGAGGCTTTTAGTAATGGCAAACAGGCGCGTGTCAACGAAATTGGCGCTACTAGGTTGACACGCAGCAGAACCAACCACTGATCAAATGTATGACTTTCTAGTGGAGTGAGACTTGGAATAAAAGACGCATTATGTAAAATTCCATCCAGCCGACCCAACTGCGACTTAATTGCCTGCGCAATCACCTCAAAATCTTTACCCTCAGTTTTCTCTAGATCAAATGGAATAATTGCCGCTTGTGCCCCTCCTTCAGACTCTATTTCATCATATACACTTTCCAACTTATCAACCTTTCGTCCATGCAGAATTACTGTAGCACCATGAGCAGCATATTCTAGCGCAGCAGCGCGACCGATTCCTTGCCCTGCACCGGTCACAAGGATTACACGGCCCTTAAGGATATTGTTATCTGGCCGGTAGTTTGTAGTATCGATCATAAACACATAGCCTTCTCGCAGAAGAAACTCTTAAAATCATTAGAATTGATAAGTTTTACAGGCAGAACACTGGGCGGAGAAATTATCCTTTTACCCAGGTTCTCCATCCTATCCACAGCTTACGTATTGGAGTGAGACTTACTCGCTGTCGCATAACCTGACAACTATCTTCCTTGATTTCATCCAGCAGCGCCCTATAAATAGCTGCCATTATAAAACCTGGACGCTGATTTCTTCTATCCTCTGCAGGTAATGCTGCGAATGCCTTGGTATAATAATCCTCAGCTCTTTCTATCTGAAATTCCATTAGCTTTCTAAAATTATCAGATTCACGTGAATGTAGAATATCTTCACTAGATACTCCAAATTTGACAAGCTCATCTTCAGGTAAATATATACGGCCACGACGAGCATCCTCACCCACATCACGTATAATATTTGTAAGCTGGAACGCAAGCCCTAAGTTATGAGCATATTCCAGTGTCTTAATATTCTGATACCCAAAAATCTCAGCTGACAGCTGCCCCACTACTCCAGCTACATGGTGACAGTAAAGCTGCAAAGCAATGAAATCTGGGTAACGATTGCAATTCAAATCCATTTCCATGCCGTCTATAATTTCTATTAATTGGCTAGCAGAAAGATTTATTGTTTTAATTACTTCAACCAAAGCTTTTGCTACTGGATGACTAGGTTCTTCACCCTGCTCCTCACTATAAACACAAGCAATCTCCTTTCTCCACCAGTCCAGTTTCATTCGTGCCACAGATTCTTCAGTGCACTCATCTACCACATCATCTACCTCACGGCAGAAAGCATAAAATGCAGTAATAGCGCGACGTTTCTCCGGCGGCAAATAAAGAAAACTGTAATAGAAACTGGAGCCGCTTTGAACAGCCTTTTCTTGACAATATTGGTCTGGCGTCATAATAATTTATTTTTATACAAGTATTCTGATCATGATTAGCGTTTATTTCAATATTAAGAGATTAGCTTAATTTAAACAAACCGTAATTTACAGGAGTTTATAGATTCCGTCTGCACAAAATATTAAACATAATGTAATTTTCCTACCACAAATAAAAAACCCTACTTAAGTAGGGTTTTTTATTTGATTTAGATGAAACAGATACTAAAGCCTACATACCCATACCACCCATGCCGCCCATACCACCCATACCGCCCATACCGCCCATATCACCACCGCCTGCAACAGGAGCAGACTCTTCTTTAGCCTGTTCTGCCACCATAACATCAGTAGTGAGTATTAAGCCTGCTACCGAAGCAGCATTTTGCAAGGCAGAGCGTGTAACTTTTGTGGGGTCCAGTACTCCCATTTCAACCATATCGCCATATTCACTCGTAGTAGCGTTATACCCAAAATTTCCTTGACCTTCCATAACCTTATTGATTACTACTGAAGGTTCATCTCCACAATTAGCAACGATCTGGCGCAAAGGCTCTTGCAATGCCCGTAGAACAATCTTGATACCAGCATCCTGATCATTTGTGTCGCCTTTCACCTGCGTTACTTGACTACAAGCCCGTAATAACGCAACACCACCACCAGGCACAATACCTTCTTCAACAGCTGCACGAGTTGCATGCAACGCATCTTCAACCCGGGCCTTTTTCTCTTTCATTTCTACTTCGGTTGCTGCGCCAACTTTAATCAGAGCTACGCCACCAGCTAGTTTTGCCACACGTTCTTGTAGCTTTTCCTTATCATAATCACTGGTAGCCTCCTCTATCTGAGCCCGTATTTGATTGACCCGCCCTTCTATAGATTTTGCTTCACCAGCTCCATCTATAACGATAGTTGCTTCTTTACCTACCTCTATCCGCTTAGCCTGACCTAACTCATTCAACGTGGCTTTTTCCAAAGACAAACCAACTTCCTCAGCAATTACTGTCCCGCCAGTGAGATGCGCAATATCTTCAAGCATAGCTTTACGACGATCACCAAAGCCCGGTGCTTTCACAGCACAGGTTTTTAAGATTCCACGAATATTATTGACTACCATTGTTGCAAGAGCCTCACCATCAATATCTTCAGCAATAATCAATAAAGGCTTATTGGTTTTTGCCACTTGCTCAAGCAATGGCAACAATTCACGAATATTAGAAATTTTCTTATCGTGTAATAAAATATAAGGACTTTCTAATAAAGCAATTTGCCTGTCTGCATTATTAACAAAATAAGGAGAAAGATAACCACGATCAAACTGCATCCCCTCAACAACGTCCAGTTCATTCTGCAAACCAGATCCATCCTCAACGGTAATTACTCCCTCCTTACCTACTTTTTCCATTGCATCTGCGATAATTTTTCCAATTTCACTATCTGAATTTGCAGAAATACTACCTACCTGAGCAATTTCTTTGCTTGTAGTGCAAGGCTTAGAAAGATTTTGGAGCTCTCCAACCGTTGCTTTTACAGCTTTATCAATGCCACGTTTTAGATCCGTCGGATTCATACCGGCGGCTACAAACTTCATACCTTCTCTCACTATAGATTGGGCTAATACGGTAGCAGTTGTAGTTCCATCACCTGCAATATCGGAAGTCTTACTTGCAACTTCCTTAACCATCTGAGCCCCCATATTTTCAAATTTGTCATTTAGTTCGATTTCTTTTGCTACAGAAACCCCATCTTTTGTAATAGTAGGTGCCCCATATGACCGGTCCAGAACCGCATTACGACCCTTAGGCCCAAGAGTAACTTTAACTGCATCCGCCAAAATATTGACTCCAGCTACCATTTTGTGGCGAGCTGAATCACCAAATTTAACTTCTTTTGCTGCCATAATCTTTCTCCTAATTTACAGAAATATTGTAAGTATTTATAAGGTAAAGGGACAATTATCCCTCAACTATGCCCATGATGTCCTCTTCCCGCATCACTAGGATCTCTTCTCCCTTAATTTTCACAGCTTGCCCAGAGTATTTCCCAAACAACACCTTGTCACCAACTTTAACTTCCAGCGCACGAATCTTACCGTCGTCTCCAGCTTTTCCTCTGCCTACAGAAATAATTTCACCTTGATCTGGCTTTTCTGCCGCACTATCTGGGATAATAATACCGGATGCTGTCTTGAGCTCTTCTTCTAGCCGCTTGACAACAACACGGTCATGTAAGGGACGAATATTCATGCTTCTTTCTCCTGTTTTGAAAAGTATAATTAAATAAATGGTTAATGAATTTCTCTGTTTAGCATTTCTACGAATCACTCTACAGATAAAAATTAGCACTCTCTGCCTATGAGTACTAATAATATGGGCTGTTTATAAGAATTTCAAGTAGATGACTAATAAAAACTTAATAGAACGCAGCCTAAAGGCTGTTTGGAACCCGTGCTCTCAGATGAAACAATATGAGGCATTACCACTTATTCCTATTAATCGGGGTGAGGGAGTTTGGCTCTATGATTTTAATGACAAGCGCTATCTTGATGCAATTAGCTCCTGGTGGGTCAATTTATTCGGGCACACTAATCCTCAAATTAATCATGCCATCCAAGATCAACTCGGCAAATTAGAACATGTAATGCTTGCAGGCTTTACGCATGAGCCTGTAGTAAAGTTATCGGAAAGATTAATCAAGTTTGCACCAGTTGGCCTTGGTCATTGCTTTTATAGCAGTGATGGAGCATCAGCCATTGAGGCTGCATTGAAGATGAGCGCTCATTTCTGGCACAACAGCGGCCAACCCAAAAAGAATAATTTTGTAAGCCTTCAAAATGGCTATCACGGTGAAACTTTAGGCGCATTATCTGTCACTGATGTCGCAATTTTTAGGAATACTTATGCTCCTTTGTTACGCAACAGCGCAAGAGTTCCAACTCCAGATTGGCGATATGCTGAAAAGGGAGAGCTCCCCAAAGATTATGCGCTTCGTGCTGCCAACCATTTAGAAAGCTATCTGGCTAAAAATCACGCAGTAACCGCAGCATTTATTATTGAACCATTAGTTCAGGGTGCAGTAGGTATGGGCATGTATCATTCTGATTACCTAAAATATGCCCGTGAGATTTGTAACAAATACCAAGTACATTTAATTGCTGACGAAATTGCCGTAGGTTTCGGCAGAACAGGAACAATGTTTGCCTGTGAACAAGCGAATATTACTCCGGATTTTTTATGTCTTGCAAAGGGTCTCACTAGCGGGTATCTACCACTTTCTGTGGCGATGACTACCGAATCAATTTATCAGTCTTTCTATCACGAAGAAACCACACGTGCATTCCTACATTCTCACACTCACGCTGGCAATGCGCTTGCTTGCTCCGTTGCGCTTGCCACACTGGATATATTCGAACAGGATAAGGTTATTAATGCTAACCATACAAAAACAAAATATCTAAATGATATATCCAAACCAATCGCGTCACACCCTAAAGTAAAAAATTTCCGTAACTGTGGAATGATTTGGGCATTTGAAGTTGAAACCACTGATCCTTCTTTTTCAGAGAATTTTTTTCAGAGCTCAATAAGTCAAGGGTTGCTGCTTCGCCCGCTAAGCAATACCGTCTATTTCATGCCGCCCTATATCATTAACAATGAAGAAATTAATTTTCTTGTAACAAAGACCTTACAAGTGCTAGATTCATGTTAACAATTCTTACTTAGAACTATTGCTCCACTAAATTTTAGACGAGTATATTCTATATATGAGCCCATTTAAATTAGCTGCTATCTTGTGTTTTATACTTAATACACAAGCCCTACCTGTTTTTTCACAAGACCTACCTGACGCAGTCAAACAAGCACTTAATCAGAATGAAATTCCCGAATCTGCCGCGAGTATTTATATTCACGAAATTAATACAACCAATCCAATTATTGCCTTTAACTCTGATAAGTCAATGAACCCAGCTTCAGTGATGAAGCTTATTACTACCTTTGCAGGACTCGAACTATTAGGGCCGGCTTTTACCTGGAAAACAGAGATCTATACTAATGGTGTTCTGAAAGAGGGTAAGCTACAAGGGGACCTTATAATAAAAGGTTACGGCGACCCAAGACTTAATCTAGAAAATTTCTGGTTACTCATACGTCGCCTTTATCAAAAAGGATTACACGAAATTACTGGGGACCTTATCCTTGATAATAGCTATTTCGATATATCAATCGAGAATCCAGCAGCTTTCGATAATAAACCTTACCGATCCTACAATACTTTCCCTGAAGCACATTTAGTAAATTACCGGGCAACTGAGCTACGCATAATCCCAGAAGCAGGGAATAATAGTGCTCGTATTATCATAAACCCACAAACCGAATTTATTACCCTTAATAACAACTTAAAGCTTACGAAAAACAAATGTATCGAATGGAGAGATACGCTTGACACCATTATTGATATTGATACTGAAAATAATCATCATGCAACAGTAACACTCAATGGAGACTACCCGATTGCTTGTGGTGAAAAATCCTTGTTACTGAGCCTACACAACAGCCAGACATACACTCTAGGACTTTTCAAGAAACTATGGAAGCAACAAGGTGGGGTGTTTAATGGGAAAATACGTACTGGAATTGCGCCAGATGAAAAACTGCCATATGAAATTCACCAGTCTCCACCACTTACAGAAATTATTAGAGATATTAATAAATATAGCAACAATACCGCAGCACGCCAGCTCTACCTCACTTTGGGCACAGTGTCTGGCAATAAGCCAGCCACTCTTAACAAATCAAATAACGCAGTCAGGCAGTGGCTCAAGTCCAAAGAGCTAGACTCCCCAGAATTTGAAATAGAAAATGGTTCAGGGTTATCACGAAATGAACGAATTAGTGCGCGCCACTTAGGGAAACTTTTACTTAAAGCTTTCCAAAGTTCTGTGATGCCAGAATTCGTCTCATCCTTACCAATTTTGGCTGTGGATGGAACCATGAAAAAAAGGCTTACTGGAACCGATGTTACTGGCCGAGCACATATTAAAACTGGATCACTTAACGGAGTAAAAGCAATGGCTGGCTACATACTTGATAAATCAGGCAAACGGATGGCCATTATTTTTCTGGTGAATCATATTAATTCCAGCAATGCACAACTTGCAATGGACAAATTACTACAATGGGTTTACCAAAGACCCTGATTAGATATACAGGTACAAACTCAAATTTCCTCCAACTTATTATCTAATCCTAACTCTGCTATCTCAGCCGCTTTTAAAAGTGCCTTGGCTTTATTCTCGGTTTCAATCCACTCATTTTTTGGCACAGAATCTGCAACAATACCAGCTCCTGCTTGTACGTATAACTTCCCACCTTTAATGACTCCGGTACGGATAGCGATAGCAAGATCCATATCACCATTGAACCCTAGATAACCTACTGCACCAGCATAAACTCCACGCTTAGATCTCTCTAGTTCGTCAATAATTTCCATAGCCCTAACTTTAGGTGCCCCACTAACAGTCCCTGCCGGAAAAGTCGCACGTAATACATCAATCGCACTCAACCCAGATTTTAATTTTCCATCAACATTGGAAACTATATGCATTACATGAGAGTAATTTTCAATTTGCATATTCTCAGTAACCTTAACCGAACCTGTATCTGCAACACGCCCAATATCGTTACGACCTAAATCCATCAACATGAGATGCTCAGCACACTCTTTAGGATCAGCCAATAAATCCGCAGCCAATCTCTCATCCTCTTGCTGTGTACTGCCACGTGGCCTAGTTCCCGCAATAGGACGGACTGTTACAGCATCGCCCTCAAGGCGTACAAGAATCTCCGGTGAGGCACCTACAACGTGAAAATCACCAAAATTATAATAAAACATATATGGCGAAGGATTTAAATTTCGTAATGCCCGATATAAGGCCAGTGGAGATGTACTAAAAGTCTTACTGGTCCGCTGCGATAACACTACTTGCATTATATCGCCGTCAAAAATATATTGTTTGGCACGCTCTACTGCCTTGATAAAATCTGATTCACTAAACTCAGAAACTACCTGGGATGGCTTTACTGGTATTTCATTTGGAATTTTTACCGGCTTACGCAAATTTGTAAGCAATACTTTTAAACGTTTTTTTGTTTCTTTATAAGCACCCGCAATACTTGGATCTGTATATATGATTAGATACAGCTTGCCCGAAAGATTATCTACGACAATCAACTCTTCAGACAGAAGCAATAGCATATCGGGTAGATCTAATGAGTCTGAGCTAACATGGCCAGCGAGCTTACGCTCTATATAGCGAACCGTTTCGTAAGCAAAGTACCCTACTAGCCCACCACAAAAACGTGGCAAACTAGAACACGGGGCAACTTTAAAGCGTAATAAATAAGACTGAATAAAAGACAGAGGATCCTCTGCTCCAACCTGCTCTGACCCCTGCTCACTAATAATATTTATACAATTACCACGTACTTCAATTCGAGTTGAAGCAGGCAGCCCAATAAAGGAATAGCGCCCGAAACGATCGCCGCCTCGAACCGATTCAAGCAAATAAGAGTAAGGCCGGTTAGCTAATTTAAGATAAATTGAAAGCGGAGTGTCTAGATCGGCAAAAGTTTCCAACACTACTGGAATTCTATTGTAGCCTTGTTTAGCAAGGTTAAAAAACTCGGATTCAGTCATGTTAAAATTTCAATAAACAAAATAAATTATGCCAATAATTCGGATATAGCAGGTCAAGAAAATCTAGATATTAGTCCAACAATATTTCTATTTCATTCTTAAATATATCGTTTCATTTGTTATGTCAGCCTCTTGATCAAATGTACTGCTTCGTAAATAGATGGAATCACTTTATCACAATCTAATTCATGAACATCTCGTCCTTCATTATAGCCATACGGCACACAAAAAACATAGGAGCCTGCTGCGCGAGCAGCTTTAGTATCATTACCCGAATCACCAATCAATAACATTTCATTTGGCAGAATGCCAAAAACCTTACAAGCATGATGCAGAGGCGCCGGGTCAGGTTTCTTTTTTGGCAAGCTATCCCCAGATAAAACAATATCGAAATAATTTAAAAGTTTGGTAGCGCGTAACAAAGGCAAAGTAAACGTTTCGGACTTATTGGTAATACAAGCTAATTGAAATCCCATTTCCTTCATCGCAATTAACCCATCAACCACTCTCGGATAGGGACGTGTAGTGACGCATAGGTTTTTTGCATACTCTTTCTCATAAATCACCATTGCTTGAGCAAGAAAATCAGGGTCTGGTTCATTATTAAAACTGTTAGCCAAGCACCTCCTAACTAGATTTAATATCCCCCTACCAATATAAGATTGAATTGTTGCACGTGGTAGTTCTGCTGAGCCCAATTTTCGTAACATTATGTTAGCAGCAATAGCAAGATCACCTGCCGTATCAAGAAGCGTCCCATCTAAGTCGATCATGATAGCTTTGACCGTCAAAGGGAATTCTATTTCTGCTGTAGAAGATACAGGATGAGAAGAATAGCTTCTATTCATTTCCTTATAAAAATACAAAAAGAATAATTCCTAACTCTTTCAAGAGTCAACTGCGACTAGACCTTTGCTAATTCTGCTCTTAATGCAGATAGCACCGTATCATATCGATGAGGATCTTCATTGTTACCAGCACCATAAATTGCAGAACCAGCAACAAAGGTATCAGCTCCAGCACGAGCAATCTCAGCAATATTGTCTACTTTCACCCCGCCATCAATTTCTAGCAATATCTTTTTATTACCCGCATCAATGCGCTCTCGTACCGCTTTTAGCTTATTCAATGCCTCAAGAATAAATTTTTGTCCGCCAAAGCCAGGGTTAACTGACATAATTAAAACAAGATCAAGTTTATCCAGCACATGGTCAAGATAGTGTAGAGGCGTAGCTGGATTAAATACCATCCCAGCCTTGCAACCCTGCTCCTTAATAAGTCCGATAGTACGGTCTATATGGCTGGATGTCTCCGGATGAAATGAAATAATGTTCGCCCCTGCTTTTGCGAAATCAGGAATGATTCGATCTACTGGTTCCACCATCAGATGTACATCAATAGTCGCATCTGTCAGTGGACGAATTGCCTCACATATAAGAGGTCCAATTGTCAGGTTAGGAACATAATGATTATCCATTACATCGAAATGAATAATATCTGCCCCCGAATCAAGAACATCGTTAATTTCTTCACCTAATTTGGCAAAGTTTGCAGAAAGAATGCTTGGAGCAATAAGATAATCGGCCATTAGTATACCCTCAGAATCTGGAACGTCATTTTAACCGCAAAAGGATCTCCAATGCTATCAACTTCAACTCAATATGATAATATTTGCACTTTACTCCTGCTGTAATATACAAAATAGCATGCAATATTAATATGATCGAAGACAAAAAATACGAGATAAATATAATCGTACGTACTACCTATCTTCCTGAACAATCGGATGAGACTTTAGATCATTATGTGTTCGCTTATACCATTACCATTGCGAATACTGGAATGGTTGCAGCTCAACTTATCAGTCGCCATTGGATTATTGAAGATGGAGGAAATGACACCCAAGAGGTACGTGGATTGGGTGTAGTAGGTGAACAACCACTGCTAAAGCCTGGAGACAGTTTTGAATACACTAGCGGTACCGCCATCTCTTCTCCTGTTGGCTCAATGAAAGGCAGCTACCAGATGATCGCTGAGGATGGTCTCCGTTTCGATGCTTCCATTCCAGAGTTTACCCTGAGTATACCGAGAACTCTTCATTAAAAATTAATCTTAATTCTCGGTCAAAAAGTTACAAATAATATAAAGGTCTCTTTAACTACTGAGTTAATATTGACCATATTTTTTTCTATTACTCCGACGTTTACGATGAAGACTTGTGGCTTCGGCTTCACTAAGTGGACCAGGTTTCTTATCCGCGTAGGGGTTATGGCCGGTTTTAAACTCAACCCGTAATGGGGTTCCTTCTAGTTTGAATATTTTTCGAAAAGAATTTTCCAGATAACGCTGGTATGTTTTCGACACATACTTGAGAGAACTGCCATGAATTATTATTAAAGGAGGATTGGAGCCGCCCTGATGAGCATATCGTAATTTAGGGCGGTACATACCAGAACGTGGTGGGGGCTGTTTTTCTACAGCCTCTAAAAGTACTCGCGTAAGCATGGGGGTTGCTAACTTAGCCATTGCAGCTGCATATGCAGTATCAATAGAAGGAAATAACCCTTTCATTCCATTACCTTTCAACGCAGAAATATAATGTACTCCAGCAAAACTAAGGAGAAATGAAAGTTTCCTCGAAACCTCACGCTTGATAGTCTCACGTTGATAACTATCCAGCCCATCCCATTTATTTACTACTAATACTACTGCACGCCCAGCCTCTAATACAAACCCAGCTATATGTGCATCCTGGTCAGAAATTTCACTTCCTCCATCTACTACAAGTACTACCACATTGGCATTCTCTACTGCTTGTAAAGTTTTAATTACTGAAAACTTCTCTATTGTCTCCGAAACCCTTCCACGACGACGTACCCCAGCAGTATCAATCAAAGTATATGGGCGTTTATTACGCTCAAAATCAATACTGATACTATCTCGAGTAGTTCCAGGTTGATCAAAAGTAATTACACGATCCTCCCCTAACAATGTATTTATTAATGTAGATTTTCCAACATTAGGGCGACCTATTACGGCAATCTTAGGGTGTGTATCTGCTGCTATACCTATTTCTTGCTC
The DNA here is from genome assembly GCA_014237605.1 of Nitrosomonadaceae bacterium. GTDB lineage: Bacteria > Pseudomonadota > Gammaproteobacteria > Burkholderiales > Nitrosomonadaceae > BJGV01. Next base: position 6,493 of record JAAZZR010000013.1, on the reverse strand, counting down.
AGGAAAATTTTCAAGCGCCAAATCTACTAAATCGCTAATATTGTCGCCATGAGCAGCAGAAACAGCGCAGGGTATACCTAGACCTAGCTCATGAAACTCAGCAGTAATAACAGCTGCTACCATTCCTTCAGCTTTGTTCACTGTCAGAATAACTTTTTTTCCTGTTCTCCTGAGCTGCTTAGTAATAATTTTATCGTGCGATGTTAGTCCCTGCCTTGCATCGACAATAAATAACACCACATCAGCCTCATCTACCGCCTGCAATGTCTGCATTGCCATTTCATGCAGCATCCCTTCTTTAACTACAGGCTCGAAACCACCCGTGTCCACTACCAAATAGGATTTATCACCTAATTTACCATGCCCATAGTGTCGATCACGGGTCAATCCCGGGATATTTGCAACAATCGCATCACGGCTACAAGTTAAACGATTAAAAAGAGTTGATTTGCCAACATTAGGCCGACCAATTAATACGAGAATAGGTTTCATGGTTTAAAATTAGTATAGAGAATACCAACTTCTCTTCCCCTAAAGTAAGAGAACTATTTTCCATACCGAATGTATTTTATTGAATTTATTTTACTGTATGCCGAATACGTAAATCCCGCCTTTAGTAGTTTGCACTATTAGGCCATCAGGTACATGCTTAGGGCGAGTGACAATCTTACCTCCGTCAGTCCCAGATTGAGAAATTATAGAACCATCATCATTCTTTAATACTGTTACAAAACCTTGAGAATCTCCTACCACTACCTGAGAACCATAAACAAAAGGTGCGGATAATTTATTGATTAGGGAACTCGCACTAGTGCCTCCCCAGCCTGTTACATATTTTCCTAAGAATCCACTGCCTCCACCCCGCAGATCAGGCTTGTTTTTTACCTTCTCCCAGTCATCTTCCGCATTATCATCTTTTTCAAAGTCATAATCCTTTAGAAAATCAAATAAATTAGACTCATCTCCACTGGACTGATTCAGATCCCCGCCACGATCTCCCCCCGGAGAAACCCAACTTATATTCCCAAAAGCAACGACCTTTTTTTTAATTATTTTTTTCTTCCATATAAGAGTTCCATTATTTTTATCATAAGCGACAACGGCACCGTCATCTTCACTCACATAAACATATTTATTGTCCATAGTAAGGCCCGCACTACTTGATACTTCCCGCATCCAGATAGGATTTCCAGTCATAACCTCAAAGCATGAAAGGCGGCCTTTATAAGCAACCGCACATATTTGCCGATCATCTGCTACTGGCAGACTAGTTACATCTGTAATGCGCTCAAGTTCTGTCACACCCTTTGGTTTTGATACGGCAGCCTCCCATGCTATTTTTCCATCATCTATTTTTATTGCCACGAGTTTCCCTCCAGGAAACCCGACAAATACTCCCCCCCCCTTAACAAGAACTCCAGCAAAATTCCGAACAGTAAGAGAAGGAATTGAATCCTGATAAATCCATTTTCGTTTTCCATCTACTGCATCTAAACCAAAAATCCTACCCTCTCCGGTGCGCACCACAACTACACCGTCATATATTTTTGGCGGGCTTAGCACCTCACTGGTTACCGTTGATTCCCACAGCTGATTTCCATTCGCATCATATGCTAGAATTTTCCCCTTAAAGGTTCCGACCAGAATTAGACCCTCACCCACCCCTATCCCACCAGACAGTCTATGCTTTGTATCAGTACTCCAAACTTCATCTCCTGTGACAGGATCAAAACGTATAATCTTTCCAGCTGCAGATGCCGCGTATATTGCATCATTCTCGAATGCAGGCACTAATCCCGTTGCTCCTACTGGACTAACCCCGAGTGGGTAAGTAAGGCCAAGGATGTCATCAAACGCATCTCGTGCTGAGAATTCATTCATGTAATTAGTGTCAGAACCAACACTTCCATCCCATAAAGGAGGAACACTGGAAATTTCCTCTGGATCCAAATCCTCAACGACAGGATCCGTTTCTGATTCATCATCCAATGAATATGTACTAAAATCTGAATTTGTATTTTTGTTACTGGGCTGGGAATCCTGTTCTAAATCAGATGAAATGTCTTCACTATCTAATTGAGTGACTGCCTCTGAATTATCATTAGAGCCATAATCAAAAAAATCTCCTACACCTGCACATCCAACAGATATAATCACAAAGGGAATTAAATAGACATACCTAAGTATGGTATATAAAAAACTTAATCCAAGCTTATTTATAGCCATTACCCTATTTTTTCAGTGCATCAAGTTTCATCTGAATTATTTTATAGCGAGTCTCTTTTTTTTCAGCCTTATTCATTGCCATTTTATACGCAGCACGTGCTTCTGAAGTGCTGCCTTTGTCTGCATAAATATCTCCTTTTAGATCGGCATATAAGCTATCAAAAGATTCACTGTGTTTGTTTTCTAACAACTTCAATGCTTCATCATGTTTCTTCTCATCTAACAACAATCCAGCCAATCTAAGACGCGCAACATCCTTTAGCTCACTTTCTTCAGAATTTACTAGCATCCATTGCAATGGTTCTTTTGCACTCTTTATATTTTTTTCATCAATACTGGCTCTTGCTGAAATTAGGGCAGCACGTGATGCATAACCACTATCCGGAAAACCATTAGTCAGCAAACGAGCAGCGTCTCTTGTTTTCTTGGGGTCCCCGCTCTCATCAATTACCTGAAGAGAATTAAATAATTCTACTGTCTGGTCAGCCTGCTGTTTCTGGTAATATTTCCATGCTTGGGTGCCAGATACCCCAGCAACAAGAATTGCTAAAATTATTATCACTAGCGTCCCATAAACATCCCACCAGGATTTCAGACCATCAATTCTTTCCTGCTCTTCCAAATCATATGTTGCCATCTTTCTTCCTAACGAAATTGAAAAATATTTCTGACTCAAACACCTTTAATTAATTGTGCTGCTTCTAGCAACCCTACCTTTATTTGCGTAACTTTTTCTCTCAGATATTTAACACTTATTACCTCGTTCTTTATTTCATCCTCTCCGATAATAATAGCGAAACGTGAACCACTAGAATCTGCTTTTTTCATTTGTGCTTTAAAATTTCCACCTCCACAATGCAGGATGACATTGAGCCCCTGATCACGTAAATAACTTACTGTTTTCCAGGCGGCCTCATCAGTAGCTTCGCCTTGATGTATCACGTAAGCATCAGGAACAGAATCTGGTATTTCTTTCCCGCCCTCTAGAATCAAGGCCAATAGCCGCTCTACCCCCATTGCAAAACCACAAGCAGATGTTGGCTTTCCTCCAACCTCCTCAACCAAATCATCATACCGGCCTCCGGCACATATTGTGCCCTGTGCACCGAGCCTCTCAGTTACCCATTCAAATACAGTTCGATTATAGTAATCCAAGCCCCTTACTAGTTTGGGATTAATTTCAAATTTAATTCCCTGATCAACCAGTATATGTTGTAATTTCTCAAAATGCTTAAGTGAATCTTTATCCAGGCTTTCCATTATTTTTGGGGCATCATTAATGATTTGCTGCATTTTCGGGTTTTTACTATCAAGGATCCTTAATGGATTCTTATATAGTCTCCTACGAGCATCCTCATCAAGACCATCTAAATTCTTCTCCAAATATTCGATTAACCTGGATCTATGTAATTTACGTGACTCAACACTACCTAGGGTACTAATTTGTAAACAAACATCAGAAATACCTAATCTTTTCCATAAATCTGCACACATGATAATCAGCTCTGCATCAATATCAGGACCAGAATACCCTAATGCTTCAACACCTACCTGATGAAATTGACGATACCTACCTTTCTGCGGACGCTCATGCCGGAACATCGGACCTGAATAATATAATCTTTGTGGACCCGTATACAGTAAATTATGTTCCAGTACCGCACGCACACAAGAAGCCGTACCTTCAGGCCGCAGCGTTAGACTATCTCCATTCAGATGATCAAGAAATGTATACATTTCTTTCTCAACAATATCCGTTACTTCACCTATAGAACGAACAAACAAATCAGTACGTTCAACAATTGGCATGCGAATTTTTTTATAACCATAGACTGCCATCCAATTACGAATAGTCTGCTCAAAAAAATCCCATATATAATCCTGATCGGGTAGAACATCGTTCATCCCTCGAACAGCCTGAATACTTTTAACCATTAGCTATTTTCTTTTGGTATTTTGTCTGTACGTACTTATCAACGATCTCACGGAACTCACCGGCAATATTATCGCCTTTCAGCGTAACTGATTTCTCACCGTCTACAAAAACTGGTGCCACCGGCCTCTCCCCAGAGCCTGGCAAACTAATGCCAATATCTGCATGTTTACTCTCGCCGGGACCATTAACCACGCAGCCCATTACAGCTAATGTCATATTCTCGACACCATCGTATTGTTCACGCCAAACAATCATTTCATTACGAACATAGCTTTGGATATTCTCTGCAAGCTCTTGAAAATAAGTGCTGGTCGTTCGTCCGCAACCTGGGCATGCTGCAACCATCGGGACAAATGCACGCAGCCCCATAGTCTGCAAAATTTCTTGTGCCACAATTACTTCTCGGGTGCGATCCCCACCAGGTTCTGGTGTCAAAGATATACGAATAGTATCGCCAATACCTTCCTGTAATAGTACCGACAAAGCCGCAGTGGAAGCTACAATACCCTTAGATCCCATTCCCGCCTCAGTTAACCCTAAATGCAATGCATAATCGCAGGAAGCGGCCAAATCCCGATAAACTGCAATTAAATCCTGCACACCACTTACCTTACAAGATAAGATAATATGGTCACGACCCAATCCTATTTCTTCTGCTTTGGCGGCACTCTCTAGAGCTGAGGTGATCAATGCTTCACGCATCACATAACCAGCATCTTTCGGCTCTAAAGACTCTGCGTTTTTATCCATTATACGAGCAAGTAACTCAGGATCTAGGCTCCCCCAATTGACGCCAATCCTTACAGGCTTATCATATTTACATGCCGCCTCAATCATGGTTGCAAATTGTTCATCACGCTTTTTACCGTGTCCTACATTGCCAGGATTAATTCGGTATTTAGCCAATGCCTGCGCACAATCAGGGTATGCGGTTAGAAGCTTATGTCCATTAAAATGAAAATCTCCCACTAACGGCACATGGCAACCCATATCATCAAGACGGTCACGAATAGATGATACAACTTTTGCCGCCGCTACAGTATTGACTGTTATGCGCACTAATTCAGAACCTGCACGCGCAAGCTGGGCTACTTGTGATACGGTTGCAGACACATTCTCTGTGTCAGTATTAGTCATAGACTGCACTACTACTTCTGGAGCACTGCCTCCCACAATAATTTTTCCAATCCGAACTCCTACACTATTCCTGAGTTTATTTATATTATCTTGTGATGTAGTCATGATAGATACGAAAGTTTAATATTCGTGAAAATTCTAATCGAGTGATAAACGTGCCACTCCCCCATTTGTATTGGTGTATGGTATTAAATCTATAGGCTCATCATTGTAAAACAACCTGACACTAGTGGCATTCCCAATTATCAGAGAGAAAGGCGGACTACCATTTACTGTTTCCTCCGTATTGCCGGGACTAGTCTGCGAAAAAATTTTCTTTCCCTCTGCATCCTTAACTTCAACCCATGACTCCCCAGTAAACATAAAGCTGAGCGTGCCCCCGCCCTCACTTTCTATCAGTTTATCCTCTACCTCTAACGCCGTCTCAACCTTTTGCTCTTTATCTAAAGAATCTCCACTCTGTTGGTCTGCTTCAACTTCCTCAATAAGCACATTAAAATCAGAGCCATTAGGTTTAATCACAGATGATAATTGATTTTGATTGTCCTCTGGCACCTGCTCAATTTCGGTTTCAAGCTGAATTATAGTCTCAGCTATAGTCCCATTCTCAATATTTTCATTTGTTTTCGGGTCATCTCCACCACTTCGATAAACCTCATAGACTAATAGGGATGAAACCAAAATTACAATTAATAAGATTATTAAATTTGCCTTCGATTTCTTATGGTCAGATATGAACGGGGTACCATCCACCGAAAATGTAATAGCCTGTGTTGTGGAAGTCGGCGGAAAAGTTTCGCCCAACAATTGCGAAAATTTCTTAGTGTCTTCTCGTACGAGTTTTGCATAATTTCGAATAAAGCCACGTAAGAAAATTTGATTTGGGAATTTACTATGATCATCCTGTTCTATGGCTTCAATCTGTTTCTCAGATAATCGTAATTGGCGCGCTATATCCTGAGCACTCATCCCCTGGGCCAGACGTGCTGCTTTAAGCACCTGGCCGATACTTTGTGTTTTCTCCGCAGAATCTACCTCTGTCACTGCTTCGACCCCGCTATTACTAGCTTTTTTATTGGTTTTCATTGTTAAGCTTACCATTACGCATAACTACTGCCTCATGGAAAATTAGGGGCCATTTCATCAGAATCAATCTCATCTTGCCACCTCCATAATTACGTTGCTTTTACGCCG
>JAAZZR010000012.1 GCA_014237605.1 Nitrosomonadaceae bacterium | reverse complement strand
AATAACTATCAATAAATTTAATCATCATCGACATAGTAAGGATTTGAATCCATCGAAAGATGAAGTTTTTGACCTTTATAGGGCGAGTGAAAGTCAACTACATCAAGATTAAGTTCAACACTGATCTTAGTTTCCAACGTATTACGAGTAACTTGTGACTGGCGCATGAGATTTTTAATACCTAAAAATTGAAAAAAATTAATTACCTATCTTCATAATACATTCTTGTAACGCCTGTAAGAACTGTTTATTTTCATCAGGTGTCCCTATTGTTACGCGCAAACAGTTTTTTAGTAAAGGGTGCGCGCCATCAAGATTCTTAATTAATATATTGCGCTGCTTCAGCGCTGAAAATATTTGGCTCGCCTCACTCACACGAAACAATATAAAATTTGCATCCGATGGAAAGGCTTCAACTCCATCCAATACGTTTAAATACTTACTCATCACTATTCGTTCAGCCTTAATTGCATCAACCTGCTGCTGTAAAACATCAGGATACTGTAATATTTTTCGTGTTACTTCCTGAGTCAAAACACCTACATTATACGGCAACCGAACCTTTTCCAACTGTAGCAACCATTCAGGCCTGCCTGCAAGAAACCCTAGCCTTAACCCTGCAAGTCCAAGCTTAGAGAGTGTACGCATTAATAACAAATTAGGATATTCTGAGAGCTTATCTATAAAACTTGAATCAGCGAAAGCATGGTAAGCCTCATCAACTACAACCATCCCTGGAGCAGATTCAATAATACGTGAAACAGCTTCCACATCAAATGAATTACCTGTCGGGTTATTAGGATAAGCAATAAAGATTACTGCTGGCTGATGCTTAGTAATAGCATCTAGCATTAGATCTAAGTCTAATGAGAAATCAGCTTTAAGTGGAACACCTATATATTCCATATTGGTGTAGGTGGCTATCATACGAAACATTACAAATGCTGGTTCGACACTCATTAACACTGCACCTGGTCTAGCTAAGGCTGAAGCTATAATTTGTATTATCTCATCCGAACCGTTACCCAACATAATATCCATCCCCATAGGGATTTCCATCGTTTCACGTAAAGAAGACTTTAGTGAAACAGAGTTTGAGTCAGGATAACGATTGGCTGAAATAGTTGTAACCAGTTGCGCAATTTCTTCTTGCAGAGCCTCAGGCAGAGAATAAGGATTCTCCATAGCATCTAGTTTTATCATGCCGGATGATGATGGCACATGATAAGGAGAAAGCCTGAGTATTTCTGGACGAATTACTTGTTCTACTAAATTAGGCATGACTTCTATGTTATACCCACATGAATTTTATTTATGACAGATTATGTATTTAACGCAACTTGTAATTAACCCAAATAGCAGCTGTAAATAACAACATCGCTCCAGCCTGATGAGACGCGGCTAATGGTAAAGGTACGACCATTAATAGAGTGGCTATTCCCAAGCATATCTGTGTAATCAACATTATTAAAAGTAAATTACAAGCTAAACGCGCTGAGCTCGGAAGCGTAAGCTGTCTAGATTTATACCAAAATACTGGAACGAGTATCGCCAATACCCAAGCGATCATACGATGATCAAATTGCACCGTTGCCATGTTTTCAAAAAAATTAAGATACCAGGGCTCCAGCATGAATATTTCCGGTGGTATGAAATTCCCATTCATTAAGGGGAAAGTGTTATAGGCAAGACCTGCACGGATGCCAGCAACAAAACCTCCAGATACAACCATAAGGAAAATTATACCAATAAGAACCTGAATGAAGTGTTGCAAATTTTGAAGTCGCTTACTTCTATCTAAGCGACGATCTGGGGCAAAAAGACCCAGGGCCACATGAAGCATAGCTGCATAGATGATAAATGCCAAACTCAAATGAGCTGTCAAACGATATTGACTAACATGGGGATTATCTACTAACCCACTTTTCACCATATACCAGCCCATGAACCCTTGTAACCCGCCCAATACAAAGATCCCTGCTAATTTTAAGCCTAGTGGTCGATCAATTCTCTTACGCACAAGAAAAAATAGTAATGGGATAAAGAATACCAATCCAATAACCCGCCCTAATATCCGGTGAGCATATTCCCACCAAAAAATGCCTTTAAATTCATCTGTACTCATTCCCTGATTAATTTTTTTATACTGAGGCGTTTCATGATATTTCTTAAAAACCTCATCCCAGTCACTCTCAGTAATAGGAGGGATAGTTCCAACAATGGGCTTCCACTCAACCATAGAAAGACCGGAGTCAGTAAGCCGTGTAACGCCACCAACAACAACCATGGCGAATACGAAAGCACAGCAAATTAATAGCCAAATAGCAACAGGTTTTTGCATTTAAATTTTAGAAGTTATTTCATCCGAAGCAGACGTTGCCGATCACGCACCCATTCCTTCTGCTTTTCTGATTCACGTTTATCGTGTTGTTTTTTTCCTTTGGCCAGACCAATTTCAAGTTTGATTTTACCAGATTTATAATGCATATTTAATGGAACCAAAGTATACCCAGATCGATCTACCTTGCCGATAAGTCGTGCAATCTCTTGAGCATGTAATAAGAGTTTGCGTGTACGTATTGGATCAGGGTTTATATGAGTAGATGCAGTTGACAGGGGGCTGATATTACAGCCTATAAGGTATAATTCACCCTTACGAACAATTACATAGGCTTCTTTTAGCTGAACTCGTCCAGCCCGAATCGATTTAACCTCCCAGCCCTCAAAGACTACGCCAGATTCATATGTTTCCTCGATAAAATAATCGTGAAAAGCTTTTTTATTCTGAATAATACTCATGTGAAGAACAAAACGAGTGAATTTCGCGTGGGTTTAGTGTATTTTAACAGCATTTCGTTTCTATCTCTTATTGAAATAATAGTTTTACCTATGGCTAAAATCGAAAAATCAGTTCTAGTAAATCACTCTGCAAGCCAAATGTTTACATTGGTAGATACAGTTGATGACTATCCCAAATTTCTTCCATGGTGCGGTGGGTCTTCGGTTGCTATACAAGATGAAAATGTCACACATGCAACTGTTAAAATTGATTATCTTCATGTTAAACATAGCTTTACTACTAAAAATACCCGTCAAGCTCCTGAACTAATTGAAATGACATTGCTTGATGGTCCATTTAAGACTTTAGATGGGCACTGGAGGTTCATTCCTCTGGAAGAGAACTCTTGTAAAATAGAGTTTCAATTGAGTTATATATTCTCAAATAAACTACTAGAGCATTTGGTAGGACCAGTTTTTTATATGATCGCTAATAACTTTGTAGAAGCATTCATTAAACGCGCAGAGGATGTTTACGGAGAGTGAGCGAGTTGATAGAAATTGAAGTGGCCTATGCTCTTCCTGATAAACAAATTTTAGAATGTTTAAAAGTACCTAATGGAACTACGGCTGCACAAGCTATACAACTCTCCGGAATCTGTAATAAATTTTCAGAAATTCAACCAAACGATAAGAACTTAGGAATTTTTGGTAAATTAGTTAAACCTGAATTAATTTTACGTAACCATGACCGTATTGAAATCTACAGGCCCATAACTGTTGACCCAAAAGAAAAGCGTAGAAAACGTGTGGAAAAAGCTACCGCAAGCAACAAAAACATTAACAAACGATAAAACAGCAACTCTCACTACATTCATCAGGCAAATTTGCCCTCAACCACAAGGATTAGCTATAATGGTTCTTTGCAAAGGATCATTGTCATGCGACTGGCTCAGAAAGCATTAACATTTGATGATGTTTTACTGCTACCTGCTCATTCTGTAGTGTTGCCACGTAACGTAAACCTCTCAACTCAACTTACCCGTACCATCACTCTTAATATACCTTTGGCTTCTGCTGCGATGGATACAGTAACGGAAGCAAAGCTTGCTATTACCCTTGCTCAAGAGGGCGGCATTTGCATTATCCATAAAAATATGCCTGCTGAATTGCAAGCATCCCATGTAGCTAAAGTTAAACGGTTTGAAAGCGGAATAGTTAAGGATCCTATAACAATTCCTCCTCAAATGACCGTACGAGAAGTTCTCGGTCTTACTCGTAAACATAAGATATCTGGGTTACCAGTAGTTGAAGGTTCTACCGTAGTGGGTATTGTCACAAATCGAGACTTACGTTTTGAAACTAATCTAGACCAGCCCATAAAAAATATCATGGTTCCAAAGAGCCGTCTGATAACAGTCAATGAAGGCACCACCAGAGAAGATGCAATGGCGTTATTGCATGAGCATCGATTAGAAAGAGTACTGGTAGTGAATGATGCTTTTGAGTTGCGTGGGCTAATTACTGTTAAGGATATTACCAAAACATCTGAACATCCTGATGCATGCAAAGATGAACAAGGGAGGCTACGTGTTGGAGCAGCTGTCGGCGTAGGAGAAGGCGACGACAAAAGGGCTGAAAAATTAGCTGAGGCAGGAGTAGATGTGATTGTGGTAGACACTGCACATGGCCACACTCAAGGGGTGCTCAACCAGATAATGTGGATTAAGAAACGACTTCCACATATTCAGGTTATAGGAGGCAATATTGCTACTGCAGCTGCCGCTAAGGCATTAGCTGATCATGGTGCAGATGGTGTAAAAGTTGGAATTGGCCCCGGTTCTATTTGTACCACACGTATTGTTGCTGGCGTTGGTGTTCCACAAATTACAGCAATAGAAAATGTTTCTACTGCACTAAATGGGACCGGTATCCCAACGATTGCAGATGGAGGGATTCGCTATTCGGGTGACGTTGCCAAGGCGATTGCGGCAGGAGCCAACACAGTGATGTTAGGCGGTTTATTAGCGGGTACCGAGGAGTCTCCAGGTGATATTGAGTTATTCCAGGGGCGATCCTATAAAACGTACCGTGGCATGGGATCACTTTCTGCTATGCAACAGGGTTCTAGTGATCGCTATTTTCAGGATAACGAAAAAAATACTAATAAACTGGTTCCTGAGGGCGTAGAAGGTCGCGTTCCTTTCAAAGGTAGTGTCATAGCAGTAATTCATCAACTTATGGGCGGGCTACGTTCAGGGATGGGTTATTTGGGTTGTGAAACTATTAATGAGATGCATAAGAAAGCTGAATTCGTTGAAATTACCTCTGCCGGTATTCGTGAGTCTCACGTCCATGACGTGCAGATCACCAAGGAAGCTCCGAATTACCATGTTGAATAGGGGCTCAACCCCTACATGAAACAAAAAATCCTGATCCTAGATTTTGGCTCTCAGTACTCCCAATTAATTGCTAGACGGGTGCGAGAGGCTAACGTCTATTGTGAGATTCATCCCTTTGATGTAACAACCCAATTTATTAATGAATTCTCTCCTAACGGAATTATTCTATCAGGTGGTCCGGCTTCTACCACTAGTAATGAGACTCCTCGAGCTCCACAAATAGTATTTAAACTAGGCATTCCAATATTAGGTATCTGCTACGGAATGCAAACTATGGCAGCACAGCTTGGTGGGGTAGTTGAAACATCAAATATACGGGAATTTGGCCATGCAAAAATTCTTGTAAGAGAGCAAACAGATCTACTGAAACATACTCAAGATAATATAGATGACAACAATAACAAGTTTCTAGATGTATGGATGAGCCATGGTGACAAGGTCACTACACTACCTGCCGACTTTAAGATTATAGCTAGCAATGATGCTGCTCCAATCGCCGCCATGGCTAATGAGACAAAGAAATTCTACGGTTTACAGTTTCACCCGGAGGTTACACATACCCCTCAGGGGAAAAAAATTATTGGGTGTTTTGTCCATAATATCTGCAACCTAGGCTCTGACTGGAATATGCCTGATTATGTGTCGGAGGCACTTGATAAAATCCGTTCTAGAGTAGGGAAAGAAGAAGTAATTCTCGGCTTATCAGGCGGTGTGGACTCATCCGTTGCAGCAGCTCTGATTCATCGCGCTATCGGAAAGCAACTCACCTGTGTGTTCGTCGACAATGGCTTATTACGGCTAAATGAAGCTAAACAAGTGATGAATACCTTCTCTAAGAATATTGGTTTAAAAATTATACATGTAGACGCGAGTAAAACCTTTCTTAAACACCTCAGTGGTGTCACTAATCCAGAGAAGAAACGCCGCATCATCGGGCGTGAATTTGTTGAAGTATTTCAACAAGAGTCATCAAAAATAAAAAATGCAAAATGGCTAGCGCAAGGAACAATTTATCCCGATGTAATTGAATCTGCAGGTAATAAAAACAAAACGGCTAATACTATTAAATCTCACCATAATGTGGGTGGTCTACCCGATACTCTACATTTAAAATTACTTGAACCATTACGAGAACTGTTCAAAGATGAAGTTCGTGAACTTGGATTAGCACTAGGATTAGCACATGACATTGTTTTCCGGCACCCGTTCCCAGGGCCCGGTTTAGGAGTACGAATCCTTGGTGAAGTAAAGCCTGAATACACAGAGCTATTACGCCAGGCTGATGCAATCTTTATCGAAGAACTACGGTCTGCAGGGTGGTATGAGAAAACATCACAGGCCTTCGCGGTGTTTCTACCTGTCAAGTCGGTCGGGGTGATGGGAGATGGGCGTACATACGAATATGTTATAGCACTAAGAGCAGTTAGAACTCAGGATTTTATGACTGCAGAATGGGCAGAACTTCCTTATACTTTATTAGGCAAGGTTTCAAATCGCATCATCAACGAAGTACGTGGAATTAACCGGGTAGTTTATGACATATCTGGCAAACCACCTGCAACCATAGAGTGGGAATAACCGTTTGTTTTCAATAATTTGCATCACAATAGGCCTTGGTTATACCTAAAAAATAAGCAGAAAAAATGAAAAATAAATTAGAGAATTTATTATTAAATGTAGAAACATTTATTGGGGATTCAAAAAAAGGGCTTCCCGACGAAGTTTTTTATTTCATCAGTAAATTGACACCACTCGTGAACGTGGATTTGTTGATTAAAAATGAGGTAGGGGAAACTTTGCTAACATGGCGGCATGATAAATTTTATGGTCCTGCCTGGCATATTCCTGGAGGTATAATTAGGTTTAGGGAGAAATTTGGAACGAGAATTCAGAAAGTTGCAATAAATGAGCTGGGTGCGGACATTGTTCATGAAGAGCACCCAATAGCGATGCAGCAATGTTTTGGGAAGGATAGCGATGTACGGGGCCATTTCATATCTCTTCTTTTCCTATGCAAACTGAAAACACTGCCGACCAAAACTCAATTCCTTAAAGGTGAGCCTGAGCCTGGCCAGTGGTGCTGGCACAAAGAAGCTCCACAGAATATGTTAACGGATCAATCACCTTTCATACAGTATGTCAATAAAACAAAACCTCTATAACTTTGATATGAGTGACGATATTGAAGGTATAGTAACGCGCGGTGTTAATGATCTATACGTATATATCTTCATTTTTGAAATGGAAATATATACGTATAGATCATTTATCTAGTCTGAAGATCATACTTACCTATAATTTTAAATTGGTTAAATAGTAGATATTTTGTACAGAAAATCAGAACTTTAATGGGAAAATTGAAATGAATATGACGCACTACATGGAATTATTGGCTGTTAATCAGCCATGGAATTTGTTGATTTTTATGGCTATTCCTATAATTTTAGCTGAAACTTTAGCAATCACAGAGCTTTATCTTCTTTTTACTCGAAAATTTACTGGTCTTGCGTATGCGCTAAACAGGTTTTCGGGTGTTGTCGTGGGGATCTATTTCATAGGCATCATCTTTTATATAATGACAAATGCTGTAATTCCAATTACAAAAGCGGGTGATTGGAGAACATTTATTGATGTCATTGCAGTTGGAAGTTATGTTATTGCTGGACTGCCACTAGTCTTCATCGCATTCCAAGATCTAGGCTTAATTAACAAGAAATTAGAGCATGAAAAAAGATTAAAAATTCATGTCATTTGTGTTGCTCTATTTTTGGTATTTGGGCACATAGCTATGATTTTTGGAATGCTTGACCCAACCGTTTTTGGGTACGTACCAGAAACCATGCTTCATTAACACTTTCATTATAAACAGGCCCAAATAATGAAAATATTACTTGTTACACTATTAATACTAATACTAAGTGCTTGTTCTACTACTGCTGCAATCTTAGATGTAGCAGGGACAACAGTGGTTTATGCCGGAAAGACCGCTGTTAATACTGTAGATATGATCACCCCAGACCTTATTAATGATGAGGATGAGGATGAGGATTAAATAAACAAGCCCCTGTTTCAAATTCCATTTGCGTTATAAAATTGAAGTAGGGGCTTGCTCTCTTAATAGCAATTTATTACTAGTATTTAACTAGCCAATATTTAGAAAGTTGCTATAAGCGTTACACGTGCGGTGATAGGAGCGCCTGGCATAATATTATTATTATTATGAGAGGCAACATAATAATTTGTATCAAACAAGTTCTGTATATTTACCTGGGCACGTAAATGTTTGTTGATTCTTCCATACAGTGCCGCATCAACCCTCGCGTATGAAGGCAATGTTACTGAATTATCTTCTTTAGTAAACATTGCGCTACGTCCTACAACACCAAATGCAGCACCAAACCATGGAGTAAAATCATACCGATTCCATACGGCATACATGTTCTTAGGTGTTTCTTTTAAATAATTACCCGCATTTGATTGGCCGGCCTTAAGTGTCCCTTTCATATATGTGTACGATGCAAGAACGTTCCATTTATCTGTAATCTGACCCTGTAATCCAAATTCTACACCCCTGGTCCTCGTGCCTTTACCCAGTTTTGTAGTACCTGCTTCTGCACCTTGAAGAATCACATTAGTACGATCTAACTGAAAGAAAGCTGTGGTAAAAGATAAATTATTAAGAACATCATATTTAATTCCGCCCTCAATATTAATAAACCTTTCTGGAGCCAGCGCAGCATTACTTACCTTCAAGCTTTTAAGTTGATCCCCTCCCCGCGGTTGGTGCGTCATGCTCCAGCTACCATAAACAGACAATCTTTTTAACGGTTTAAGTATCAACCCAAAACGTGGCGATATATGATCGTCTCTAGATCTAAGCGTTGAATCGGTATATCTATTACGAGCATCTTGCTCAAATCTATCATAACGAACCCCTGCTGTTACATGCACCATTGGATGTAGTTCCATATGATCTTGTATATAGACCCCAATCCCACTGGTTGAAATAGAGTGATTGCTCTTTCCAGATCCAGCCCCATAAGGCGCCCAACTAATTGCACCCCGATATGTTGGGTCAAATGCACTCACAGTACTTGAGTCAGCAAAAGTCCCTTTATTTCTTAATTGCTTTGTAACCTGCCTAAAAAACTCTACCCCTGTAATAACTTTATGTTTGATCGGACCTGTATTTAAATTTAATAACAGATCTGTTTGATTAAAGAAATTCTCCCGATCAGTCTCATCGTTATAAGCACCAAGTGCTACTGTATTAGCGTCGGATACAGAACCATTTGCGTAGATGTTCTGATAAAATTTGTCAAACTTAGCGTAATGAACGCGGTTACGGAATTTAAAATTCTCATTAAATCTATGGTCAACATGCATACTAATTGCTTTCTTATTAGTATCTGTCGGACTCAGTGCCGCACTGCCAAAGAATGTATCTCGGCTTTTTTTGTTACCTCCTTTCCACGGCCTGCCATTCTTTGATGGGATTCCCCGATCAGCAGTCCGATCATCTTTAAACAGCTCTGCCTGAATAACAACCTTGGTCTTGGCAGTAGGCTTAATAGTAACTGTTGGAGCTATGCCATAACGCTGAAGCTCTTGGCCTTTACGGTGGGTTCTTGAATGCTCATATAAGCCGTTCATTCGAAAAGCCACCTTATCATTTAGAACATAACCTGTATCTAGGGTCATTCTCTTATGATCATACGACCCGCCCGAGAATTTAAGCTCTTGTTTTGGATTCCAGTTTGCTTCTTTTCGGACTCGATTAAAGATACCGCCCGAACCAGCACGACCAAAAATCAGTGCATTTGGCCCTTTTATGACATCAATCTTTTCAACATTGTAAAAGTCACGATAATGTTGAACATCGTCACGTACCCCATCAATGTAAAAATCTCCAGTATTTCTTTGACCACGGAAAACCAATGCATCACGATTTCCTTCACCAGATGAAAGACCGATACCAGGTACGTAGGCAACAGCATCCATTACGCTAAGTGGCATCCGATCTGCAATTTGTTTCGCTGATATAGTTGATATGGACATCGGCGTATCACGTACTAAAATATTTTGGCCTTTATTTAAATGCTCACTCATCAATTTTGGATCATGATATCCATAATCAATGTCTCCTGCTACAGTTACCCCAGGAAGCAACGTCGCGCCCTCTATAGAGCCAGATGCTCCTGGTACTGCAGCTTTCTGTATGATGTAACTACTAGCGATTGGGTTTAGGGAGGCCTGCATTACGGCCTGCAATCCACTTCCCCTCAGTAGAACAGCCAACCCCTCCCTTCCAGAATATAAGCCCTTCAATCCAGCTGTCGTAATACTCTCTAATTCTGCAGCATCAAAATCAATATTTATTCCAGACTGCTTCGCATACTGCTCTAGTGCAGCACTCATTGAGCCGCCAGGGATATCGTATGTTGTATTCTTGATTTTTGAGATAGTCTTTGCCACTCGATCAACGGTTTCCTCGATACCGGAAGAGCGACCTACAACTTCTTCGAAGGTTCCTGCTTTAACCACCTCATCTAATGAGGCAGCAAAGGCTTTACCAGATAGAGCTATTACAGCTAATCCAAATAATGCTAATGAAAAAAATAAGTTTCTTGTAAGGCTACTTTTTAAACAGTTCATAATAGTACATCCATAATAAACAAAAAAAATGGATAGCTTGTTTAAAATAATTAAACTGGCTTGCCGCGTTTCATCTTATAAAGACTGGCTGGCTTAAGGGAGTTAAGCTGGCTTGCCAAGTTGCACTAGACTAGGAAATCTAGCAGGAAAGAAAAAACTATCGCTATCTAGTTTACAAATACCTCACAAACAAGATTTCTATAATAAAAAAGGGCTGGCTTGCTTAAGGGAGTTAAGCTGGCTTGCCGAATTCCACCAGACTAGGAAATCTGGCAGCTACGAAAAAATTATCTCAAATTAAACTTACAATTTAAATCTAACTGCAAATGAGAATGATTTCTATTATAGTTACTACTAAAATATTTGCAAGCTTATTTCTTTATTTATCTCAATTTTGCAACAATATTAATTAAATCATTGATAATAAATACTTTATATAATTTACTTGCAATTATAAAATAATAGTTTTATCATTGATAATGATTATCATTCGTAATAACTAGGCAGAAAATAGCCAGGTTTAGGTTAATTTAATGAAAATATTTGATGAATTTATTGTTGCTACCAAGTAGCTACTCTAAGCCAACCATAATTTGGCAAGCCCATCTTAATTTCAAGACCAGCCAACCTCTTCCGGCTACTTATAAGGAGTTAGAACTGTGCGTCACATCCAGAAAAATCTTTTAAATTCTACTGCCCCTATCGTGAGTCAGGCTCTGGATCAAACTAAGGAATTTAAATTCTCAAGCTTTCGTCATAGAGCAGATATGAAACTTAAGTATTTATTAAGAGGCATTGTTAGCAATACTTTATATCTCAAAGGCATTTGTAACTCACTAAGATATAAATTTAATCGCGGCAAAATAACCAGATTACCTAAAGCAAGTTGGGCGCCCCTCATTAAGAATACTACTGTGCGCACCCCTGAAGCAGACACATGTAGTGGTTGCGCCTATAATAAAATTCGAATTAATTGTCCTGACATCTCAAATAAATATGTTTTGTGTGTTGGTGGGCGTGGCAAGCTATACCCGGAATATCGTTGCTTAATCGAGTCACTAGGAGGGAATTTACTGATTTATCGTGGTAATCAGAAGGGTGATACGGACCGCTTACCTGATCTTTTAACTTGTGCAGATATGGTAATTTGCCCAGTTGATTGTGTAAACCATGAAACTTACTTTGCTGTAAAACATTTTTGTAGAAAATCTGGCAAACCATGCGCGCTGCTAGATCGTTGCGACCTAACTACCTTTGGCAAGGGAGTAGAAATACTGGCCAGCATTCCCACATAAATAACAAGAAGATTTTTGTTACAAGTTCAGTCAGCACTGACCGAACCAGAAAAAATTACATTTGACTTTGAAGCCAGTTCTGATTACCGACCTTACTCATTACATCCAATTGTGTCTCCAACCAGTCGATATGTTCTTCTGTATCTTCTAAGATTTTCTCAAACAACTCTCTTGAAACATAATCTTTAGCAATTTCACATGCGGTAACGGAACTTTCTAGATTACTACGTGAGGTTAATTCTAATTTGAGATCACATGCTACACATTCCTCTGCTTTCTCACCAATCAAAAGATTTCCTAACTCCTGCAGGTTGGGGAGTCCTTCCAGAAATAAAATTCGCTCAATCAGCAAATCAGCATGTTTCATTTCTTCTATAGATTCATCATATTCGTGCTTACCAAGACTGGCAAATCCCCAATTCTTGTACATACGCGCATGAAGAAAATACTGATTTATAGCGGTAAGCTCATGCTGTAGCTGACGATTTAATAACTGGATAATCTCTTCATTGCCTTTCATATCTGCCTCCTCAGGCGAGTGTTAAATATGCAGGAGGTCTAGGCAAGCACTTCGCTAGTATGATTTTTCTGCGCCAACGCCTGCTCCAATACCTCTTGTACATGGGCAGCACATAAACCACATTGCTCACTCACGCCAAGGCAAGATTTCAAATCTCTCATCCGATCAGCACCCTGACAAACAGCCTCACGAATTGCGGTATCAGTTACACCTTTGCAGATACAAATATACATGATAAACGCATTAATTTCACTATTTAGTTAATATCAATTTGCCATTACGCGTACAACGTAATAGGTACTGTTCCCCGTTATGCTGAATAAAAACCTCTTTCCCATTCCGAAGCAATTCATGGCTATGAATAAGCTTTTGTTGAGAACCAATAGTTTCCTTCTCTATCACTTTAGTCTCCTGGGTTAATTTAGGCTTACTTTTCTTTTCTAATTCAATTTTTTGCTTGGTCATTAACTAATTTACTAGCTTGCAACAATCTAAACTCGGCTGGCTTGTTTATCTATTGGAAAAAAGGGAAATACAACTATATTGCGTATAACTTTTTTTTTACTTGTATTTTATAGTTATAGGTATGTGGCAAAATGCCACAGATAACACCACCGAAACAAGCCTAATTATAAACTTAATGATAATAATTCTCATTATATACCCTACTTATTGACAAATGCAAACCATTAAAGTTCCCAAGGAGAAAAAAGAGAAATAATATAATTATATATCAATATGTTATATTATTTACGCAGTAAAAATTTATTCCTATTAACTGCACTCCTCTATTTCTAATAGTAATTGCCATCATTAAGAATGAATAAATGCACCCTTTACCATATAACTAGCAAGATTACGATTGCGGATAATGAAATAAAAATAAACGCAATTCGGGCACAAGGGGCTGGCGGACAGAATGTAAATAAAGTTTCTAATGCAATTCATTTGCGCTTTTCTATTAAGTCTTCATCCCTACCGGGCTCCTTCAAAGAACGCCTATTGCAATTAAATGATCAGCGCATTAATTCTGAGGGCATCATTGTAATTAAGGCACAGCGATACCGTAGTAAGGAAAAAAACCGAGAAGAAGCTTTAAAAAGATTATTTAAACTAATTGAGAGCGTGTCGAGTGTACCCAGAAAACGTAGAGCAACAAGACCCACTATGAGCTCTAATAGAAAACGCCTAGATAGTAAGACACGTCATGGGCAGATTAAAATCATGAGACAAAAAGTTTCAGATTAGACTTTCATACAATATACAACTTGAACCGATCATATAATTAAGAAAATTTAACCATAGCCATAGTTCCTCTCACTATTCAAACTATTTATACTTTTTTAACTAATACTAGGCTCTTCATGTCTCCACAATTAAACTAAGTGGTTAGGGTATAATCTTACTATTCTAAATTATGTGTTGTTGGGAATTACATGCCTATTTACGAATACCAGTGCGGATCTTGTGGCACTAAAAAAGAGCACTTGCAGAAATTAAGTGATGAACCAATTTCAGTTTGCCCTACATGTGGCAGTAATACTTATACTAAGCTTATTTCTGCTGCTGGCTTTCAGTTAAAAGGTAGTGGCTGGTACGCCACTGATTTCAAGAATGGGCCTCAATCAAAGCCTAAAACAGAAATAAAGAATAATTCTATGTCTAAAACCAAGCCTAAAACTACACCTAGTCCTGCGCCAAAAGCCAGTACACCTTCTACTACAAAATAAATATCTTGCACGGATAATCATTCAATATGAAACGCTATTTTATTACCGGACTTCTTATCTGGGTACCTATAGGCCTGACCGCTTGGGTTCTTAAATTCCTGATCAGCACCATGGATCAATCTCTACTCCTGCTACCTGACAAATTTCAGCCCGAAGTGTTACTAGGTATGAAGGTCTATGGAATTGGCACAATTCTTACACTGCTCGTTGTATTTATAACCGGCATAATGACTGCAAACATTATTGGCCAAAAGCTACTCGTGTTCTGGGAAGGAGTGCTATGGCGCATACCGGTAGTTAAATCAATTTACTGGAGCATTAAGCAAGTAAGTGACACCATATTCTCAGATAAAGGAGAAGCTTTCCGTAAAGCGCTACTGGTTCAATACCCACGGGAAGGTGCGTGGACAATTGCATTCCTGACAGGGCAACCCGGTGGGGATGTTGCCAATCACCTGAAAGGGGATTACATAAGCGTCTATGTTCCTACTACACCTAACCCCACATCAGGATTCTTCCTAATGATGCCGAAAGATGATGTAATTGAACTTGATATGAGCGTAGATGAAGCACTGAAATATATTATTTCTATGGGTGTTGTCTCGCCTAATGGGAACAATAAAACCTTGATTAACGAAATAGATAGCGACAAGAAATAATATGCGCACCAATTACTGCGGCCTCATTGGCACCCAATACCTTAATCAAACTGTGACACTATTTGGCTGGGTACATCGCCGCCGTGATCACGGAGGTGTAATTTTTATTGATATGCGCGATCGTGAAGGTCTGGTCCAAATTGTATGTGATCCAGACAACGTATTGGCATTCCAGCGTGCGGAAAAAATTCGGAACGAGTTCGTACTTAAAATTACTGGGTTAGTTCGTCCCCGCCCAGAAGGAACTATCAATACAAACCTTATAAGTGGAGAGATTGAAGTACTGACACAATCAATCGAGATTCTTAACACCTCTCTGACACCACCTTTCATGATGGACGATGAGAATCTTAGTGAGACTGTCCGCTTGGAACATCGTTATCTTGACCTTAGACGGCCACAGATGCAGAAAAATTTACGTTTACGCCACAAAGTTACAATGGAAATACGTAAATTTCTGGACCAGAAGGATTTTATTGATGTAGAAACGCCAATACTAACCAAATCAACGCCGGAAGGAGCACGTGATTATCTAGTAGCGTCGCGCACAAATTCCGGACACTTCTTTGCGCTTCCACAATCGCCGCAATTATTTAAACAGTTACTCATGGTTTCAGGATTTGATCGGTACTACCAGATAACAAAGTGCTTCCGTGATGAAGATCTTCGTGCCGACCGTCAACCAGAATTTACACAGATTGATATCGAGACGTCTTTCCTCAAAGAACCTGAAATTATCGTGCTGATGGAAGAAATGATCTGTAATTTATTCAGCAATGTACTACAAATTAAGCTGGAGTCCCCTTTTCCACGCATGACTTTTTCTGAGGCTATGCTGAAATATGGATCTGATAAGCCTGATTTGCGGATACCGTTAATGCTTACCGAACTTACTGATGCTATGAAGGAAGTAGAATTCAAGGTATTCCGCGAAGCCGCTCAGAATCCAGGTGGGCGTATAGCAGCATTATGTATACCTCAGGGTAGCAAGCTATCTCGTAAAGAGATTGATGACTATACTAACTTTGTTGGGATCTATGGTGCAAAAGGACTTGCCTATATCAAGGTCAACTCTCTTGAAAAAGGGCTTGAGGGATTACAGTCCCCCATATTGAAATTCTTACCTGAAGAAACAGTAAAGATTATCCTTGAACGTACAGCTGCTAATGATGGGGATCTCATATTCTTTGGTGCAGGAAAATTAAAAATAGTTAATGAATCATTAGGTGCGTTACGCGTAAAAATTGGCCAAGACTTAGACCTTATTGAGCCTGGATGGAGACCTTTATGGGTAATAGATTTTCCAATGTTTGAACGAAATGAGGATGAAAATCGATGGCAAGCACTTCACCACCCGTTTACATCTCCTGCTGATGGTCATGAGGACCTACTGGAAACAGACCCCGGCAAAGCTTTATCGAAAGCATTTGATATGATACTAAATGGTTCTGAAATTGGAGGCGGATCAGTTCGTATTCATCGTAGGGATATACAGTTAAAGGTATTCCATGCCCTAAATATAGAAATAAGTGAAGCCAAAGAGAAGTTTGGGTTTTTATTGGAAGCCTTACAATATGGGGCACCGCCTCATGGCGGCATTGCGTTCGGACTTGACCGTATTGTTACCTTGATGGCAGGTGAAGAATCAATACGTGATGTTATTGCCTTCCCCAAGACACAGCGTGCTCAATGTTTATTGACACAGGCACCAAGTTTAGTAGCCGAAAAGCAATTACAAGAATTACATTTACGGCTACGCCGGACTGAAAAACAAGAAACTTAAAATAAGCCCGCTATTCCACCTGATGTTTCTACCTGATGTTATGGAGAAATATAAAGCCCCTATTTCTGTTTTAGTAGTTGTTTACACTCCTGATCTGCAGGTTTTATTACTGGAGCGGGCCGACCATCCCGGCTATTGGCAGTCAATTACCGGCAGCCAACATCAGGGAGAAGAATTATCACAAACAGCAGCCCGAGAAACTGCCGAAGAAACAGGAATAGATACCACTAATTTTTTATTAAAGGATTTGAATTTTACAAATAAGTATGAAATCTTTCAGGAGTGGAGATGGCGTTATGCTCCGGGTGTAACTCATAATACTGAGCATGTTTTTAGCTTACTTTTGCCAAAACCTGCTCCAGTTATAGTGTCACCAAGGGAACATCTGCGTTATGCTTGGCTTCCTCAACAGGAAGCCATAGAAAAGGTTTTCTCATGCAGTAATGCAGAGGCGATACGTAATTTATTACCTTTAGTAAGAGCTAATAGAAGATAGCATGACTTAGAAATCTATGAGAACTCATACCCAGTATTTGTGTCCTATTAGTATAATTTATCTTCCTGGCTCAGTAATGGAGTAACCATGCAAGCAGAAGTAATGGAGTTTGATCAATTTGATACGCTACAGGATGATGCTTGTGAAAAACGTATTATTGCGGCAAAAGCTACTCTAGGAAAACGCGCAGTAATACTGTCACATCATTATCAAAGAGCGGATGTTTATAAACATGCTGATCTTACTGGGGATTCGCTCGGCCTTTCACGTCTTGCAAGTCAGGTTGATGCAAAGTACCTAGTATTTTGTGGGGTGCATTTCATGGCTGAGGTAGCTGACATTCTATCCAAACCCGATCAGATTTCTATTTTGCCTGACCTCTCTGCAGGATGCTCGATGGCAGATATGGCAGACCACACTAAGGTAAGAAGAGTCTGGCGTGAATTGTCAGAAGTATTAGACCCAGATGAAACCATTACGCCAGCAACTTACATCAACTCAGCTGCAAACTTAAAATCCTTCTGTGGAGAACATGGCGGCGTTGTCTGCACATCTAGTAATGCTCTTGAAATTCTTAAATGGTCTTTCTCGCGACGTGAAAAAGTACTTTTTTTTCCTGACCAACACCTAGGACGTTGGAGTGGGCACAAACTCGGGATTCCACAAGATGAGATGCTGGTCTGGGACTTTGATAAGCCTATGGGTGGTCTTACTCGAGAACAAATTAAAAAAGCTAAGATTCTTTTATGGAAGGGGCACTGCTCAGTTCACCAAATGTTCCAGCCACAGCATATTATTCGGTTCCGAAACAAATATCCTGACGGGCTCGTTATTTCTCACCCCGAATGTAGTTTTGAAGTTTGTAATAATTCTGATTATGTTGGCTCTACTGATTTTATCATTAATACAATAAAACAAGCAGAAAGAGGTACTCGCTGGTTAGTAGGGACTGAATTAAATCTTGTTAGTCGTATTGCAGAAGAATTTAAGCCCGAGGAAAAAATTGTACAGTTTATGTCTCCAACTGTATGCATGTGTTCAACTATGGCTCGAATTGACCCCCAACATCTTGCCTGGACATTAGAAAATCTAATAAATGGAAACGTAGTAAATCAGATTAGTGTGCCGGAAGAAGATACAAAATTTGCAAAACTTGCACTGCAACGGATGTTAGAAGTTTTTTAGTATTATAGTCAGTAGAAGAATTGCTGTGAATGACCTGCATTGATCTACTTAGGCTCTCTAATATATTAGTTCTTTAAGTTTATTGCTGACTAGAGAAGCGCGATGAGTTATAACCAAGAAGACAATATCCTTAAAATTTAAAATCCTTTTAAGGATAAGGAATAAACAATCTGTTGTTTTTTTATACTTCAGAAATGTAGAGACAATTTCTATAACATATGTACTACTACTCTGATGCCCGAATTATCTAGTCAAATTTCTTCTGCTGCTACTAAACTAAAGGCGGGTAAAATAGTAGCCTTTCCAACAGAAACTGTATACGGCCTAGGAGCAGACATCTCGATTCCGTCCGCAGTAAGCCGTATATTTGAAATTAAAGAAAGACCTGCGAACCATCCGTTAATAGTTCATTTTTCCCAATTAGCTCAACTTGATCACTGGGCACAGGAGATACCAAGGGCGGCTAAACTACTTGCTAAACACTTCTGGCCCGGACCACTAACCTTAATCCTGCCACGAACCAATCATGTCTCTTTAAATGTAACAGGTGGCCAAGATATGGTAGGACTAAGAATGCCAGACCATCCCACTGCGCGCGCACTATTAGATGCCATGGGACCTGAAAGGGCATTAGCTGCGCCATCAGCAAATCGTTTTGGGCGGATCAGCCCTACAACTGCAGCACACGTCTTCGATGAGCTGGGTCATAAAGTAGACATGATCCTGGATGGTGGCTTGTGTAGAATAGGTCTTGAAAGTACGATCGTTAGTTTTAAGGGAAACTCTGCAATTGTCTTGCGACCGGGTGGAATCCCATTAACAAAATTAGCTGAAGTGCTAGATGATGAGGTCCTTCTTTCAGAAAAGGAACAATCTGATATACGCGTATCAGGTGCTCTAGACTCTCATTACGCTCCATTAACACCACTTGAAATCTGGCCCAATGCATCATTATGGAAACGTTGTGGCGAAATAAAACAACTAGGTTTATGTCCAATATTGCTAGGCTGGTCAGCAGAATTCCTTACTAAAAGAGAAAATAAAGATTTTATGTCTTTCCCAATGCCTAACGAACCAACAGCCTATGGTAGGCAGCTCTATGCAACCTTGCGTAGATTCGATAATGGCCAATATGATCGCCTATTATTAGAAGCGCCACCTAATGATCCAGATTGGATGGCAGTATTGGACCGTTTGCAGCGAGCAAGTTTTGTTCCATCGAGGGCATAATAGCCCCTTAAGTTCCTTAACAAGCAATGTCAAACTGGTATTCTCATATTAGATAATGCAAAAAAATAAGATTTCTGCGGTGTTATTTGACGTGGACGGCACACTAGCTGATACCGAACGTGATGGTCACCGCCTTGCTTTTAATGCCGCATTTAATGATTTCGGCCTTAGCTGGAATTGGAACGTTACACTATACGGAGAACTACTTAATATTACAGGGGGGAAAGAGCGTATCCGCTATTACATAGAGAAATATGCCCCTGACAAATTAAAGATAAACGAATTAGATGCCTGGATTGCTGATTTGCATAGTATTAAAACAAAGCATTTTGTAGCATTACTTAATCGCGGTCTAATCCCACTTCGCCCAGGCGTTACTCGCCTAATTCAAGAACTACGCCTTGCTAAAATAAAAATTGCAATCGCAACAAACACTACACCAGAGAATGTAACTACACTTCTAAAATCCACATTAGGTGAGGACTCTCTCTCTTGGTTTAATGTCATCGCGGCAGGCAATATCGTTCCTAAAAAAAAACCAGCGCCAGATATTTATCTATGGACGCTTGAGCGTCTAGGTTTACAAGCACAACAATGTATAGCGATAGAAGACTCTGAATGCGGATTAAAATCTGCTCTTGCCGCAGGTCTTGACACAGTTGTTACAGTAAACAGCTATACTGAAAAACAGGACTTCACCGATGCATCTATCGTGCTATCTGATTTAGGTGAGCCATCAGAACCATTTAGTGTCTTATCAGGACAAGATCATGGAAATAAATTGGTAAATGTGGAGATGTTAAATAATATTCGCACTCAGTAAAAAAATAAATACTACTCTAAATATGAGATTTAGCAATTGGAACCAATGAAGCAAGCATTAGTAGAAATCATTATGTCTTCGAATGTTGTTTGAGATGACACTTAATTTCTATCGCTCTTGATAATGCCAGATCAGTCGTCTCATCCAATACAGTAAAGTGTCCCATTTTACGGCCAGGGCGTGCTTCTAATTTACCGTACAAATGTAATTTAGTAGATGGCTGCTGTAAGACATGACTCCAATCAGGCTCACCTTGCTGCCACAAATCACCTAAAAGATTAACCATTACAGCAGCACTATGCATTCCTGTATTACCAAGTGGCAAACCACACAACACCCTTACCTGCTGCTCAAACTGTGATGTAAAACAAGCGTCAATAGAATAATGCCCGCTGTTGTGAGGGCGAGGTGCAATTTCATTGATCAACAACTGGCCATCTTCCAGTACAAAAAACTCCACACATAATACGCCTTGATAATTGAGTTTCTCAGCTACTTGAGTTGCTATGTCATTCGCCTGCTGTGCTAATTCACGGGAGACTCTTGCAGGAACAATACTAATATCCAATATGCCATTAACATGCCGATTCTCAGAAACAGGAAAACTAGTTAATTCTCCATCACTACCGCGTGCAACAATGACAGAGATCTCGCAACTTAGTGGCATTAACCTTTCCAGTACACAAATTTCTCTGTTCAAGTCATTAATAGCCGCTTCTAATTCTGCCTCACTACTTACGTGTCTCTGTCCTTTACCATCATATCCAAACTGACTGACTTTCAAGATGCCAGGAAAAAGATCAGTATAATTAATTTCTACGCATCTATCTGTATTATCGATAATTGCAAACGGCACCACTGAAAAATTATTTTCTACAAGAAATTTTTTTTTTTTTTTTCTATTCTGTGCGATGGATACACCATGTGCGTCAGGGCTTACTACACAAGTTTCTGCAAGTTCTTTGAGTGATCCCGCAGGAATATTTTCAAATTCTGTAGTAATAGCCACACAATCAGCACCTAATTTCAGTAAGGCATGATGGTCCACATAATCAGCACAAATAAAATGATCTGCTACTCGGCCCGCAGGACTCTCTGGTGCTGGGTCCAGCACGGTGACTTGATATCCTAAGTGTTGCGCTGCCTTTGTAAACATGCGGCCAAGCTGGCCACCACCCAGCAAACCCAGCATTGCCCCAGGCTTAACAAGCATTATTTTGGCAACTTCATAGCTAATACTTTTTCCGTTTGCTCTTGCCGGAAAGAAATCAATCGCTCACCTAACTCACTATTGTTAACCGCCAGCAGAGCTACAGCAAACAAACCAGCATTAGCCGCACCCGCATTACCAATCGCAAAAGAAGCAACCGGTACTCCCTTAGGCATCTGCACAATAGAAAGCAAGGAGTCAATACCTTGTAAATACTTTGAATTCACAGGCACGCCTAGAACTGGCACAGTTGTTTTTGCTGCAATCATGCCAGGTAGATGGGCTGCGCCACCAGCACCAGCAATGATACATTGAACACCCAAGCCTCTGGCTTCTTCAGCAAATTTAAATAATAAGTCAGGTGTTCGATGCGCAGAAATTATTTTGACTTCATACGCTATATTAAAATCATCTAATATAGCAACAGCATGCTGCATTACATTCCAGTCGCTGTCACTGCCCATAACAATATATACTGATGGATTAATCATTTTAAAATTAGAATAGTTGTTGAAGAATAGAGTGTGACAATATTTGCAATAAATCCAAATTTTAGAAGTCTATGTAATAATTGTGTAAACTCTTTCACAAAAATACACCATTTAATCCTGAGTCCAAAAGATAACATTAGGGCACCTCTAAAAATACAATTTAATCACACTATGCCTGATGGTTATACAATTTTTTTTCGCTAAACATTTTTTTAACAAAAAATCATCCTGTTTTTGCTCACAAGACTCCGGATAATACACATGAATATGCTAAAACAGAGATTGATCGTTGCCTGCGTTGTATAATTACAAGTGGTATATACCAAAATATATTCTTGTTGCCATATTTGCGATAGATAGGACAGATGCTGCTAATACAGCCTTATTTTCTTCTTCTTTATTAGCAATCTTTAAACTTGAGTAAACTAAAATGATCCTGCCTGAGAAAGCTTTATTTGAATCCAATCTCACTAGCCTAGATTTTCTGCACCGAGGAAAAGTAAGGGATATCTATGCTGTTGATGAAGATAAGTTATTGATTATCCAGACAGACAGGCTATCCGCCTTTGACTTAATTCTGCCCACACCAATTCCTGGAAAAGGTAAAGTATTAACTGCTATGTCCAATTTCTGGTTTGAGAAACTAAGGCACATTATACCCAATCATCTGACTGATATTCAGCCTGAATCACTTGTACCAAATAATGAATTAGATCAGGTATCGGGACGTGCATTTGTAGTAAAAAGGCTAAAACCACTACCAATTGAGGCCATCGTACGAGGCTATGTGATAGGGTCTGGCTGGAAAGACTATAAGAAGACCAATACAATTTGTGGAATCACACTTCCTGCCGGGCTGCAGGAAGCTTCAAAATTACCCAATGGGGCAATTTTTACACCTTCAACTAAGGCAGAAATGGGTGCACATGATGAGAATATATCGTTTTCAGAAACAGAAAAAATTATAGGCGGCACATTAGCACTTCAAATACGTGACAAAGCGATCGCCCTGTACACTGAGGCGGCAGACTATGCTGCAACTAAAGGAATTATTATTGCCGATACCAAATTTGAATTTGGTCAAGACCATACAGGCAAACTTTATCTAATTGACGAAGCGCTCACCCCAGATTCATCTAGATTCTGGCCAGCTGATAAATATAATCCCGGAGAAAATCCGCCAAGTTACGATAAACAATTAATTCGAGACTGGTTAGAAACTCATAACTGGAACAAAAAAGCACCAGCCCCCATTCTATCTGAGGACATTCTTACCAAGACTTCAGATAAATATCAGGAAGTATTGAAACTTTTGACAACTATATAAGTATTTCAGAAAAGACCTACTAACATTTTAGTTCCCAAAACATATAGCAATATTGCAAAGATTCTCCTAATAGTTGCGGTCTGCGTAATATAAACAACCTTTGCGCCTATAGAGGCAGAAACTACACTAGAGACAACTATTCCTACCAGTGCTGGTAAATAAATGTAGCCTAGGCTATATACTGGAAGCTCTTGAGACTGAACGATACCGATAACAATATAACTAGCTGTTCCTACAATTGCGATAGGAAAGCCAATTGCGGATGCAGTACCAATAGCATGCTGCAGCCTTACATTACATGCAGAAAGGAATGGTACAGTTAATATTCCCCCACCAATAGCTACTAAACTAGACATCCCACCTATAATCCACCCGGCAGCAAACATCCCAGCTTTTCCCGGAAGATTCCTACTAGGGCTAGTGGCACTATTAACCCACATTTTAGTTGCAGCATAATAAATGAATAGAATTATGAAGATACTCAAGCACCTTCCAGAAAGACTATTTACAAGAGCTACTCCACAGAATGTTCCAAAGATGATCCCTGGCGCAAAAAGCTTTACTGTATTCCAGTTTACTGCTCCGTTTATATGATGAACACGTAGACTGGAAAGAGAGGTAAAAATTATCGCTGCCATGGAAGTACCAAGGGCAAGATGCATAATACGATCAGAGGGAAAATTTTGCGCACTGAAAAGAAAGCTTAGCACTGGAACCATAACCAGTCCGCCACCAATACCAAATAATCCGGCAAAAAAACCTACAACTGCACCTAAGCACAGGTAACCTAGCCACCATTCCACTTTATTTTCTGCTTAAGCTGAAATTTAGTTTTGGCATTATTTTAGCCTGGTTTGCTTACAACAACTCTGACGAAGAAACTACTATCGCATAATCCCAATAATATATTTCCATTCTGCAGGATCCACAGGTGTAATAGATAAACGATTGCCCTTTTGTAAAATGCGCATACCTTCTAGAGCTGGGATACATCTCAGTTCCTTAATGCTAATTAATTGGGACTTGCTAACAAATTTTATATCTACATTAAACCAACGCGGGCGTTCTGAAGTAGCCTTCAGATCAAAATATTTACTATTCGGGTCAAATTGAGTTGAATCAGGATATGCTAGTTTACAAACTTCAGCAGTTCCTACTATGCCAGGTTGTTTACAACTTGAATGGTAGAAAAGGATTTGATCACCAACACTCATCTGGTCACGCATAAAATTTCGTGACTGATAATTTCGTATACCATACCAAGCAATAATTCCGTTGGGTCTATTTCTAAGATCGTCAACGCTTATATCTGACGGATCAGCCTTCACTAACCAGTAACGCATATTATAAAATGACTAGCTATCATCATTACTAAAGCCCCCCGTATATGCCGCCAGACGATCATCTTGAACCATAAGGTTCAAATCGGTCATTCCCGGACGCATCAGGCACTTCCATATAGGATACACACAACAGCATCACATTGGTTAACGACCATCTATAGATATTGGCTCAAAGAATATACGCCTAAGCTAACATCACAGGGGACAACTCTAATTAAAAATTATGTTACGGGGTTGCTTGCTGTGTCAAGCAACATTTGCATGTGATCTATTTTACGCTTAACTTCTCCCATATCACAATCTCCCTTTACTTTCACAGCAAGAAGTTCATGGGCTATATTAAGACCCGCCATTATAGCGATACGCTCAGAACCAACAACCTTTCCATTTTCTCTGATCTCACACATTTTTTTATCAAGATACGTCACTGCTTGAAGCAATTCTTCACGTTCCGCATCAGGGCAAGTAACTCGAAACTCACGCCCCATAATGGCGACATCTACAGCGTTGTTATCAGTCATCACTTATATTATTTATGATTGGAGAATTTGGGAATTGAGTTAGGAGAGCTTCCAAACGACTAGTTGCTCCACTTATTTTTTCTGACAAATTCTTATTCTCACTAGTAGCCTCTGCTAATTGCTCGCGCAGTTTGGTATTCTCTGTATCTAAACGATCAGTTGCTCCATTTATTTTTTCTGACAAATCCTTATTCTCATTAGCAGCCTCTGCTAACTGCTCACGCAGCTTGATATTCTCTGTATCTAAACGATTAGTTGCTCCATTTATTTTTTCTGACAAATCCTTATTTTCACTGGTAATTTCAGCTAATTGTTCGCTTAGTTGTATATTTTCTGTGCGCTGATGGTGACACAATTGTACAAATTGATTAATCTTTTCCTCTAGTAACTTAAGTTCTTCTTTCATCAACGCACTATAATTTGATAATCCCTTCCAAGTCAACCGATAACAGAGCGCTTCAAATGTTATTTCACGATTAATTTAACTACTACAGCTTTGTCGGCACATAGTTTTCCACACTCCTTCCTCATGAAGATAATTTCCTTGATATTATTAAATGTCTATCTACGCTACCTACCGCCTAATTCTTTAACTAAACAAATAACATGGTCAGAAACATTTAATTTGCCGTCATCTGCAACTTGAAGCATCATTTACTCTATTTCCCTTATTTCTGATATTGTGCGCTGATGCTGAATACTCAAATCATGACTAATTATCAGTTGTTCCTGCGCATAATGGGCCACCTTGCCCCCTATCGGTTAATATTTATATTGGTTCTATCAAGCATAGTTCTAATGGCGATAACTTATACAGCCATCCCAATATTTATCAAACCAATATTGGATAGCATCTTTATCAGTAAAGAATATGGCTCCATACAGTTCATTCCATTAATTATCATTGCTTTTATTATGGTGCAGAGTCTATCTAGATATATCAGCAATTATGGAATAAATTGGATAGGGAGTACCTTAACATCGGATCTGCAAACAGCAATTTTCAATAGGATTCTAATGCTACCCTCACACTACTACGAGGAACAAACAAGTGAAAATTTAGTTTCAAAACTTACTTCTGATGTAATACAAGTTACTCAAGATGGAGCTAGGGCAGCATCAATCTTTATAAAGAATATACTGACTATTATTGGATTATCAATATGGATACTCTATCTAAACTTAGAATTATCATTATTAGCTTTAATGCTAACTACAATAGCTTTACTAAGCGCACAGATAATTTATGGCCGATCGCATGACGCCGATGAAAAAAAATATCAAATAACAAAAAATCTTATTCAAGTAATAAAAGAATCAACAGAAAATTACAAGACAGTAGTACTAAATGGAGGTCGGCATCATGTACTTCAGCGCTTCCAAGATGAAGTCGACCAGATACGAAAATTTAATATCAAGAATACTAATACTACTATTTTAAAAGAATCATCAATAAATATAGTTATAGCTATTGCCCTATCCACTATCTTTTACCTAGCTATTCATCAGGCTCTTATTGATGAGATAACCGCTGGTAGTTCTTTTTCATTTATTGTTTCAATATTAATTCTATCTGCATCCTTGAAACAACTCATCAAAGAAAATGGGTCGATACAGAATTGTACTGCTGTAGCAAAAGATATTTACTCTGTTCTAGATCTGGAAACCGAGTCAGACAAGGGAAAAATAACCATAGATCATGCACAAGGTGAATTACAGTTCAAACATGTTAGCTATCACAACGCTCTAAAGGATTTTTCACTCACCATCAGACCAGGAGAAAAAGTTGCTTTGGTTGGCTCTTCTGATGAAACTATAAACGCTCTAATTAATTTAGTGCCACGATTCATACAGCCTACAGATGGGAAAATATTGATCGATAACAATGAGTTAACAAC
>JAAZZR010000128.1 GCA_014237605.1 Nitrosomonadaceae bacterium | reverse complement strand
TCAATTGTTTAGAATTAAAGTGTGCAATCATCATAAAAAAGTTTTTACAAAGAGTGTTTAAAAAACACGATGAGCATCAGTGTCACGCGCTGGTTGAAGTATTGTTGTTATTAAATGCAGATATAAAAAGGGCAGAATTCATGGAAGAATTCTGCCCTTTCTTTTTAAACGACAATTGATGGAGAACTAAAAGCCCATACCACCCATACCGCCCATACCACCCATACCGCCCATACCGCCGCCCATACCGGCTGCTTCAGGAGCTGATGGCATAGCTTTGTCATCTTTGGGTTTCTCAGCAATAAGTGCTTCGGTTGTCAAGAGCAACGAGGAAACAGAGGCTGCATTTTGAAGTGCTGTACGAACCACTTTTGTTGGATCAATGACACCTGCTTTGGTGAGGTCTTCATATTCTCCAGTGGCTGCATTCCATCCGTAGCTACCTTTTTCGTTTTTGACACGCTCAACAATGATAGAACCATCCCAACCACCATTTCTTGCGATTTGG
>JAAZZR010000127.1 GCA_014237605.1 Nitrosomonadaceae bacterium | reverse complement strand
TTTTTATAAATTCTGATCCCACCACTAAATGATCATTGTAACTAACTTTTATTCAAACTAAATGACCAGTGGTTTCAGAAGAAAAGTCATTAGAAGATTTAACACTACTTGACCCCGCCCTCAGCCCCCTGGGGGGTCAGACCCTTTTCAAGTATAAATTCTGATCCCCACCACTAGGTGATCATTGTGACCAAGTTTCATCAAAATCTGACCAGTGGTTTCAGAGGAGAAGTCAAATATGTAAATTGTTTACACACGACGGACGACGACGGACAAAAGCAGGGTTCATACTCATTTTGGATAGTCAAATTTAGGGCCTTTTTAGGGCCTTTTTAGGGTAATTATGACCAAATTTAGGGCCTTTTTTTATCAACGTTTGTTAGTGATAATAATTTTTAACTTTGTGTGTACTTAAAGTACATTTCAAAAACATTAAAAGACAAGTGTAACAAGAGATCATGAAATGATCTTGACGCTCACCATGATATGATTTAGGATTGATTTTTTATATTTTGCTCTTTTTCTCTTTTCTCACAATAAC
>JAAZZR010000126.1 GCA_014237605.1 Nitrosomonadaceae bacterium | reverse complement strand
AATGGTTAAAGAGGTAGCATCAAAAACTAATGATATCGCGGGTGATGGAACAACAACAGCGACTGTTTTAGCTCAATCTTTGATATCAGAAGGTGTTAAATCTGTTGCAGCTGGAATGAATCCAATGGACCTTAAGAGAGGTATTGATAAGGCGACTGAGGTTGTAGTTTCAGCCTTACAAAAATCATCTCAGCCTTGTAAAAATAGCGAAGCAATTTCACAGGTTGCAACAATTTCTGCAAATTCAGATGAGTCTGTTGGCGAAATTATTGCCAAAGCTATGGAAAAAGTTGGAAAAGAAGGCGTAATTACAGTTGAAGAGGGTTCAACACTTGAAAACGAGCTTGACGTTGTTGAAGGGATGCAGTTTGATCGTGGTTATCTTTCTCCATACTTTATCAATAACCAAGAATCTATGACTGCTGATCTAGAGCAACCTTATATCTTGTTACATGACTCTAAAATTGCAAATATTCGTGATTTATTGCCAGCACTTGAGGCGGTCCAAAAGGCCGGCAAACCTTTACTAATTATTGCA
>JAAZZR010000125.1 GCA_014237605.1 Nitrosomonadaceae bacterium | reverse complement strand
ATGCAAGCGCTAAATCTGGAATAGGCGTTGAAGAAATTCTTGAACAAATTGTAGAAAAAATACCTGCCCCTAAAGGTAATTTAGATGGACAAATTAAAGCACTTATTATTGACTCTTGGTTTGATAATTATCTTGGGGTAGTTTCATTAATTAGAGTCATCGATGGTGAGATAAAGCCCAAAACAAAAATTAAAATCTTCTCAAACAAGAACGAGCACCTTGTGGATGAGGTGGGAATTTTTACTCCTAAAAGAACGAAGACTGACAGCTTGAAGGCTGGCGAGGTAGGTTACCTTATTGCCAGTATTAAGAATATTGATGGGGCGCCAGTGGGTGACACCATTACGGGAAGTAAGAACCCTGTTGAAACGCCACTAGAAGGCTTTAAGCCGGTTCAGCCACGCGTATTTGCGGGCCTATTTCCGACCTCAGGTGAGGACTATGAAAAATTCAGAGATGCGCTTGCAAAACTTCGATTAAATGATGCCGCTTTACAATATGAGCCAGAAAATTCGGATGCTCTCGGGTTTGGTTTTCGAA
>JAAZZR010000124.1 GCA_014237605.1 Nitrosomonadaceae bacterium | reverse complement strand
CAAACTATATACCCCAATAATGGCTGCTTTAAACACTTCAATAATTGCTGTTTTTAGCGTTTTAGCATATGACTGCAGTATATGTGCATTTTTGTCCTTCGTATGTTTAAAATTCTCAAATAAATCATGTTATATTGTCTTATACATTGTAATAGATGTGAAAACATGTAAAAAATGCAAAACTTAAATACTACATATACCAAAATTAAAACAATTATGTGTGATTAACAATATCAAAATAATCCCGAAATTTCCAATTTTGCCCCAAACTGTCTTAAAATGACAAATTTACCGGTCCTGAAAGTTTTTGAAATTTTCACTCCTACTAGATAATATATTGACCAATATAATATGAAAATATTTTTTTGGCACTAAAACTGGAAGTTGAAAAAAAATTGTATTAAAAGAAGAGTTTGTTAAAAAATTTCTTTTTATTTTATCTATATCAACATTTTCTGAATTGTTAATTGTAGCAATAATTTTATTTTTTAAATTATATTGTCCAACATTTTCTCCGACACTTTAAATTTTGTCTATAAA
>JAAZZR010000123.1 GCA_014237605.1 Nitrosomonadaceae bacterium | reverse complement strand
CCTGGGGTGTTACCGGTTTTAAATGAGGAAGTTGTTAAAATGGCTCTCCGTTTTGGCCTGTCAGTGAATGCAGCCATTAATAAAAACTCGATTTTTGCGAGAAAGAATTATTTTTATCCTGACTTACCCAAAGGTTATCAAATCTCACAATTTGAGATTCCAATCGTTGGTGAAGGCTCTATTGAAATCACTTTAGAAAGTGGAGACAATAAAACAGTGGGTATCACTCGTGCCCACCTTGAGGAAGATGCAGGAAAATCTATCCATGATCTATATGATGACTATACTGCAATAGATTTAAACCGAGCCGGAACCCCATTGCTAGAGATTGTCTCAGAACCTGACATGAGCAGCGCTAAAGAAGCTGTTGCCTATGCGAAAAAAATTCATGCTTTGGTTCAATATATCGAGATATGTGATGGAAATATGCAAGAGGGTTCTTTCCGATGCGATGCCAATGTTTCAGTCAGAAAGCGAGGTGAAGGTCTAGGAACAAGAGCTGAACTAAAGAATATCAACTCATTTAAGTTCTTAGAGAAGG
>JAAZZR010000122.1 GCA_014237605.1 Nitrosomonadaceae bacterium | reverse complement strand
AGATGTTGGATGGAATGCTAATTCTTTAGTTCTAGGTAAGCACTCTGGCAGAAATGCTTTCAAAGCTAGGCTTGGTGAACTCGGGGTTGATTTTGAATCAGACGAGGCATTAAATGATGCATTTTCTCGTTTTAAGACCTTAGCTGATAAAAAGCATGATATTTTCGATGAAGATCTTCAAGCATTAGTTACTGAAGCACAAACTGAAGCAACAGAGGTTATTCGATTAGTTTCTCTCAAAGTTTCTGCTGAGACTGGAAAAGATAATACTGCTGATATAACACTATCAATTAATGGAAATGAGCAAAGTGCCTCAGCAAAAACATCGGGCGCAGTTGATGCTGCCTTTACTGCTATATTGTCTTTAGTTAATATTGAGCCAAAACTCCAACTATATTCAGTTACAAATGTAACCCAAGGAACTGACTCTCTTGGAGAGGTTAATGTTCGCCTTGAACATGAAGGAAAAATTGTCAATGGTCAGGGGGTTGATACCGATATTATTACCTCTTCAGCCAAGGCATATGTTAATGCTTTAAATAAAGTGA
>JAAZZR010000121.1 GCA_014237605.1 Nitrosomonadaceae bacterium | reverse complement strand
ATTATCAAAAATGATTTCTTCAAATGAAATAGTAACATTAATTAATGCATTAGGACTAGATCCAAAAGTTGAAGAACTAGACTTAAAGGATCTCAGATATGGAAAAATAATTATAATGACTGATGCTGATGTAGATGGATCTCACATTAGAGCGTTGTTACTTACTTTTTTTAACAATAAACCTTTTAATAAACTCATAGAAAATGGACATATTTATCTTGCTCAACCTCCATTATATAAAATTAATAAAGGATCAAAAAGTGTTTATATTAAAGATGAAAAAGAGCTTGAAGAATATATTTTAAATAATTCAAAAGAATTACAAAAACTTAAAAAAGGAAGTAAGGAATTTTTAAAAGGTTATGATGAAGAAAAATCAAAAATGAGCATACAAAGATTTAAAGGTTTAGGCGAAATGAATCCGGAAGAGTTGTGGAGTACAACTTTAAATCCTGAGACAAGAAATTTACTTCAAGTGCAGTACTCAAAAAATGTTAAAAAAGATCAAGATATTATCCATACATTAATGGGTAACGATGTAGCTTTAA
>JAAZZR010000120.1 GCA_014237605.1 Nitrosomonadaceae bacterium | reverse complement strand
AAAAATTCTACAGTTATTATATAAACTACAATTATAGTCATCTCAAACTAATCAATGAATCATGAACCTCACTAGACTATATCCCATGTTGTTGATTTGGTTGATCACTTTCTCTTTAAATATCCATATAAAAATGTAAAGCATAACCAATTAGACGGAAGGCTACCGTAACCCCCCCTGCACCCCCCTGCGGATTTTATGCCACCCACTTTTTCTATATCTTTGATATGTCTGGTTTCGATATCCGGATGTTTGCCATCTGAAAGCGGTAGTTTTTTTGGAGAAATTCAGATTTGAAAAAATGACCTTGATTTTTTTCAATTTTTAGGGGTAGGGGAAAGTTTTTTCATTTTTTGCACATGTTTTTGCATAAATTAATATGGTTTTGAGTTAAAATGATAGGTAATAGATATAGAACATATTATTTATTAAAATAATTAGAAAATTTTATCATTTGTGGAATTTGTATGCTGATAGTTTTGAAAATATTTAAAATAGCGAAGTATAATAAGGATCTGTACACTCACATGGTAGTAGACAATATTTT
>JAAZZR010000011.1 GCA_014237605.1 Nitrosomonadaceae bacterium | reverse complement strand
GGAGAATGCTCTAGTGAAGGCACGTCATGCCAGTAAACAAACTGGATTACCTGCATTAGCAGATGACTCTGGAATCTGTGTGGATGTGCTGAATGGAAGGCCGGGAGTTTATTCAGCGCGTTATGCGGGAGAGCCTAAATCTGATCAGCGTAACAACCAGCTGTTGATTGAAAATCTAAGAACCAAACAGGATCGTCGTGCACATTATTACTGCATTATCGTACTGGTGCGTTATGCTGATGACCCACAACCTATCATAACTGATGGAAGCTGGTATGGCAGAATTATTCTGGAGCCAAGGGGTACAGGTGGATTTGGTTACGATCCCTATTTTTATCTTCCGGATTTGGGAAAGACAGCCGCTGAACTTTCCATTGAAGATAAAAACCTTATCAGCCATCGTGGAAAAGCTTTAATGCGCTTGACTAGGTACATTAGTGAAGAAGCATTAGGTGACCTTGGAAAGGATTCAGAATAGTTAACCTTTTTAATGTAGAAGCCAGGAAGTATATTTTTCTGTTTGATATAAATTTACTATGGCTTCAATAATTTCTCCTTCTGATATATTTAACTCTCAAGCCCCGGAGCTGAAGCAGCTCCCGCCATTGGGCCTCTATATCCATATTCCATGGTGCGTAACGAAATGTCCATATTGTGATTTTAATTCGCATCAAGTTAATGGGAATGTGGATTCGCTAGAACATGAGTACGTATCCAGGCTAATCCGTGATTTGGAAATCGCATTGCCTCAAATCTGGGGCCGTAAAATTAGCAGTATTTTTTTTGGCGGGGGAACGCCAAGTCTATTCAGTGCTCGAGCAATTGATACGATACTGACGGCAGTAAGAACATTAGTACCTTTAGAGGATCAGATTGAGATTACTTTAGAGGCTAATCCCGGCACATTTGAATCAAAGAAATTTGCTGATTTTCATACTGCAGGGATTAATCGTTTGTCTATTGGCATACAAAGTTTTAATCCAACACATCTCCGTAATCTTGGGCGTATTCACGATGACAAGGAAGCGCGTCATGCAGTAAAAATTGCACAGAAGTATTTCAAAAACATAAACCTTGATCTGATGTATGCACTTTCCAACCAGACACTTGAGGAAGCAGCAGAAGATATTGAGGCCGCATGCAATTTTAATGTGCAGCATATTTCTGCCTATCATCTTACATTAGAACCAAATACATTATTTCATCGTTATCCACCACCCTTACCAGATGATGAGCTATCTGCAAATATGCAACTAATGATTGAAGAAAGGCTTGAGAGAAGTGGTTATATAAATTATGAGACTTCAGCATTTGCTTGCCCAGGATACAAATCAAAGCACAACTTAAACTATTGGCTTTTTGGAGATTATCTTGGTATCGGAGCAGGCGCACATAGTAAAATTAGTTTTGCAGACAGGATAGTGCGGCAGGTACGCTATAAAAATCCAAAGGAGTATCTTCTCAAAGAAATAGTAGGTATGAATTCTCCGAATGTCCTATTACAGGAGCAGCATGAGGTAAGTAAGAATGACAGGTGGTTTGAATTTTTAATGAATGCTTTGAGACTTACGGATGGATTTGAAATAGCGTTATTACAGGAACGTACTGGTCTATCAATTACGGGAATCCAACAACAGCTTAATGAAGCTGAGCAGCGTGGATTAATAATACGCAGTCATTCCCATATGGCTCCAACGCTAACTGGGAAGCGTTTTCTTAATGATTTATTGCA
Organism: Nitrosomonadaceae bacterium; assembly: GCA_014237605.1. GTDB lineage: Bacteria > Pseudomonadota > Gammaproteobacteria > Burkholderiales > Nitrosomonadaceae > BJGV01. The sequence continues at coordinate 27,458 of JAAZZR010000011.1, read as the reverse complement.
GATTTTTCTTCCGGAAAAATGAAATGGATAACAGAATTGATTGCTAATATGAGTTAGGAATCAATTTTTTTGAATACTAGATCCCAAACTTTATGACCTAATCGTAAACCACGTTGTTCAAATTTAGTTAATGGACGGTATTCTGGGCGCTGCACGAAGTCTCTTGCTGTGTTGGTTAGACTCAATTCATTGCTCATTACTTCCAAAATCTGATCCGCATAATTATTCCAATCAGTAGCCACATGTATATAGCCACCCAATTTTAGGTGCTTGCACAAGAGTGATATAAATTTTGGTTGGATTAGTCTTCGTTTATGGTGGCGTAATTTAGGCCATGGATCAGGAAAGAAAATATGAATCCCATCAAGATATTCTTGTGGAAACATATTGCTCACTACATCTACTGCATCATGTTGGATAATACGTAAATTAGTTAATTTAAATTCTTCAATTTGTTTTAATAAACTACCTATACCCGGTGTGTAAACCTCAATTGCAAGATAGTCATTTTGTGGGTGTGACCTGGCAATGGAAACTGTTGTTTCGCCCATACCGGATCCTATTTCAAGGTATCTTGGGGCTTTCCTCCCATAAATCATCTCAAAGTTAAGAAGATCTTTCGTGTAGGGCAGGCCATATTTCGGGAGCAAATCTTCGTATGCACGACGTTGTGCATTTGAGACTCGACCTTGTCGAAGTACAAAGCTACGAATAACATTATGTTGTTGTGGCATTTAAGATAGAGAAAAATAAATCACGAAAATTTATTTTTGGAAATTGTATTATTTATTGGTGAGCTAGGACTAGCATTATATGTTGTTCTCTTTTTCATTCTTCCTGCTAAGAAAGCATCACGCCCTGCCTCTACCGCTTTTTTCATTGCCGAAGCCATTAATATAGGATTTTCCGCGGCGGCAATTGCAGTATTCATTAACACTCCATCACAACCAAGCTCCATAGCAATGGTCGCATCGGAAGCTGTACCTACACCAGCATCAACAATCACTGGAACGTTCGTATTATTAATAATTATCTCTAAGTTCCATGGATTCAGTATTCCCATACCTGAGCCTATTAATGATGCTAATGGCATTATGGCAACACAGCCTATATCTTCTAGTTGTTTTGCAACTATAGGATCATCCGAGGTATATACCATCAAATGGAATCCTTCCTTTACTAGAACCTTTGCAGCTTTAATAGTTTCTACGACATTAGGATAAAGTGTATCTGGATCGCCAAGTACCTCTAATTTTGCTAGGTTGTGGCCATCGAGTAGCTCGCGAGCAAGGCGTAAAGTACGTATTGAATCATCAGCGGTGAAGCAACCTGCTGTATTAGGTAGCAGGGTAAAATCTGATGGTGGTAGCTGGTCTAATAAATTTGGTTCATCAGCATTTTGACCAATATTAGTACGACGAACTGCGATGGTGATAATTTGAGAGCCACTAGCATCAATTGCTTCCCGTGTTTGAGTAAAGCTTTTATATTTACCCGTTCCGACCAAAAGTCGTGACGAATATTCCTTGCCGTGAATAATTAGATTGTCCATGAAATCTTTTGGGTCCATTTACAGAGAGAAGAGATCTTGTACAGTAAGAGAGATCATCCTCCTCCTACGGCAACCACTATCTCAAGTTGGTCTCCATCTACCAGAATTTGCTCTTTAAATTTACTGCGAGGAACAATCTGACCATTATACTCAATAGCAATACGCTTATTATTTAGAGTCATTCGTTCTAACAGCTGAGTCACATTCAATGTAGACTCAAAGTGTTGTGTTTGACCGTTTATGATGAGTTGTATCATGTTAAAGAACATCCGAGAATCAGTTAAAATTGAGAATATAAACAAGATTTATTTTAGCACGCGATCGCGGCTCAATGTTAGAGTGGAGGCCTGTCCAGCTAGCGACGAAGGCTCTGTTCCCCGTGTTCATTCCTCTTAATTAGTGATAGGTCGTTATTTGAGATATGAATCAGACTTCCAAAATTTTGAGCAATAAACCGGATTTTAATTTTTCTTTTCAGATCATACATTGGCAGAAGGCCCATGGCCGACATGGTCTTCCTTGGCAGAATACGCGTGATCCATATGCTATCTGGTTGTCTGAAATAATGTTGCAGCAAACCAGAGTCGCTACCGTAATCCCATATTATCAGCGATTTCTACAGTGCTATCCTGATATCAAAAGCCTCTCATTAGCATCCCTTGACGAAGTTCTAGCTTTATGGAGTGGTTTAGGTTACTACTCTCGCGGAAGAAACCTACATAAATCAGCAGGCTTAATTGTAAAAAATCATGGAGGCAAATTCCCATCTGAGAGCAATTCTATAAAAAAACTCCCGGGCATAGGACGTTCGACTGCTGCTGCGATACAGGTTTTTGCTTTTGGAAAATGCTATGCAATACTAGATGGTAACGTGAAGCGTATTCTTACGCGGTATTTTGGTGCGGAGGGCTATCTTGGGGAGAAAAAATTAGATACATTACTATGGAAGAAAGCTGAAGAGCTATTGCCAGAGAACAAGGTAAATGGAGATATTGAGGCGTATTCTCAGGGGCTAATGGATCTAGGATCAACCATTTGCACCCGAAATAAGCCAAAATGTGCTGTATGCCCCATTCATCTTAAGTGCGCTGCATTGCAGAAGAACAAAGTAGGAGAATTTCCTGCAGCTAGACCTAGGAAATTGCTGTTGGTAAAAGAAACAACGATGTTAATGATAATAAGGCAGAAGGAGATTTTGTTGGAACGGCGTCCTTCAAAAGGTATTTGGGGCGGGCTTTGGTGCTTACCAGAAATGCCGGCCAATGAGGATATTTCTTTATATTGCGATCAAAAATTTGGATTAAAGATTAAACAGCTGGCTCATATACCATCAGTTGATCATTCTTTTACACACTTTAAATTACGGATTTATCCAAAATCAATGTTAGCTGACTCAAAGAAATTGGTGATTAACAGAGGTGAGCAGAAATGGATACCTTTCTGCCGAGTGATGGAACTTGGACTCCCAGCGCCAGTTAGAAGCCTATTAAACCTAAATTTTATTCATGAATAAGTTCAGATAATGGAAATATGGCAGGAGTGGAGAAAGAAAAAAAGAATTGAACTGTTAGCTTGCAGAGAAGCAGTTACTAATAATGATCGTACTCGATGGAGTATAGAAATATCCAGTTTGTTGAAACATGGGTTCCCAATTTTATGTAAAAGTACAGTTGGATTCTACTGGTCGTTTCGTGGGGAGTATGACCCCCAACCCGCAATGAGTGCCTTGCAAACGCATGGAGCGGTACTTGCTTTGCCTGAAATAGAAGGTAAAGAAAGACCGTTATGTTTCCGTAGGTGGTGGAAAGAAGCTCCAATGAAAATTGGTGCCCATAATATTCCTGTTACTGATAATACTGAACGGGTAACGGTGAATGCAATAATAGTACCTATGCTTGGTTTTGATACTAAGGGGTACCGGCTTGGTTATGGTGCTGGCTATTATGATCGTACAATTAGTAGGATGAATCCGCGCCCTTTGTTAATTGGTGTGGCATTTGAAATTCTTCGGTTAGAAGATATTTATCCTAGGCCACATGATGTTGCTATGGATTTTATTGTAACTGAAGCAGGTATTTTTCAGGTATCTAAACAGGGTATATCAAGAATTTCTACAGATAAGTGTGCGTTAAAGAATTCCTAGTTTAAGAGAGGTTTTTTTAGTAAATTAGGGCGTACCGTTTAGATATGAACCAGTATTATAAGCTTTCTTTACCCCAACGCGGAATAAGGGAATGTTCCACATTCAGGTGATCGAGTATTCTTGCAACTACAAAATCTACAAGATCCTGCACGCTTTCAGGATGATGGTAAAACCCAGGATTGGGGGGAAGGATAACTGCACCACACTGTACTAGTTTTTGCATATTTTCCAAATGGATAGCAGAGAATGGCGTTTCACGAGGAACTAGTATTAGTTTACGGTTCTCCTTCAGCATTACGTCTGCAGAACGTTCTATCAGATTTTGTGCTAGTCCTGCTGCTACTGCTGCTAATGTCCCCATTGTGCAGGGGCAAATTATCATAGTGTCTGCTGGATTAGAACCAGATGCTACAGGTGCAAACCATTCCTCTCTTCCAAATACACGTAACTGGCCTTTTTCCGCCTTAAAACGTTGACTTAAGAATTCTTCTGCTTCTTTGGTACGAGAAGATAGTGCTAATTTCATTTCCTGCTGTGCAACAATTTGAGCTGCTTGTGAGTACATTAGAAAAACATGATTTCCGCTGTCTAATAATTTCTCTAGGAGCCTTATACCATAAGGCATACCAGAGGCTCCCGTGAATGCAAGCGTAAATGTTCGTGGGGTGTTCTTCATTTTTTCAGGAATTTTTCTTTTTTGTCTCTTTAGACGATATTAACTTTCTTTATTTTCCATCTCTTGCTCATGTCTTTCAAGAAAATCTTTAGTGCTGTTTATACCACGTAATTGTAATACATAGTTACGTACGGCTGCTTCAACTAGAACGGCCAGATTGCGTCCTGCAGCAACATGGATAATAACCTTGCGAATACTTAGACCCATAATATTCTCATTAACATTCTCAATTGGGAGCCTTTCAAGTGCATTAAAATCAGAGCTACTAGCTTTCTTTAGATGAACGATAAGGTTCAAATTTTTTCTTCTTCGTACCGCAGTTTCTCCAAAAATAATACGAATATTTAGCATTCCAAGTCCGCGTACTTCAAGAAAATCTCGTAATATTTCTGGGCAATGACCTTCTAAAGTTTCTGGAGCTATACGGTTTAGTTCTACGACATCATCGGCAACGAGGCCATGACCCCGGCTCACTAATTCTAGTGCGAGCTCACTTTTTCCGACGCCACTTTCTCCAGTAATCATTACACCCATACCTAATACGTCAAGTAGAACACCATGCATGCTGTCTGTTGGGGCTAGTACCCGCCATAAATAGGGGCGTAGCCGCCACATTATTTCTAAGCTGGATCGTTCTGAACATAAGATAGGAGTCTGGGTAGATAGAGCTAATGTACTCAGAGATTCTGGTATTGACACTCCCCCCGCGGCAATAATACATGACATACCGCTCTCCGAAAGGCGTTGTATGTTATCTTCTAGCGATTTTGGATCGAGCTGATTGAGGTGATCTGCTTCATCCTTACTCAATACCTGTATCCAATTGGGATGGATAAAATTTAGATGTCCAATTAAGCCCTGATTGGTTTGGGAGACGGTTTCATGTATAAATTTCTTATCGTCACCTTCCGAACCTGATTTCCAGGTTAATCCTAGTTTTTCTCTATTTTCTTCAAATAGTTTCGATATGCTGATTTGGGGCATCCGGCGTCCAATTAGAAATTAGCTGATGAGTTTCTTCAGCATTCTTACATGTTAGTAGGCTTTCCCGAAAACTTTTAACACTGAACATTTGAGCTAGTTCGCTTAGAATTTGTAAATGTTGATCTGTTGCTTTTTCTGGCACCAATAAAATACAAATAAGGTTAACTGGTCTTCCATCTGGCGCTTCAAATAAAACTGGCTCTTTCATTCTAAGAAATGCTGCAGCAGCTTTAGGTAGTCCCTTTATTCTTCCATGTGGAATTGCTACGCCTTGGCCTAGTCCAGTAGAGCCAAGTTTTTCTCTTGCGAATAAGCTATCAAATACCTTTTTCTGTGCAATATGTAGATTATTTTCGAATAACAACCCAGCTTGCTCAAATACCCTTTTTTTACTTGTAGCATCTAGATCTAGGACTATATTTGATAGTGGTAATAGTTGTGTAATAAGGCTCATATAAAGAATCTATTTTAATTTGTTAAATATATACATATTTCTAACCTAGTTAAGTATCAGATATGGAAATATTCTATCTGTTCTTCTTGTTTTATCTATCTTTGGTATAGAATTAATTTAATCTGAATATTCTGGATCTTGGCGTTTAAGATTATTGTTATTGCGGTGAATTGTGTTTTTTTCTTTATTTTTTATAATTCTGCGGTCTAGTTTTTCAACTAAACTATCAATAGAGGCGTACATATTGGAACTGTTCGCTTCGACAAATATATCCTTACCGCGCAGATGTACATTAGCTTCAGCTTTTTGGCTTAATTTTTCTACTGACAGTGTTACATTCATATCAATAATATTGTCAAAATGATTTTCTATTTTCACTACTTTGGCAGAAACATAATCGCGCATAGCTGGGGTAATTTTTACGTGGTTGCCAGTAAGATTTAGATTCATTATAGCTCCTTAAATTAAGTTAATTCTCAAGTTGAGTATCACTATATTTAGTTCCATTTTGATTTCTACCATCTCATGTTTCTAGTAAGTGGTTCTTGTGATTCGTTCAATTTATTGATTGAATTTAAATTTGGATTTCTTCAATTTCAGTATAAATGCAAGGTTCTGCAATAATTTAAACTGGAGAATGGGTACCATAAATTTTTGGCAATTAAATTTTCAGAAGATTTATACAAATTTAATCCTTGATTCTATAATTTGAAGTGTTCTCCTAAATATACCTTTCTCACACTTTCATTACAAATAATTTCATCGGGCACGCCCTGAGCAAGAACGGTGCCCTCACTAATGATATAGGCTCGGTCACAAATTCCTAATGTTTCTCTGACGTTATGGTCTGTAATAAGAATTCCAATGCCGCGCTCCTTAAGAAAACTAATAATTTTCTGTATATCCAATACTGCTATAGGGTCTACTCCTGCAAATGGCTCATCTAACAATATGAAACGAGGTTGTGTCGCTAGTGCTCGAGCAATTTCAACGCGACGACGCTCCCCGCCAGACAAACCGAGTGCAGGATTGTCTCTCAGGTGACTGATATTTAGATCATCTAATAGATTATCAAGGTGTAGTTGTATCTCGTCTGGATTATAATTCTGCAATTCTAGGACCGCGCAGATATTATCAGCTACAGAAAGGTGCCTAAAAATTGAGGCCTCTTGCGGCAGATAACCCAGACCAAGAAGAGCGCGGCGGTGTACCTGCATCTGGCTTAAATCGAGATCATCCAAGGATATGGTTCCACCATCAAGTGGAACCAATCCAACGATCATGTAGAAACAGGTGGTCTTGCCGGCACCGTTAGGTCCAAGCAGACCAACAATCTCACCGCTTGAGACAGAAATTGATACTTCTTTTACTACGTCACGAGATTTGTAACTTTTCTTTAATTTGTTAGTTTTTAATTCACTCATTCTTGCTTCTTTTTCTTTTGCTGGATTACTGCGCGGACTCTATTCTTAGCGTTTGTATTTGTTCCATTATTAACCTGAAAGAATTCTGTTTTTGATTCGTAAGAGATATATTCCCCATGCACTTCATCAGCACCACGTCTTAGCCTTGCTTGCTTAAAGAATTCTACTTTATCAGCCCTGCTGTCAAATTCCATACGTTCACCCCAGCCTTCAACATATTCATCCTTTCCTTCACTCTTTTGCCTGTAACTTACTAAATTTCCATAGGCTACAAAGCTTTGGAATCCATCTTCATCTTCTTCTATTTCCATTTTGTCTGATCGGATTATCATGGTGCCTTGGGTTAGTACGACATTTCCAGTAAATACACTCACTCTGTTTTCATTATTAGAACGGCCAGTATTCTTAACTGTGGCACGATCAGATTCTAAATGAACTGGTTTGTTACTATCAGCACGCTCTGCGAGTACGGGATTTGTAAACAAAATTCCGAAGAGAAAAAATAGGGCAAAAGGTTTCATAGTTTACGGTTTATGCTAATACTTAAATAAAAGTTTAGCGAATCTTGTCATGTATAAATTTTACGTCAGACAATAGATGAATGTTTTGCGTATTATTATCAATCTCTATTCCAACTGTATTGATAATAGTATTATTTTGGATAATAGTGGCAGGCTTGTTTGTTTTTGAAATATCATCATCTTGATTGATATGTAAATAACTAGTAGTCATAGTTGTTTCCTTTCCACCTGTATCATAGCGGACTACTTTAACATTTCCACTTAGATGAATGTCTTTGTCACCAGACATATTTGCTTTATCAGCTCTTACCCGCATCCCAAGTTTGTTCATTTTAGAATTCATAAGGCGGGGTTGTTCAAAATAAGTGGCGTTATTAGCTACATAATGTAGCATCTTTTCTGCTAAAAGTTTTTCGTGTTTTTTGCGTATATGGTCCACTCGATAAGTTGAGAAATTCTCCATTATATAATCCGGGTTTCTTTCTGGGTCTTGTTCTTGCTCTCTAGTTGGTTGTCGAACAGTCTTATCCACCCAGAATGTAAATAATGCAAGTAAAATAATTAGGATTATTGGAAATTTGTTGGGTAGACTATTGATCATATTAAATATTTATCTGATTGTGCATCTAGAGCGCCCTGTGAAAGCATTGCCATCTCACAGACTTCGCGTACTGCCTCCTGGCCCCCTACTAAATTTGTAACGTAGTGCGCATGTTTTTTTACTAGTATAGAAGCACTAGGAACACAGATAGAAAGTTCACAGCGAGTCATAACTGGCAGGTCAATCAAGTCGTCACCGACATAAGCACAAGATGACATGTCAAGGTTTAATTTAGTTAGTAAAGATTCAAATACTTTTAATTTATTCTTTTTGCCCTGGTAGAGGAGGGTGATATTTAAATTATTAGCTCGTAGCTTCACACTACGTGATTCCCTTGCAGTAATAATGGCAAGATCAACACCGCTGGCTTTAAGAGTTTTCATGCTATGCAATTATTAAATGCTTTAATTTCTTCATCACCATCAGTAAGGTAGAGGGGAGCCATCTGTAAGAACCTCATCCACATCAAAAATAACAATTCGAACATTTTTTGCCTTTTCTATCACATTATGCATTTATGCCTCGGCAAGGATTCAATTTGGTATTGCTGTACAAAGCGCACTATTTAGAAGAGGAACTCTAATTTTTAGAAATTTTTGATCAAATAACATCATGGTATTTCTAGTCGATGTCTAGTTCTAACGTGAAAAAGGGTCTGTTAAAAATTATACCAGAACTTTCTGGCCAGCCCTTGATCTTTAGTAAGAGCTCACTATTTTAGTGACAATGGGAAATGTTTCCAAAATGCATACTACAAAAAGAATTGAAAAAGAACAAATTTAGATAATATTTGTATATTACAAAAAAAGTATTTCTCTTAGACCTTTAGTATCGGAAGTTGAATAGGTATAATGCACATCTTTTGGGTCGTTAGCTCAGCTGGTAGAGCAGCGGACTTTTAATCCGTTGGTCGCGAGTTCGATCCTCGCACGGCCTACCAAAAACGAGGAGTTACAGGCTTACGCTTGTAGCTCCTTTTAGATTTAGCGAATTTTTTCGCGAGATATTCTTTTCTCTACCACCTCTAATCCTGATGGATCATACCTTAAAGTGTAACCTATACCGAAAGCTGAAAGGATAGGCAAACTTTCTGCAGGAGTAACTATTAACTTGATACTTTCAAGTTTACCTTTTCTTCTTGTATAAAAGACCTCACAGAGCACTTCTTGAGCTAGAAATGTATAGGAAAGAGGTAAATTGATTGCATCAACTTCGACACCTCCTGAAAAACTTTTTTCAAACAGCCCTTTGGCTGTTTCTTTAATGCTCTCCTTATTAATAAAGTGCATCCAGATTCCTTGTACGCAAATGACTACTAGAAAGATCGATAGAATCTGTCTCATTTTATCTCCGCATTAGCACCATAATATTACTCAATGCCAATCTAACCAAACCAAACCAAACTATTGCTCTTATGGTAACTAATCAAAAAAATTTACGATGCCAGTTTCTAGTGAGTATTCTGCTCCAAGGACAAGAAGATTTCCTTTTTTTACCAGATTTTTGAGGATGTTTGATTCATGTTGGAGTTGATGCACTGACGAGTGAATGTTTGCGTGAACAGCTTGTTGTAGAAGTGTTTCTGGATCTTGATCTATGTCTAACGATATCAAAGATGGGCGTATTCGATCAACGATAGAGCGAAGGCTCCTTGATTGACCCTCTAATGGTTGCCCGAGGCCCTCCAATGTGGCTAGTATAGCACCACATCTTGAGTGACCCATAACGACAACTAGCCTTGTGCCGAATTTTTCTACGGCAAACTCAATGCTACCAATCTGTGAAGGCGCAACAATATTTCCAGCAACTCTGATCACAAAAAGATCGCCAAGGCCCTGATCGAAAATAATTTCTGATGGCGCCCTAGAATCAGAGCAGCCAAGAATAATAGCAAATGGGTCCTGATCTTCTGTCAGAGAATGGTGCCGACTTTTATGTGAAATTTTGTTGAAAACAGAAGAATCAGATACAAACCGTTTGTTTCCTTTACGCAGGCGATTGAGTGCTTCTTCGGCGGAAATCATTATTAGAAAATAGAATATTTCGTTATAAAAATAATTTTATTTATGTTGTTCTGCTTATCTACGGCTTCTACGCTGACCTTCATCAAACTGTTTTGCTTTTTGTCGTTGTCTTTCTGCTTCCTCAATGCGCTCTATTTTTTCTCTTTTAGCATTTAATCTCTTTCTCTCTTGATCTATTTCAAAATCACTTCTATCACTTACTAGGTCGGATTTGTTGTATAAATTTCCATAAACACCCCCAGCATAAACATTAGTTGTTATGAGTATGCCAAAGATCAGTATATTAAATATTTTCATTTATTGATCCTTGCTATTCGTTTTATTCTTATCAATTGCTAAGGCGAGTTCTGACTTAGGTGGTAATAGTTATAATTTTATTGAAATATTAATTCTCGAGCAATTGGTTATAATTTTAGGAACTAATTTTCCTACTGTCTACTAATTTGTAATGCTAAAAGATTTAATTAATAATTTTTATTCTTTCTCGTCGCAAGCAGATTTCCACATTGCTTCTTCCATGCTTCCAGAGCGCACTGGTAGCCATTTCAGATGCTCGCTATTTGAATGTTCCATTTTTCCCTTGCCCATACTGTCACTATATAGTGCGTAGAAAAGTTGTCTTATTTTTTTCTCTTTACAGTCATATTCGTTCTGCGCTCTAGAAGAGAAAAGATCAACCTCACCCTTCTCAGTAACTTCAAAATCAACCAAACTTAACATCTTGACTATGTTATCTTTTTTACGAACCGTGGTGTAATCAACATATAGAGTTAAGCCTCCATCTTCATGGCTCCATTTAAGAGCTGTCCATTCAGCCATTACGTTGGTGCTCATAAAAATAAGCATTAATATTAATAGTAGTTTTCTCATAATATAATTTTTTGGGTTCTTATAGACTTAGTAAAAATAATGATTAAATAATCAGAGTTTTAGCAATTTTTTGGTTAATTATATTAAACGTGTTTGGCAATTAAAACAGCATTTGAACCACCAAATGCGAACGAATTGCATAAAGCGTAATCAAGCTCTGGTGAGGATCGGCCAGTAAAGGGAACACAATCAAGGTCGCATTCTGGATCTCGATCTTTTAGGTGCGCTGTAGGAGGAATCTGTTTATTTTTCAGGGCCATTACTGTTATCGCAAATTCAAGTGCTCCTGCTGCACCAAGTAAATGCCCATGCATAGATTTAGTTGAGCTTACTGCGATATTCTGGGCATGATCCTCAAAAAGAAGCTTAATAGCATCTATTTCAACTTTGTCTCCTGCTCCCGTTCCCGTTGCGTGTGCATTAATATATCCGATTTTTGTTGAATCAATCCCTGCATCATTAACTGCTATCCGCATAGCCCGAACCTGTCCTTCGGCAGAAGGCTGCGTTAGATTATGTGCATCACTGGATGAACCAAACCCAACAATTTCAGCTAGTGGCTCGGCATTTCTCTTCTCTACCATAGCCTCAGATTCCAAAATAAGTATAGAAGCCCCTTCTCCAAGTACGAGCCCAGTTCTATCCTTTGCGAATGGTCGGCAGGATGCGTGCGCGCCTTCTGGGTGTTCTTTAGCAAGTACAGTAAGTGCTTCCCAACTACATATAGAGCCATCATTTAGCATGGCCTCAGTTCCACCCGTAACGATGCGATCTTGGTAACCATCGCGAATGGCACGAAAAGCTTCACCAATCGCAGTTGATGATGAAGCGCATGCAATTGAGTAATTCTGTGAAGGGCCGCGTAATTTGTGACGCATTGAGATATGACCTGCGGCGGCATTTGGCATGATCAGCGGTACGGTGGTTGGTCTTGCAACTCGAATATTACTGAAATATCTTTTGTAAGCATTTTGAATTGTTTGCGAGCCGCCGAGAGAGCAGCCAGTGTACACGGCAGTGGATGAAAGATCGGTACCGTCGGATAATAATCCTGCATTTTCAAGAGCATGATGTGCAGCAACAACTGCCATTTGTGAAACGCGGTCCATGAATACTTGGTGTGGCTTGGAAATGATTCCTGTTGGGTCAAATTCGGTTCTTGCAAGTAATACATTGCTACCAAATTCAGCTGTCCCTGAACGGATCATCTTTATAGCAGACTCGCCCCGATAGATTTTATCGAAAACCTTATTTGGGTCACTTCCATGCGGGGAGACGAGCCCTATACCAGTAATAAAGACGCGGTTACGATTCACGGCTTTATTGTTAACTATCCTTAGCTTGAAGTGCTGCGTCTATAAGCGCAACCGCTTCGCCTAGAGTAGTAAAATCCAGTTCGTCAGTAGGTATCTCAATTTCAAATTTTTCTGAGACATCAAACAGTAATTCAACCATTGTTAGTGAGTCAAGACCCATACTCTCTAAGGTTGCCTCGTGCGATATAAGCTCAGGATCGACTTCAAATTTGCCGATGAGAGTTTCGCGAATGAAATCGTATGTAGAAGTCAAAATGATAGGTTATCGGTAATATAAAAAGAGTTCGAAAATAGCAAATAAGTGCTTAATTGGTATTCTTATTATTAGCATTAATAGTACACTTTCCAAGTCCTCGTGACAACTTTTTGTCTTGTATAATTCGATCTCTGTAATTTGACAAATATTTACAAATACAAGGGAATATATGTTGGCGCGATAGTATCTTTTGTTAGAAATAACGCCCCAGAAAAATAATTTTATTTTGAAAAATAACACATTACATAAGCCGTACGTTGCTCCTTCCTGGCTTCCTGGAGGTAACGCGCAAACTATTTATCCTTTTTTGCTTCGCTCCTTAGTTATTCCAACCTATCAACGTGAGCGGCTAGAGTTAGATGATGGCGATTTTATAGATATTGACTGGCTAGACAACTCAACTGATAGGCCATTAGTGGTAATGTTTCATGGGTTGGAGGGGGACTCATCTAGTCATTATGCTCGGAGTATTATGGGGCTATTTCAGGAATTAGGTTGGCGTGGGGCTGTTGTACATTTTCGCGGTTGTTCCGGAACCCCTAATCGGTTGGCACGCGCATACCATGCTGGTGACTCGGAAGAAATTGATAGGATATTACATAAGATAATAGATAAAAATCAGTCCCTTATCTATAATACTCAGCTTTATGTTATAGGCATATCTCTGGGTGGAAATGCGTTACTAAAATGGCTTGGAGAGCAGGGTAAGAAAGCTTGCCATCTGATTGATGGTGCCGCGACAGTTTCTGTTCCACTAGATTTGGCAGCGGCCGGAAAGGCTCTGGACTCAGGGTTTAATCAGATTTACACGCAACATTTTCTTGGCACGCTGAAGAAAAAAATTCTTAAGAAACTAGATAATTTTCCAGGACTCTTTGACGCTGTAGCAGTAGCAGAATGTACTACTCTGTATCAATTTGACAATCTGGTAACTGCGCCGCTGCACGGTTTCTCTAATACTGATGAATACTGGGCTCTTTCTAGCAGTAAGCCTTGGTTGAAACATATCCAAGTTCCAACATTAATTATCAACGCACGTAATGATCCGTTCATGCCCTCATTTTTTTTACCTGCGCAAACTGATGTTTCATGCTCAGTCTTGTTAGAATTTCCTGCAGAAGGTGGACACGTTGGCTTCTTAAGCTCTCCATTTCCAGGAAATCTTACATGGCTTCCACAAAGAATAGTCAGGTTTTTTGATAATCGATGAAAATGGTACAAATAGTTTGCAACAGAATCTGGTTGAACTTACATTTTTTAAATAATTCTTTTCTATGAATATCAATTCTTAAAGAAATCTTGCTACTAGGGCCTTCTCAAAATTATCTGTCATGGGAATTTTAACCTTGTATCCACTACCGGGAGCAACGTCGACAGATTCTCCTTTAAGATTCTGCATATAAGTGAGTTCAATTACACGATTACCGGAGGGGTGAATTATTTCTAGTTTGTCACCAATCTTAAAACGGTTTTTTACTGCTATTTCAGCCAGTCCGCTAGATATATCGAAACTGGTGATATCTCCTACATATTGACTTCGATTTGATTTTGAATGGCTTTGCAGGTAATTCTGCGTATCATTAGTATGATGCCGCTGATAAAATCCATCCGAGTAGCCTCGATTAGCTAGACCCTCTAGTTCGCCTAACAAAGAAGGGTCCATAGGACGACCTGCTACAGCATCATCTATTGCCTTGCGATAAACCTGTGCTGTACGGGCAACATAATAGAGTGATTTGGTGCGACCTTCTATTTTTAGTGAATCTACACCAATTTTGGCTAGTCTTTCAACATGTTCCACCGCCCGTAAATCCTTAGAATTCATGATGTAAGTACCGTGTTCATCTTCCATTATTGGCATTAGTTCACCAGGGCGTTCTTTTTCTTCTATTAGGTAGACTTTATCTGCTTCCGGGTGACGTTTAACGCTGCTACGATCACTGAATGCCGGTTGGTTCATTTGTTTTTTAAAGTTAAAATCAATTTTTTCTGTTTCTTGAATGTCTCCACTTGCATTTTCTTCGGCTGATTTGACCTTATAGTCCCAGCGACAGGAATTAGTACAAGTTCCTTGATTTGGGTCCCTGTGATTGAAGTACCCTGATAGTAAGCAACGGCCAGAATAAGCAATACACAATGCCCCGTGGACAAACACCTCAAGTTCTATCTCTGGGCAAAGCTGCCGAATCTGCTCTATTTCATCAAGTGATAGCTCGCGAGATAAAATTACCCGCGTTAACCCCATTTTGTGCCAAAATTTAACACCAGCGTAATTTACTGTATTTGCTTGTACAGACAGATGAATTGGCATTTCCGGCCATTTTTCTCGTACCATCATAATGAGTCCAGGATCAGACATGATGAGCGCATCAGGGTTTAACTGAATAACAGGACTCATATCATTTATGTAGGTTTTTACTTTTGCATTGTGGGGCGCTATGTTACTTGCAACGAAGAATTTCTTTCCCATGCCATGTGCCTCAAGTATCCCGGTACATAACTGTTCCATTCCGAATTCATTATTACGAGCGCGCATAGAGTAGCGTGGCTGGCCTGCGTAAACCGCATCTGCCCCAAAAGAATATGCGGCGCGCATTTTTTCAAGAGAGCCGGCGGGGAGTAATAATTCAGGGGCTTTAAACATGGTGTAGAATTGAAATTAGAACTTATTATTTAGTTTAGATTTATATATGAATATATAAAATGTTTACTCAAACCTGAGTACTTCGAGATGCCTTCAGTATTGTAACATCATGTCTACAGTCCCTACATTTATTCATTTACGCATGCACAGTGAGTATTCTATCTCTGATGGCATTGTACGTATTAATGACGCGGTAGAAAAAGCAGTTGCCGACAACATGCCTGCACTTGCACTGACTGATCTATCTAATTTATTTGGCATGGTAAAGTTTTATGAGCGAACGCGTAGCAAAGGCGTAAAGCCGATTATCGGTTGTGAAGTATGGATTACAAATGAAAGTGACCGTGATAAACCCTCACGCCTTTTGTTGTTGTGTAAGTCTTATTCAGGATATTTGTTGTTATGCCGTTTGTTGTCGCGCGCTTATCGTGAGAATCAATATCGGGGTCAAGCTGAGGTTAAAAAATCCTGGTTCAATAAAAATGAGTTTGGTACGCAGGGATTGATTGCTTTGTCTGGAGCAAATTTTAGTGAAATAAATATGGTTTTGATGCAGGATAATTTTGATCAGGCAAAAATATTTGCACAGGAGTGGTCAGATTTATTTCCTAACCATTTTTACATTGAGATACAGCGGGTAGGGCGTAGTAATGAAGAAATAATTTTACAGAATTCTCTGGCGTTGGCTTCATCCTTAAATTTGCCAGTAGTTGCGACACACCCAGTACAATTTCTATCTTCTGATGAATATACAGCACATGAGGCACGAGTTTGTATTGCTGAAGGCTATGTGTTGGGTGATCGTAGACGAGAGCAAAAATTTACAAAGCAGCAATATTTCAAAACCCAGGTTGAAATGGGTGAATTATTTTCAGATATTCCAGTGGCCCTTAGTAACAGCGTGGAAATAGCTAAACGATGTAATCAACTATTGGAATTAGGGATTAATCGTTTACCGTTATTTCCTACGCCAAATAATGAAAGTCTTGAGAAATATCTGCATGATCAGGCATTAGAGGGCTTAGGTAATAGAATGAAATCACTATTTCCTGATCAAGGTAAGCGTGATTTAAAAAAGGCACAATATCGTTCACGTTTGGATTTTGAGATTACTACTATTGTACAAATGGGTTTTGCTGGATATTTTTTAATTGTTTCAGATTTTATTAATTGGGCTAAGCAGAATGAGGTTCCAGTAGGCCCGGGGAGAGGATCAGGGGCAGGATCACTTGTCGCTTTTTCTCTTGGTATTACTGATCTTGATCCTTTGCGTTACGATTTATTATTTGAACGTTTTCTTAATCCAGAGCGGGTGTCAATGCCTGATTTTGATATTGATTTTTGTCAAGATGGACGGGAGCGCGTGATTGAATATGTGAAGCAGAAATATGGAAATGAGAGTGTTTCGCAGATTGTTACCTTTGGAACTATGGCAGCGAAAGCAGTAATACGTGATGTTGGGCGGGTGTTAGATTTGCCGTATAACTTTGTTGATAAATTGGCAAAGCTTGTGCCATTTGAATTAGGCATGACTTTAAAAAAAGCCCGTGAAATAGAGCCGCAACTGAATGAACTCGCACAGGAAGAAGAAGAGGTTCGATTACTGCTAGAACTTGCTGAAGGTCTTGAGGGAATTACTCGTAATGTCGGCATGCATGCTGGCGGGGTATTGATAGCTTCAGGAGAAATTACCGATTTTTGTCCGGTGTATTGTGCGGAGTATGCTGACTCAGTGGTAAGCCAACTGGATAAAGATGATGTGGAAAAAATAGGCTTAGTAAAGTTTGATTTTTTGGGATTGAGGACTTTAACTATACTTGACTGGACTGTCAGGTATATAAGGCAGAGAGACTCTGAGTCAGGTGTAAACAAAGACTTAATTATCCCCGAAAAAATTTCTCAGGAATCTTCTAAATCAGCAATAGGAGATCATGAATTTATTTCTCTGGAAGCCCTTCCTCTGGAGGACCCAGAAACCTATGCATTACTAAGGAAGGGGAATGTTGTAGGAGTATTCCAGTTCGAATCTCGTGGCATGAAAGATTTGTTGCAAAAGACTAAACCAGATCGTTTTGAGGATATTATCGCGTTAGTAGCTTTGTATCGACCGGGTCCAATGGATTTGATCCCTGAGTTTACTGAACGTAAACTTGGCAAGCGTGTTGAGTACCTTGATCCTCGTTTGCAGCCTATTCTTAGCCCAACTTATGGCGTAATGATTTACCAGGAACAGGTGATGCAGATTGCTCAGGTAATAGGCGGTTACAGTCTTGGTAGTGCTGATTTATTGCGACGAGCAATGGGCAAGAAGAAGGTTGAAGAAATGGAGCAACAAAGGGATGTTTTCGTTGATGGCGCTATAAAGAATGGGCTGACTAAAAGTAAGGCGGCAGAGCTTTTCGGGTTAATGGAAAAATTTGCAGGCTATGGGTTTAATAAATCACATGCAGCAGCTTACGCTCTGATTGCATTTCAAACTGCATATCTGAAAGCGCACTACCCATCAGAATTTATGGCGGCAACGTTGTCTTCTGATATGGACGATACCGATAAAGTGCATTTACTTTTTGAGGATAGTATAGCTAATCATATCCCTGTTCTCCCACCAGATATTAATCTGTCTGTTTACCGTTTTATACCTGTTAATGGAAAAGTAATACGTTATGGGCTAGGAGCGGTGAAAGGTACAGGTGAGTCAGCCATTAAAGTTATTGCCAGAGAGCGTGATCAAGCAGGGCCATACACTGATTTATTTGATTTCTGTCAGCGTGTGGATAAGAGGGTTGTTAACCGACGGGTATTAGAATCACTGATTCGTGCGGGTACATTTGATTCTATCAATACGCATCGAGCAGGACTACTCGCATCTGTTGGTATCGCATTAGAATCAGCTGAACAAACTAGCCGGGCAGCAAATCAGGTAAGTTTGTTTAGTGGAGATGATGTGGCTTTAGAGAAGCCAAGCTTGGTCAATGTCCCACAATGGGGAGAAAAAGAGAGATTACAAAACGAAAAAATGGCTTTAGGATTCTATTTGAGCGGGCATCCCTTTAATATTTATGCAGATGAATTGAAAAAATTTGTATCTACTCGGTTGGATAGGCTGAGCCCACAAAGGGAGCCACAGCTGCTGGCTGGCATTGTCTATTCTATTCGCATTCAGATGACAAAACGTGGCAAAAAGATGGGGGTGATAGTACTAGATGATGGGAAATCACGTGTGGAGCTAGTAGTTTATAGTGAAATACTTGATGCAAATAGAAGTTGGCTGAAGGAAGACCAGTTACTAGTAGTGGAAGCAAAGGTTAGCAGCAAGGGAGATAATGAAGCGAGCAGTACCGGATTACGTATTACCACTAATAAACTTTTTGATTTGGCTGGAGCTCGTTCCTGTTATGCGAGAAATATAAGGATTCACTGTAATAGATCATCAAATGCTGCTAAGTTAAAAGACCTGCTGGCACCCTACCGCAATAATGGAGAATCTGTTGTTGGTAGGGGGAATAACGGTTTTTATTGTCCGATATCAATTGTTTATAATAATAAGGATGCGGCTTGTGAAATAGAATTAAGTAGCGAATGGAGTGTAAGTTTGCACGATAACTTACTACAATCTTTATCAGAGCACTTTCAGGCAGACAATGTGAGGGTAATTTACTGATAGTATCTGTTCTAGCCATATCTGTTAGGAAGCATTGAAATAAGCGTATGTTAAGCACTCTTAGTTTGACTTTTTAGCAGGTCTAGCATACAATTCTCGGCTTTCTCTAGACACGTATAAACAGCCTTGTGAAAACATTTTCAGCCAAGCCACACGAAGTAAATCACGACTGGATTGTGATAGATGCAGCCGATAAAATATTAGGTCGTCTTGCTAGTGAAATTGCACACCGTTTACGTGGCAAACATAAGCCAATATATACACCTCATGTAGATACAGGTGACTATATTGTTGTAGTTAATGTAGACAAGTTACGTGTCACAGGCAATAAATTAGAAGATAAAATTTATTATCGTCACAGTGGGTTCCCTGGTGGAATTTATGAAACTAATTTTGGAAAAATGCATGCACGTTTTCCTGGAAGGCCATTAGAAAAGGCGGTAAAGGGTATGCTACCAAAAGGTCCACTTGGTTACGCTATGTTGAAGAAGCTAAAAATTTATGCTGGTGCAACCCACCCGCATACGGCACAGCAGCCTATTCAACATGAAATAGGAGTCAAATAAGGAATATGAGCACTTACTATAATTATGGTACCGGACGGCGTAAAAGTGCGGTGGCACGTGTTTTCATGAAGCCAGGCAAGGGCGCGATCATTATAAATCATAAGCCTATTGAAGAATTTTTCTCACGTGAGACCGGTCGCATGATTGTTCGTCAACCACTTGAATTAACTGAGAACTTAACATCATTTGATATTATGGTGAATATTTCAGGTGGAGGTGAATCAGGGCAGGCGGGTGCAGTACGTCACGGAATTACGCGAGCACTTATAGACTTTGACGCAGAACTCAGGCCGATATTGAGGAAGGCGGGTTTAGTTACACGGGACGCGCGTGAGGTAGAACGTAAGAAAGTTGGTTTACGGAAAGCGCGTAGGGCTAAACAGTTCTCTAAACGATAATATTTTATGGATAACAAAAAAAAGCCGCCAGAAATTGGCGGCTTTTTTGGTTTGTTGCTTTATAATTATTAGACCTTATCTTTCATATAAGTATAAATAGGGAATAAAACTATTTAATCTGATTAATAAATAATCTGGAAATTTTATGATTAAAGTCGGAATTGTTGGTGGAACTGGATATACAGGTGTTGAGTTACTGCGGATATTATCACAACATCCTGAGGTCGAAATACAGGCCATTACATCTCGTAAAGAAGCGGGAGTAGCAGTTCATGAGTTATTCCCTGGATTACGTGGGAAGGTGAAACTAAATTTTAGTGATCCAGATGAGACAAATCTAGGAAAATGTGACGTAGTATTTTTTGCCACGCCTAATGGTGTTGCAATGAAGCAGACGGCAGATTTGCTGAATGCCGGAGTGCGAGTAATAGATCTAGCTGCAGATTTTCGTATCAGGGATGTACTCGTGTGGGAGAAATGGTATGGAATGACGCATGCAAGTCCTGAGCTTCTATCAGAAGCTGTTTATGGTTTGCCTGAGGTTAATCGCAATGAGATCAAAGCAGCAAGACTAGTAGCCAACCCAGGTTGCTATCCAACTGCAGTGCAGCTTGGCTTTTTGCCGTTGATCGAATTAGGAATTATAGATGCAGAACATCTTATCGCGGATGTAAAATCGGGAGTTTCTGGTGCTGGAAGAAATGCCGAGATACATACTCTATATGCGGAAGTCTCTGATAATTTCAAGGCCTATGGTGTTTCTGGGCACCGGCACTATCCTGAAATTAAGCAGGGCCTATCTAAAATAGCGGATAAATCGGTTGATTTAACCTTCGTGCCACATCTTACTCCTATGATCCGAGGCATTCATGCGACTCTTTATGCCAGACTTACTGCAAGTATTGACTTGCAGGAATTATTTGAAAAACGTTATGTAAATGAACCATTTGTTGATGTGTTGCCTGCTGGCAGCCACCCAGAAACTCGTTCAGTAAGGGGGTCTAATTTTTGCCGTATTTCTGTACACCTTCCACAGGAAGGAGATACTGCTGTCGTGTTAGTGGTAACAGATAACCTTGTTAAAGGTGCAGCAGGGCAGGCGGTACAAAATATGAATCTAATGTTCGGCTTTTCCGAGACACTTGGTATAAATCAAATCGCACAGATACCTTAAACATAGTTAGATGGAAAGTATTAAAGGAATCAAAAGAAAATTCGGAGTATTTGCACCACAAGTTTCAGTGCGCCCAAATGTTCCATGGTATTTGCGATGGCTGGTAATTATAGTTCTTATAGTACTTGTACTATTATTGTGCTGGCTCATGTTTGATGCGGGACGGAGAATTAATGATTTTGACAAGAATGGAATAAGCCATGAGAGTAATCAGCTATCTAATATTAATAACCGTTTAAAAGGGGAGAATGATAAATTGCGCGCACAGGTAGCGGAGTTTCAGCTGCAAATGCAAATGGATAGCACTACAAGAAACAATATCACTGAACGAATTAATGTACTTGAAGATAAGAATGATCAGTTAAAGGAAGAATTAGTTTTTTGGGAAAATATTGTTTCTGGGAAAGGTAGGGCTACTGGAAATATCTTTATTTATCATTTTAAAGTGGAAAAAAGCCAAGTTCCCGGAAAATATAGTTATAACTTAGTATTATTACAAGGTGGGGAAAAGATTAATGACTTCCAAGGGGAATTGGCTTTTACAGCTCACTTGTGGCAGGATGGGAAAAAAGTAAAGATGCCCATTACTACTGAGAATTCGACTAAGAGATTCAATTTAAAATTTAAAATTTATCACCGAGCAGAGGGATCATTTGAAGTGCTACCAGAAACTGTAGTAGAGGCTCTGGAGGTAAAGGTGTACGAGAACGGTAAAAAGAAGGCAAAGTCTATGCGGTTAGTTAATTTGTCCTAGTGAGAGAGAATAATGTTTGGAAAGAAAGCAAATAAACCTCGAGGCGATATCGATACACTCATTGGTGCCGAAACTAGTATTCAAGGTGATGTAGAATTTTGTGGTGGGTTACGTGTAGATGGTAATATTCGTGGGAATGTTATAGCGACAGGAGAGAATCCAAGTACTCTTATATTGAGTGAACAAGCAACGATCGAAGGTAAAGTAGAGGTTTCACATGCAGTTATTAACGGTACTATAGTTGGACCAATACATGCATATGAATACCTTGAATTGCAACCTAAAGCCAGGGTTTTAGGCGACGTACATTATAGGGTGATTGAAATTAAATTTGGGGCAATGATTGAAGGTAACCTTGTTAATAAGAGCAGCCTCGAATCAGATGAGAAGGTTGTAGAGACTTTATCAGCTACTAGTGAATTTCCTAATAATAGTCAGTAATTTTTACTGATAATTTTAAAAAGAATCTGTTATGAACTCGACTACTGAGACAAACTTAATAAATGAAGCTCCGGTTCCAATTATCTTTACCGATAGTGCAGCAAGTAAGGTTAAAACTCTCATAGAAGAAGAGGGCAACAATGACCTTAAGTTGAGAGTTTTTGTAAGCGGTGGAGGTTGCTCTGGCTTTAAATATGGCTTTACTTTTGATGAGATGATTAATGAAGACGATACTGTAATGGAAAAAAATGGTGTAAAACTATTAGTTGACCCAATGAGTTTTCAATATTTAGCTGGTGCAGAAATTGATTATCAAGAAAATATACAAGGTGCTCAATTTATTATAAAAAATCCAGGGGCTACTAGTACCTGTGGTTGTGGCTCTTCTTTTTCAGCATAAATAATTAAGAACAAGATTAGTGTAAGGCACTTATATAAATCTAATTCTTCATTTTATTCTGACGTCAAAAAAATCTGAATTTAAGATTGATAGACTGCCCCAAGAATTCTTTCTCCTTTGGCACTAGTTACAGAAGGAATATTGCTTGGAGTTCCCTGGATGGTTTGTTTTGCTAGCCAGGCGAAAGCAAATGCCTCTAGCCATTCAGCATTTATGCCCAGAGCGTCAGTAGGAGCCACTTTTTTACCATGTAGTGAAATTTGTATCTTGGAAATTAATTCTATATTACGGGCTCCTCCGCCACATAGGTAAATTTCTGTAGCATCTGGATGCCATAACAAAATTGCATCGGTAATTGCTTTACTAGTGAGTTGCAGTAAGGTTGCTTGAACATCTTCAGGGCGTTCATTTCCAGACAAGTATTTTTCTAACCAAGTCAAATTAAAGATTTCCCTACCTGTGCTTTTTGGTGGCGAATCAGAGAAGAATTTAAGTGATATAAGTTTTTCTAGTAGTGCCGGGATTGCTTCTCCAGACTTGGCCCAGGCTCCATTTTTATCATAAATAGTTCCTAAATGCCGCTGGCACCATGAGTCCATTAATATATTACCAGGACCACAGTCAAACCCTATGATCTTCGTATTGGAAGCTAGACTGGTAATATTAGAGATTCCACCGATATTGACAATGACGCGATTTATTTCTGGATCTTGGAACAATAATTGATGAAATGCTGGTACCAGCGGTGCACCTTGGCCGCCTGCTGCTATATCACGGCTTCTGAAATCTGCTACAACAGTTATACCAGTAAGCTCAGCCAGTAATGAGGCATTGCCAAGTTGGATTGAGTAATTCATTTCAGACTGCGGGCAGTGCCGTACTGTCTGCCCATGGCAGCCTATTGCAGTAATATTTTGTGCTTTTATTTTATGTTTATTAAGTAAACTAATAACAGCTTTAGCATAACAATGAGCTAGCTTATTGCTTAGTATGGCTGCAAGATGTAGCTCATTATTTCCCGATTGATGTAGGTCCAGTATTTGGTTGCGTAAATTTTTATCGTAGGGCTGATAAAAGGTATTTAGAAGCAATGGAGTTTGCGAATTAAGGTCAGTCAATACAGCATCAATCCCATCCAGGCTGGTTCCTGACATGATCCCAATGTAGTAGGTAGGTTTGAAATTTTTACTATGTAATTTACTCATTTCCAGACTAGGTCTAGTCAAGAAAAGCGAGGTTTGTGTCACGCAACATATTTAGGCGGACCATTAGCGGCTCTGTACTCTTATTGAAAGCAGGTATATTTTTTGCTGCAAGTGGTATGGCGGCAGGCATTACCACCCGCAGAGGATTGCGTTGTATCCCCTTTACACGAAACTCATAATGAAGGTGGGGCCCAGTTGCCAATCCGGTTGAGCCTACATAGCCAATGATGTCTCCTTGGTTAATTCGTTTTCCTTTACGAAGTCCCTTAGCAAAGCGAGACAAGTGTGCATAGACGGTAGAGTACCGTCCGCGGTGTTTTAAAATAATATACTTGCCATATCCTCTGTTTCTTGTAGAAACTGCAACTATTCCATTTGCAGTGGCTCTTACTGGTGTGCCTTTGCGTGCCGCATAGTCAATCCCTTTATGCGCGCGCCATTTTTTTAATACAGGATGAAAACGAGAACGTGTAAAACCAGAACTTATCCGAGAGAATTTAAGCGGTGAACGAAGGAATGCTCTTCGAAGATTCTTGCCGTCGGGGGTGTAATAACCTTTTTCTTTATCATTAGCTTCAAAATATACGGCTTGATGGGTCTTTCCTTTATTAATGAATTCAGCAGCAAGCACTCGGCCCACCCCTGTGAGTTCTCCATTACTATAGCGTAATTCATAAACAACCTTAAAGTGGTCTTTTTTCCGTAGGTCTCGATTAAAATCTATATCAGATGCAAATATTTCGGCAATCTGGGTAGCAACGCTATCAGGCACATTCGCACCATCCGTGGCAGCAAACAATGAGCTCCTTATTACCCCGGATTTCATTTTAATGTGAGTTTCTATATTTAATGGGGATTTGTCTTCTTTAAAGGTACCATTGGTTTTTTTTATTGATAAATGTTTTTTCCCACCAGGAAAATATCTTAGTGCTAATAATTTTCCTGAAGAAGTAGTCTGCGCATGAATAGTTTTTCCCGGGACTAATCTGCGCATAGTTTTGATATTTCTGACATCATGCAAAAATTTTGATTTATCTTCTTTATTTACCTTAAGCTTGGAAAGTAGTGATGCTACACTGTCATTTTTCTGGATACGTTCTTGCTGCCAGAGTGTTATGTCAGCATCATTAGTTTGGGGAATATTTAAAATAGGTAGATCGAGAACAATTTCCTGAACAGGAATATCTTTCAGAGGAACGTCAGGCGCTATACCAAAAGCAGCTACTACCCCAAATAATGGGATGCTAGATATAAGAATTAGTCGACGTAGGTTTCTTTTTGTCAGAGTCATTTGTCTTTATAACTATTTCAGTACTTGCCGTAAGGTAATTCTTTTGGTTCGTTTCACTGAGGAAGTCTATCACAAGAATAGACCTATTATGCGTAACTTAGCGCTGTTATAGCTGAGCAAACTTAGCAATATATATGTTGTTTTAATTCTAGATAATCATAAATATGCTTATTAAGAAGGTATAAAGGGTTAGATTGTCTGTGGGAAAAAGAGGTTTATATGTTTTATGTTCACAGTATTTTTTAAGGTTTGGGTTATATATGTTGAATTCTCTTAAAGTTACATACTTAGGTTTATGCCTCTCATAAGCCTTGACAAGGTCTGTCTGGCCTTTGGTCATCATCAATTATTAGACCGATCAGATTTACAGTTTGATCTGGGAGAACGGATTGCATTGATAGGCAGGAATGGTGGAGGCAAGTCTAGCCTGTTGCGTATCATAGCAAATGAAATTAAGCCAGATGATGGTAAGGTTTGGCGGGCACCAGCTTTGAAGATAGCCTACGTTCCTCAGGAGCCAGATCTAGACGTAACCTGCACAATATTTCAGGAGGTTTCCAAAGGGTTGGGTGCAGTCAGTCAAATGCTTTCTGATTATGACGAAGTCTCTAATTCATTGAGCAGCGGTGAGGGCGATATGGAAAAACACCTTTCTCAGCTACAGGAATTACAGAGTGCGTTGGACGATCAGGATGGTTGGCGCATGCAGGCAAGAGTAGAGGCTATTCTCCTTAAACTTAATCTTTCAGGAGGCGCTTTAGTTGAATCTTTGTCGGGTGGCCAGAAAAAAAGGGTTGCGCTAGCTCGTGCACTTGTTTTGTCACCGGATGTTTTGCTGCTCGATGAGCCTACTAATCATTTGGATTTTTCATCCATAGAATGGTTGGAAAAATTGCTTAATGATTTCTCTGGAAGCGTAATATTTGTTACCCATGATCGACGTTTTCTAGATAATATAGCTACAAGAATAGTAGAGCTTGATAGAGGAACTTTAACAACATTTAAGTGCAATTTCGCAGAATATATCATAAAAAAGGCTGAATTTAAGGAAATTGAGGCTGATCATAATCAAAAATTCAATAAAATTCTAGCGCAAGAAGAGGCCTGGATTAGACAGGGAATAAAAGCACGCCGAACCCGTAATGAAGGTAGGGTACGGCGTCTAGAAGCTCTCCGCATCAAGAGAGAGGCTCGTCGAGAGCAAGTCGCTGGGGTTAATTTAAATATAAACAAAGGGATAGACTCTGGGCATATGGTTGCTGAGCTTGAGCATATAAGCAAAAGCTATGGTAATAAGGTCATAATTAATGATTTTTCTTGTCGCATCATGCGAGGTGATCGAATAGGATTGCTGGGGCCTAATGGTGCAGGAAAATCAACTTTATTAAAATTGATATTGAACAAGCTGAATCCGGACGTAGGCAAGGTTCGACTAGGAACAAAACTTTCAGTTGCTTATTTTGACCAAATGCGCGAGCAACTGAATGAAGAATCAACCCTAATTGAGACTATTAGCCAGGGTTCAGATTTCATTGAGATCGGTAAAGTTAGAAAGCATGTTATTAGCTATCTGGAAGATTTTCTTTTTGCTCCGCAGCGCTCCAGATCACCCGTAAAAACTTTATCTGGTGGTGAGCGAAATCGGCTTTTATTAGCACGTTTATTTTCACGCCCAGCAAATGTACTTGTACTAGATGAGCCTACCAATGATCTGGATATTGAAACCCTTGAGCTACTTGAAGCATTATTACAGGATTATGAAGGTACGTTGTTTCTAGTAAGTCACGACCGATCGTTCCTAGATAACGTAGTAACTCAGGTAATCGCCTTTGAAGGAGAGGGTGTGCTGCAAGAGTATATGGGCGGTTATGAAGACTGGGTTCGTGCAAAGAGTCTTTTGAAAGAAGATATTGAGAAGGTTACACGTCGGCGGAAAAAAGACCCAGTAGTAAGAGCACCAAAGCCAATTTCTAAGTCTAAGCTAAGTAAAAATGAGGCAGAAGTTGCTGGATTACAAAGGGAGATTATTTCATGCAATATTCGGCATAAAACAGAGCAAGGACTGGAAAAGATTCAGGCTCTGGAACAAATTATAGATAAAGA
>JAAZZR010000119.1 GCA_014237605.1 Nitrosomonadaceae bacterium | reverse complement strand
GCATGATCTTTAACCTTAACATTTTTCCAAATCTTTAATATTTTACCTTTTTTATCAATTAAAAAAGTGGTTCTAATAATTCCCATAAATTCACGGCCCATAAATTTTTTTTTACCCCACACTTTGTACTTTTTGAGAACTTTAATTTCTTCGTCAGCTAATAAATCAAATTTTATTTTATATTTGTCGCGAAATTTAGCATGACTTTTTAGATCATCCTTAGAAATACCATAAATTTCACAATCTAATTTTTTAAATTTCGCAAGTAATTTGTTAAAATCATTTGTCTCAATTGTGCAACCAGGAGTATCATCTTTAGGGTAAAAATATAATACCACATATTTACCAATAGAATTTTTTAAAGAGTAATCATTTTGATTTGTAGAAGGTAATGTAAAATTAGACGCTTTCATTATTATCCATTTTTTCAATTAGGGTGTTAAAAACTTTTTCTGGTGTAAGGCTTTTCATATTTTTTCTATCTCTTATCCAGGTATTATCTTGGTATCCTTCAGGTGTAATAAATTGTATTTTACTGTATTTAAGTTCACTTATA
>JAAZZR010000118.1 GCA_014237605.1 Nitrosomonadaceae bacterium | reverse complement strand
AAGTTGGACACCATGTTTCTCGAGAATCCCCTGCTTGTGCAGATCCATGGACAGATTTAAGGCTGTTTGTCCACCTACCGTTGGTAGTATCGCATCTGGGCGTTCTTTTTCTATAATAGCTGTTACATATTCAAGAGTAATGGGTTCAATATAGGTAGCGTCTGCTAGATCTGGATCAGTCATAATTGTGGCAGGATTTGAGTTGACCAAAATAACACGATACCCTTCCTCTTGGAGCGCCCTGATTGCCTGCGTTCCAGAGTAATCAAATTCACATGCCTGACCAATCACAATTGGACCGGCACCAATAATTAAAACGGATTCTATGTCAGTTCTTTTTGGCATCCATTAATTCTACAAATTGATTAAATAAATATCTACTGTCATGTGGGCCCGGACTAGATTCTGGGTGATACTGAACAGAAAATGCTGGAATGTCACTGCAACAAAGCCCTTCCAGTGTATTATCATTCAAGTTGATATGGGTTGGAATTATATTTTGAGGGAGCGTATCTAGTTCGACAGCAAACCCATGATTTTGACTAGTAATCTCCACTG
>JAAZZR010000117.1 GCA_014237605.1 Nitrosomonadaceae bacterium | reverse complement strand
GCCCGTAGATGCATTTTTTATTTCTCCATAAACTTCTAATGTCATTTCAGCTCTTTGAGGTTCGCCAGTACCAGCAAATACTTTTAAAGATTTAAGATTAATTACATTATCTTCTTTAATTAAACTGTCATCTACTAAAGCCGCTATATCGTCATCATAAACATGTTTTTTCTTATCAGCTAAAACTTTAAATTTACCAAAAGCAGTTTGAATAACATCATCTGTAACATTGGCATAACCAAGTTCAGTTAATTTGTCTTTAAAAGCATGTCTTCCAGAATGTTTTCCCATCACTAAAGAAGTTTTTTTAACTCCTACGCTTTCTGGCGTCATAATTTCATATGTATTTCTATTTTTTAACATTCCATCTTGATGAATTCCTGCTTCGTGTGCAAATGCATTTTTTCCAACAATTGCTTTATTAAACTGAACTGGAAAAGTTGCATTAGAAACTACTTTTGAAGCTTTACTTAGTAGAGTGGTATTAATTCCTGTTTCATATGGCATTAAATCATTTCTTGTTTTTATTGCCATAACAATTTCTTCAAGAGATGCATTTCCAG
>JAAZZR010000116.1 GCA_014237605.1 Nitrosomonadaceae bacterium | reverse complement strand
TGTAGTAAAAATACCATGTCCATTCCAAAGATCGTTAAATTTAACTTCTTTAAGATCTTTATGGCGATAAGATTTTTTTAATAATAAAGTTACCATTTTCTGTTAAAAAAGATTCTGGATGAAACTGAAAACCATATACATTATTTTTTTTATCTTCTATAGCCATTGGAATGTTTGATTTAGCACATCTCATTGTTATTTTTATATTATTTGACTTGTAAGGTTCAAATAGTTTTAAAGAATGATATCTTCCAACTTTAAAAATTTTATTTTTATTAAATAATTTACTTTCATTTGTAACTTTAACTTTTGATTGATATCCGTGATAAATATTTTTTTGCTGAACAATTTTTCCTTTTTCATTAAATAAGATTTGTTGATAACCAAGACAAATGCCTATTAATTTTTTTTCTTTTGAAATTAAAGTTTGTGTTTCTTCTATACTTAATTCCCCTTCTTTTTGGGATTGCATATCATAAATACTATTCTGTGGAATATTTTTTTCCGCTTCATCTTCGGTTAAGATTATGTTTTCTTTAGATTTTTTTTCTCCTACTTCCCAGATAT
>JAAZZR010000115.1 GCA_014237605.1 Nitrosomonadaceae bacterium | reverse complement strand
ATATTACTTGCTGGTGTTCATATGTTTCGAATTAATGCCTCAAATGTGCATGACAATGTCACAATTAATTGCATTCCAGTTTAATTTAACTCAATAGCACCTAATACCGGACGATCTGAGAATGTAACCAAATTTTTGAACATAGCAGAAAGTTATTTTCGTGTCAATTTATCGCTTCTTGTAGACATTTGTGCTTTTAGGTATGCAAGTTTCGTATAATACAGTAGTTCTAATACAAATAATATATCTATAAACCCCCATTGTTTCAATTTTCTATTTCCACCTGCGACAAAGAGTTTCGGAATCTTGACCCTAATCGAGCATGATATACACTTGCTCGTTGGGTCAAGTTATCTCGACTAGTGACTGTGTGTCTCCATGCTCTTACAAACTACGCCGACTGGAACTTTCGAGTTTCTGGTAAGGCCACTCTTGTTGGACATGTTTTCATTATTAGAACGAAACTTCCATTAGTAAGGGACCATCCATTTAACTTTAAGGGGGGGGCTATGGTTTTTTTAGGAGTAAAAATATTTGTTTCCGCTTTGCTGCGAAGCAGAAATTTTTTTTCG
>JAAZZR010000114.1 GCA_014237605.1 Nitrosomonadaceae bacterium | reverse complement strand
AAACTCGGCCATTGTGAATTCAGGATTGTGTCTTGTAGAAAGTCCTTCATTCCTAAAGTTACGGTTAATTTCAAAAACTCTATCTAGGCCACCCACAACCAATCGCTTAAGGTATAGCTCTGGTGCAACACGTAAAAATAAATCCATATCTAGAGCATTGTGATGTGTGACAAAAGGTTTGGCAGCCGCACCTCCTGGAATTACTTGCATCATTGGAGTTTCTACCTCTAAAAAACTATGATTAATAAAAAATTGCCTAATATAAGCTATTATTTCAGATCGACGTTGAAACACCTTTCGAGAATCTTCATTCATAATTAAATCAACATAGCGCTGACGATAAATTGTTTCTTGGTCAGATAAACCATGAAATTTTTCAGGCAAAGGTCGCAAAGATTTGGTAAGTAATTTAATATCACTTACGCGAACTGATAGCTCTCCAGTCTGAGTCTTAAAAAGAGTTCCGGTAGCGCCAATAATGTCCCCAATATCCCATTTTTTAAAATGATCATTATAAAAAGTTTCGACTAATTCATCTCTAGTTACAAAGAGTTGTATTTGACCAGAAGTATCTTGGAGCTTAACAAAGCTA
>JAAZZR010000113.1 GCA_014237605.1 Nitrosomonadaceae bacterium | reverse complement strand
TGCAGATAAAACTTACATTGAACCAATAACAATTGAAATTTTAGAAAAAATATTAATAGAAGAAAAACCGGATGCAATTTTACCAACTATGGGTGGCCAAACTGCATTGAATTTGGCAATTGAAGCTGAAAAAACGGGAATGTTAAGAAAATATAAAATTGAACTAATTGGTGCAAACTCAAAGGCAATTTCTAACGCAGAAGATAGAAAAAAATTTAGAAAAAATATGCTTGATATAGGGCTAGATTTACCCAAATCAAAGATTGTCAAAAATATTAAAGAAGCTGAAAAAGTTTTAAAACAAATTGGTTTACCAATAATAGTTAGACCTTCTTTTACCCTTGGTGGATTGGGAGGCGGAATTGTAAAAAATAAAAAAGATTTCTTAAAAATTGTAAAAAATGGTTTACATGAGTCTCCAGTAAACCAAGTTTTAATTGAAGAATGTCTAGAAGGTTGGAAAGAATTTGAAATGGAAGTAGTAAGAGACAAAAAAGATAACTGTATCATTATATGTTCTATAGAAAATATAGATCCAATGGGAATTCATACTGGAGATTCTATCACTATAGCGCCTGCCTTAACACTAACAGA
>JAAZZR010000112.1 GCA_014237605.1 Nitrosomonadaceae bacterium | reverse complement strand
ACAATTGTAATAATATTTAATGCAAGCGGTGAGTATTCATAAATTGGCGAACATCTTACAACCAAAAATACACCAGCAGTAACCATTGTTGCAGCATGGATTAATGCAGACACTGGTGTAGGACCTTCCATTGCATCGGGTAACCAGGTATGTAAAAATATTTGTGCAGATTTTCCCATTGCACCGATAAATAAAAGTATGCAAATTAAATTAATGGCATTAAAATCCATTCCTAAAAATGATAAATCTTTTTCTAATGACTGAGGAATTAATTCAAATACTTCTGTATAATTAAATGTTCCAAATAAGTAGAATATTAAAAATATTCCCAACGCAAATCCAAAGTCACCTACCCTATTAACAACAAATGCTTTTATAGCA
The DNA here is from genome assembly GCA_014237605.1 of Nitrosomonadaceae bacterium. Lineage (GTDB taxonomy): Bacteria > Pseudomonadota > Gammaproteobacteria > Burkholderiales > Nitrosomonadaceae > BJGV01. Next base: position 222 of record JAAZZR010000112.1, on the reverse strand, counting down.
GCTGCATTAGCACTTTCTTTTTTAAACCAAAAACCTATTAAGAAATATGAACACAGCCCAACACCTTCCCATCCAAAAAACAATTGTAAAAAATTATCTGAAGTTACAAGCATTAACATTGAAAAAGTAAACAATGATAAATAAGACATAAATCTTTGTTTATGTGGATCGTGAGACATATATCCAATTGAATAAATATGAACTATTGAAGAAACTAATGTT
>JAAZZR010000111.1 GCA_014237605.1 Nitrosomonadaceae bacterium | reverse complement strand
TTGGTAAATATATTTGGTGGCATTATGAGATGTGATGTTATCGCTAGTGGTGTGGTTAAAGCTGCCAGAGAAGTTAAATTGACCTTGCCTTTAGTGGTTCGTCTGGAAGGAACTAATGCTGATCTAGGCAAGCGTATATTAACTGAATCTGGGTTAGAAATTATTTCAGCAAATAGTATGGATGATGCAGCACGAAATGTCGTGACAGCTGCATCCAGAGGAGAGTAGTCATGGCAATTCTAATTAATAAAGATACAAGAGTGATGACTCAGGGAATTACTGGGAAAACCGGCCAGTTTCATACAAAATCATGCATAGAATATGCAAATGGAAAAAATTGTTTTGTTGCAGGTGTGAATCCAAAAAGACCGGGTGAGCATTTTGAAAAGATTCCAATTTTTGCAACTGTTAAAGAAGCAAAGCAAGCCACAGGAGCAACAGTCTCAGTAATATATGTGCCACCACCTTTTGCTGCCTCAGCAATAGATGAGGCAGTGGATGCGGGACTTGATTTGGTAATTTGCATTACTGAGGGTATTCCAGTAAGCGATATGATCAGAACTCGTTATAAGATGCATGAACATAAGACTTTTCTGATCGGGCCT
>JAAZZR010000110.1 GCA_014237605.1 Nitrosomonadaceae bacterium | reverse complement strand
CTTTTAAGTAACCTTCATTCACTGCGTAAAGAACTACGCCCATTTCAGCTACAGACATTGGAGAATTTTCAGCTTGTTTTGTCAGCTCTGTTACCCTAATGCCGTGTTCTAGCTGCGCCTTTGAAACATCGTCTAAATCTGAAGCAAACTGCGCAAACGCCTCTAGTTCACGATATTGGGCTAAGGCTGTTTTTATTCCCCCTCCTAGCTTTTTAATTATCGGTACCTGAGCCGCCCCACCCACTCTTGAAACAGAAATACCCGGATCCATAGCCGGTTTAAGGCCTGATTTAAACAAAGAGTCTTCTAGAAAAATTTGCCCGTCTGTTATTGATATAACGTTCGTGGGAACAAAAGCAGATATATCTCCGGCTTGTGTTTCAATTATAGGAAGGGCTGTTAATGACCCCGTTTTACCCTTAACCTTGCCGCCAGTGAATTCTTTAACGTAATCCTCACTAACCCTTGCCGCTCTTTCTAAAAGCCTTGAGTGTAAATAGAAAACATCCCCTGGATAGGCCTCTCTTCCTGGAGGTCTTCTCAGCAGTAAAGACATCTGCCTATAAGCGACTGCCTGTTTTGATAGGTCGTCGTAGACTATTAGGGCATCTTCTCCT
>JAAZZR010000010.1 GCA_014237605.1 Nitrosomonadaceae bacterium | reverse complement strand
TATTACTAGCAAATGCAAGCTTGGCATATGTGTCCATCGTATGAATAACATGCTCTGGTCTCCATTTCATTTCCTGAGAAATATTCCCCTGTAGCAAACTTACAGATACCGGTTCGCCTTGCGGTTCAGTCCAATTAACAAACTGTAAACTAAAGCCAATGATCCAAACTACAGGCAGAAACAAAATAATGGAGATATTCTTATTGGAATGATTGAGACAGAGGGCAGTTCAGGTGATTACTATAACTCTATGTTTAGTTTTGGTACTTCTTCTGAGCAGACATATCGTAAATTTCATTTGTTGCCATTTGGTGAGTTTATTCCATTGAAGCCTATGTTTGGTTGGATTATAAATATGTTGAAGATTCCGTTAACAGATTTTTCTCGTGGCGAACTTAGTCAGAAACCTATGAGTCTTGCTGGGCAGAGTGTTGCAATAAATATTTGTTATGAGGATGCATTTGGTGAAGAATTAATCTATCAATTGCCACAAGCGACATTGCTTGCAAATGTTAGTAATGACGCTTGGTTTGGACGCTCTATTGGTCCGCATCAGCACCTGCAGATTTCACAAATGCGTGCACTTGAGACTGGTCGCTATATGCTGCGCGCTACCAATACTGGTGTCAGTGCTATTATAAATGAGCGTGGTGTTGTATTGCAGCAAGCTGATGTATTTAAGGCGACTGCACTAAATGGGTTGGTGCAGGGATATACTGGTGCAACCCCTTATGTTCGTTTTGGAAATAGTCTGGTATTGGGATTTGTCTGGTTATTTTTATTCATTTGTTTGATCCAGATCTTTCGTGGCAGAAGAAAAACCCTGTAAAATCTATTCTTTAGATTATTACAGATTTATTCAGGTGGTTTCATGCTTACACTCCAAGAAATTATTCTTACTTTGCAACGTTACTGGAGCAACCAGGGTTGCGTGTTGCTTCAGCCATATGATATGGAAATGGGGGCGGGAACCTTCCATCCGGCGACCTTCTTGCGTGCACTTGGCCCCGAACCCTGGAAATCTGCTTATACCCAGCCATCTCGTCGTCCGAAAGACGGGCGCTACGGAAACAACCCAAATCGTTTGCAGCATTACTATCAATTTCAGGTGGTAATGAAGCCGTCACCTAATAATATCCAAGATTTGTATCTTGATTCATTGCGAGAATTAAAGATAGATCTTGTAATGAATGATATTAGATTTGTTGAGGATGATTGGGAGTCCCCTACACTTGGGTCGTGGGGTTTAGGTTGGGAAGTATGGCTTAACGGCATGGAAATAACACAGTTTACTTATTTCCAGCAAGTAGGTGGTCTTGATTGTAAGCCAGTATTGGGAGAAATTACTTATGGTTTAGAGCGCCTTGCAATGAATCTTCAAGGCGTTGAAAATGTTTTCGATCTAATTTGGGCAGATGGGGTTACTTATGGAGATGTGTATCATCAGAATGAAGTGGAGCAATCCAAATATAATTTTGAGCAAAGTAATATAACGCTTCTGCTAGAACAATTTGTTATGTATGAATCTGAGGCAAAGCGCTTGCTAGAATTGAGTCTTCCACTGCCAAGTTACGAACAAGTATTGAAGTGTTCTCATACCTTTAATTTATTAGATGCACGTGGAGCAATTTCGGTTACTGAACGTGCGGCCTATATTGGTAGGATTAGGACTTTAGCTAGATTAGTCGCTAAGGCGTATTACGATTCACGCAAGGAGCTTGGTTTTCCAATGCTTCCAAAATAGAACCGACATACTTTTATGCAAGATACATTACTAGTTGAAATTATAACTGAAGAATTACCGCCGAAGTTATTGCAAAATTTGAGCAATAGTTTTTCTGAGGGCGTATTTAATGGCTTGGATAAGAATTTTTTATTAACCCCAGAAAGTAAATTGACAGCATATGTTACTCCGCGCCGCCTCGCTGTTTCTATAACTTCAGTATTGGATGCCCAGGCTGAAAGGGAGGTTGAGAGAAGAGGGCCGGCAGTAACTGCTGCATATGATGTTTCAGGTAAGGAAACTCCAGCACTTCAAGGTTTTGCCCGTTCGTGTGGGGTTACAGTAGATGATTTAAAGCAGGAGCCTGATACCAAGGGAATTCTTTGCTATATCTATAAACATAAACAGCCTGGCCAAAGTCTTGGAAATATACTTATTAAAATTTTACAAGCCCTGTTGCCAAAAATTCCTGCTCCTAAAATGATGCGTTGGGGTGATGGTAACGAGAATTTTATTCGTCCGGCACACAATTTTATTATGTTGCATGGAAGAAATTTATTATGTGAATCAGCAGAATTACTTGGGTTAAAAAGCACTAAATCAGAGACCTTAGGGCATCGATTCTTAAGTAAGGGCCGCATTGAGTTACCGAATGCCAGTGAGTATGAGAAGGCTCTATTTGAAAGTGGATATGTCATAGCCAGCTTTGAGAAACGAAAGAAATTAATAATAGAAAAGCTGCATAATGCTAGTAAAAAAGAAAATGGAAATATAGTACAGGACGATTTTCTGTTAAATGAGGTCACTGCTCTGGTTGAGTACCCAGAGGTTTATGTAGGGAAGTTTAATCAGGCATTTCTTCATATACCACAGGAATGCCTGATACTTTCGATGAAACAACACCAAAAATATTTTCCATTACTTGATAATAAAGGAAATTTATTATCACGATTTCTAATGGTTAGTAATATTAAAACTAACAAGTCTACCTCTATCATAAATGGTAACGAGAGAGTGCTACAAGCTCGGCTGGCAGATGCTGAGTTTTTCTTTAACCAAGATCGTAAGAAAACATTAGCCTCTCGTATAAAAGAATTAAGTGGAGTCGTGTATCACAGTAAACTTGGCATGCTGAGTGATCGGGTCGAGCGTGTATCAAAAATTGCGCAGGTAATTGGTTTGCAGCTTGGGGGCAAAAAACTTGCTGCACTAGCAGGTGAGGCTGCATTGCTAGCAAAAGCTGACCTGCTCACTGACATGGTAGGAGAGTTTCCGGAATTACAGGGAATCATGGGACGCTATTATGCAAAACATGATGGGATGAGCGATGAACTAGCTTTCGCAATTGAGGATCATTACAAACCAAGATTTTCTGGTGATGATCTGCCTCGTAATATGGGAGGTATTTGTGTTGCACTTGCAGATAAATTAGAGATTCTGGTTGGGATGTTTGGTATCGGGCAGCCACCTTCTGGTGATAAGGATCCATTTGCCTTACGCCGCCATGCTTTTGGAATTGTCAGGATTTTGGTACAAAAACGTCTTGATATTAATTTGTTTGAATTGATTATTCTTGCACAAGAAAATATGCCAGAAGATATCAGGCATAACACTAAAAATGATCCTGCGCTAATTAATAATTTTTTATTAGATAGGGTGCGAAGGTATTTCTCAGATCAGGGGAATGATTATCATGCTATAGAATCCGTCGTTAGTCCATTCGGGGGCACCACTCCTCTAGGTACACTTTCAGATATTGTTCCTATGGCTGCGCAATTTCTTTCAACAGAGAAAGGTTGTGTTCTTGCGAATGCGAACAAACGTATTACAAATATCCTAAAGAAATCAGGTCAGGAGATTACTTGTACCGGCTACTCTCTGGAGACTCTAAATATGCCAGATCCAAGTCTATTTGAGAGTGATGCTGAAATTAATCTATGGGATGCTTTGCAAAGAATAGGAAGAGAATCAGAGATACTTAAGTCTGAGAGAAATTTTGCAGAGGCACTAAACATCTTAGTGAAGCTTGTTCCCCCAATTGAAGATTTTTTTGAGCAGGTTATGGTGAATTCTGAAGACGAAAGGATAAGAAATAATAGATTTCTGTTATTACAATATGGACGGGTTTATATGAACCAAGTAGCTGACTTAAGTTTAATGGTTTCCTGATATTTATGAAGCTTATTATCCTTGATCAGGATGGCGTGATAAATAACAGCAGTGCTGTTGCGCATAAATCTAGCGAATGGAGCCCCATTCTTGGAAGTCTGGAGGCTATTGCGTATTTAAATCAGATGGGGTGTCGGGTAGTGGTTGCTAGCAACCGATCTTGTGATCGGAAGGCGATGGATATATCGGCGTTTAATGCCATTAATGATAAAATGTGTAAGGCTGTGAATCAGGTTGGCGGACGAATTGATGCAATATTTCTCAGCCCACAATCTAATATAGAAAAATATAATTGTGGTAAATCGTTGATTACGATGTTCGAGGAAATTGCTCTGCGTTTTGGTGCTGACCTAAATAATGTTCCTATAGTTGGAGACGAATTGCGCTATTTGCGAGCAGCAGAATTCGTAGGTGCAATTCCAATAATGGTTCTCACAGGAAAAGGAAAAAAAACAAAAAACGCGAAGGGTCTTCCTAAGGGTACAAAGAGCTTTGCAGATCTATCTTCTTTTTCTGATGCATTCACCAAATGAGATTTGTAATTGCCGTCCTACGTTCAACGCTCTATCTTTTATTACAAATCATAATTACACCTCCTTACGCGTTAGTTGTCTTTGTAACATACCCGCTGTCTCCCCTTAATCGATATCGTGTGATTTCTGGGTGGTCACATATAATGTTGTTTTTAGCCCGTTTTATATGTGGTGTTCGTTATTGCGTATTGGGCACAGAGAATATTCCTAAAAAACCAACTATTGTGTTATCAAAACATCAATCAGCGTGGGAGACACTTGCTTTTCAGAAGATTTTTCCACCACAGGTGTGGGTACTTAAAAAAGAGTTGCTTCATATTCCATTTTTTGGTTGGGGGTTGGCAATGACAAGCCCTATTGCGATAAATCGTAGCCAAGGGAAGGCTGCACTGAAACAAATTATTCGGCAGGGAAGAGATAGGTTACAGAAAGGACTTTGGGTAATAATTTTTCCTGAAGGAACGCGTATAGACCCTGGGAAGAAGGGGAGATACGGAATTGGTGGCGCATGGCTATCAACGAGTACGGGTGTGTCGGTAGTCCCAGTTGCACATAATGCCGGTGTACTTTGGGGAAAAAATTCTTTTATTAAATTTCCTGGCACTATAACAGTTAGTATAGGTGAGCCGATAGATCCTGCAGGAATGGAAGCGAATGAACTAAATAATAAGGTGGAAGAATGGATTGAGTTAGAGGTTATTCGTATAGGCGATAAAGATACTATCAAAGACAAATGAAAGGAATTTTATTGTCGTCATCAAGTAAAAATAAGGAAGTACTTAAGAGAGATGCACGGAGTATTATTTTGAATGATCAAGAGGTTTCATATACCCTAAAACGGCGCAAGTGTAGTGCAATAAATCTAAAAATAGATTGTGATGGTTTGACGGTTAGTGCTCCCACTAGAGAAACATTGAGCTGGATTGAATCCGTATTAAAGGAAAAATCAAATTGGATTTTAAAAAAACTTGGTGAATGGAAAAATAAAGAATCGATTAGTCTGATATGGGGGGAGTCATCCATTTTCCCATTGCTTGGAGACCCATGGAAGCTAGCAATAGAACCTACTGGGGTTATGAGAATGGTCCCAGTAAAGATAAAAGGAATAGTGGGAAGGGAGCAATTGGAGTTACCATTTGCTACGACAGTATCTTTTCAGAAAGTTGAAAAAATTGTGATGGAGTGGTACTACAAACAGGCGTATATTTATTTCAGTAAACGCATGGAGTTCTTCTCTAAAAAACTTGGGGTGCCACGTCCACAATTAAAATTGTCACGTGCTAAGACTCAATGGGGTAGTTGTAATTCGCGTAGAATTATTCATCTAAATTGGAGGTTAATCCAATTACCGATTAGTTTAGTAGACTATGTTATTGCTCATGAGTTATCGCATCTTATCGAAATGAACCATTCTTCTACATTTTGGAGAACGGTAGAAAGTATTTTCCCAAATTATGTAGCCACCCGGAATGAATTGAAAAGAATAAGCTGAGCATAGCCATACCCTAATTACTAAGAGTATCTGTAATCATTTATTGGTTTTTATTTATGTTAGTATTTTGTATTTGTTATTTTAGAAATATTCTATGCGTACATTAAGTAGTGCTGTTATTTTGAGTTTATTGCTAGGATCCTGCGGTCTAAAAGGCCCTATTTATCTCCCAAAAGATCCGTCGCGTTGTTTAGGATGTTCTGTAGATAACTGGTTTAAAGCAGTTAAGAAAGTAAAACCTAAGGTAGAAAGAAAAGAAGCGCTACTAGGCAAAGAAAAATCTAAGTTAGAAGGACAAGAAGAGTCGCTAGATAAAGAAAATTTAAGTATATTACCTAAGGTAAAAGGACAAAAGAATTGAGCGGATTCCCATTTCTTAAGTATCATGGCACTGAACTTTTTGTCGAATCAGTTTCCCTAGATAAAATTTCCCAAGAATTTGGTAGCCCTTGCTACGTTTATTCCCGAGCAGCGTTGACTAATGCATATAGAGAAATGGATGCGGCATTTTCTGAGCGCAATCATTTAATATGTTATGCAGTGAAAGCTAACTCCAGTCTCGCTATTCTTGATTTATTTACGAGGCTCGGTAGTGGCTTCGATATAGTTTCTGAGGGAGAGTTACGTCGGGTTCTCAAGGTTGGTGGAGATCCACAAAAAATAGTATTTTCCGGTGTAGGAAAGAGCTCTGATGAAATGAGAGCCGCACTCTTAGCAAATATACTTTGCTTTAACGTAGAATCAGAAGCTGAGCTTATTTTGTTGAATCAAGTCGCAAAAGAAATGGATAAAATTGCTCCAGTTAGTATGAGAGTTAATCCAGATGTAGATGCAAAAACCCATCCATATATTTCTACTGGCCTTAAAGAGAATAAATTTGGTGTTCCATTTAATGAAGCAGAGAAACTTTATTTTTCTGGTGAAAATCTTACGAATATTCGTATGACTGGGTTAGATTTTCATATTGGGTCTCAATTAACTGAACTTGCTCCATTCTCTGAAGCTTGTGAGAAAGTACTTGTCTTATTAGATCGATTAGAAGATAAAAACCTTAAAATAGAGCATCTTGATTTTGGTGGTGGGTTAGGAATCCGTTATTCAGAAGAAAATCCACCATCAATCCAGAATTATATTGCTGCATTATGTGAGGATCTTGGCGACCGTGCTCAACGTATTTTGGTAGAGCCAGGCCGTTCATTAGTGGGAAATGCAGGATTATTACTTACTCGTGTTGAGTACCTAAAACATACATCTCATAGGGATTTTGCAATAGTAGATGCAGCCATGAACGATTTGATTCGACCTGCTTTATATGACGCATATCATGAAATTTTGCCGATCACTATGAATGGACGGGATACTAAAAATTATCAAATAGTCGGACCTGTTTGTGAAACAGGAGATTTTCTTGGACACAATCGAAGTCTTGCTCTGTCACAAGGGGACTTGCTTGCTGTCATGTCTGCCGGAGCTTATGGGATGAGTATGAGTTCAAATTACAATAGTCGTCCTCGTGTTGCTGAGGTTATGGTCGATGGCGACAGTATTCATCTTATAAGAGAGCGTGAGTCTATAGAGCAATTATTTTCTAATGAAAGAGTTCTACCATAGCTGGATCATTTGGAATTTAGAGGGAGATTTTAATAGGGGCAGATAAATACCACTTCTCTAGAGATTCTATTATTCTGATCTTTAGTCGTCATCAAAACTCCTTTAAATTAACAAAATCGTAGCAAGTCCTAGGAAGATAAAGAAACCACCGCTGTCTATTACTGCAGTAACTACTATATTGGAGCCTGTTGCTGGGTCACGTCCAAACCTATATAGTGCTAACGGAACTAACACACCTAATATTGCAGCAAGCAAGAAAGTTAATGTCATCGCCATGGTCATTACTAAACTAAGTGATACATTTTCGTAAATCAAAAAAGCAAACAAGCCGACTACACTTCCACAAACAAGACCATTAACAGCGCTTACGCCGATTTCTTTGGCAAATAGTTTTCGTGCGTTGCTAGTATTAAGATGCCCTAAGGCAAGAGCACGTACAATCATGGTAATAGTTTGATTACCGGAATTTCCTCCAATACTGGCAATAATAGGCATTAGTGCTGCTAGGGCTACCAATTTCTCTATAGACCCCTCAAATACTCCAATTACACGGGATGCAATGAAGGCCGTAGCTAAATTTATTGCTAACCACATCCAGCGGTTTTTTATGCTTTTCCATACCGGTGCAAATAAATCTTCTTCTTCGCGCAGGCCGGCCAGATTCAATGCTTCATTTTCAGATTCTTCGCGAATAAAATCCATAACCTCATTAACAGTGACGCGACCTAATAATTTATCGTCGGTGTCTACTACTGGGGCAGTAACAAGATTATAGCGTTCGAATGCATGTGTTGCCTGTTGAGCCTTGTCATTAGGATGCAGTTTTGTCATTTTCTTTGACATCATTACTGAAACTTTAGCATCAGGGTCATTTACTAGTAGAACATTTATAGGTAATACACCTATTAGCTTTTCATTACGATCTACTACAAACAATTGGTCTGTGTGGTCAGGCAACTCTTCTAAGCGACGCAGATACCGTGAAACCACCTCTAACGATACATCCTCACGAACAGTGACCATATCAAATCCCATTAGCGCCCCGACTGCATCTTCCGGGTAAGACATAGCCGCACGTAACTGTTCGCGTTCCTCTATGGGTAAATTTTGGAATAGATCATCAAGAACATTGCTTGGAAGGTCTGGGGCCAGATCAGCTATTTCATCAGCATCTAACTGTCCTGTCGCAGCTACTAGCTCACTGCTGTCCATGGTTGCAATTAGTGTTTCTCGAACCGCATCTGATGTTTCTAACAGAATCTCACCATCCTGATCTGCCTTGACTATTTCCCAGACTATGAGGCGTTCATCTAGGGGTAAAGATTCAAGAATATAAGCGATATCAGCGGGGTGAAGTATATCAAGCAGCTCCTGTAGCTCAAATAGGTTCTGCTCATGAATTATCGACTCACCTAATCCCTGTCGCTGATCCTGCATTTGTACAAAACCGGCCACAAGTTTATTTTTGCTTAGTAAATAAATTACTCGTTGCAGGTATTGCTTTGGATCTTCAGTTTTGTTGTCGTTATGATCAGTTTTTCTGGTCATGGTAAGCCGTTTCAGTTATGAGGCAGAACTGCTAAATTGTAAAGAATATAAATATATACGTCGAATATTTATTTCGCGGGAGAAAAATTAGTACAAATGATGGACCCTTCAAATTAGAGGTTCTGTAATAATTTTTATGGAATTCGTATAGACACCATTCTATGACGAATGATATTTGATTTTTTTAATAGCGAAGGGCTATTACGGTTCTGATCGTAAAAACGGGGGTTGGGAATCATGGCAGCAAGCCGAGATGATTGCTTTGCAGAAAGGGAAGAAGTAGAAATATTGTAATAGTGTAGAGCTGCAGCTTTTGCTCCAAATACGTTGTTTCCCCATTCAATTATATTTAAATAAATTTCTAAAATCCTACGTTTATTCATTACATTTTCTATCATTAATGTGATGATTGCCTCCTCTATTTTACGCCAAGGAGTTCTTTCTGTAGAAAGGAATAAGTTTTTTGCAAGTTGCTGGCTGATAGTAGAGCCCCCTGCAACAATTTTTCTTTTGCTTAAATTTTTTTTATAGGCCATTTGCATGGCTTCATAATCAAATCCGTTATGTTTTATAAATTTAGCATCTTCAGCAGTAATAACAGCACGCTTTAAATGAGGGGAGATGAGATTATAAGGGACCCATTTATATTGAAGTTCAATTTTTTTACTAGGATTTTCTTTTTGTAATATGTCCAGGCGGTATTGCATGAATGAGCTGGTAGATGGGTTGTAAAAATTCCAATATACTATCTGACTGAGAATCCATGTGTGATAGAAAAGAATTAAACAGAAAAGAAAAAAGAAAGCTTTCCAGAGCCAGTAGCTATGAATTTTTTTACTCATTTTTCACAATTTATATTTATAATCTGTTTTCTTTTAGCATCCTAATTAACTCCTTAGTTTTAGGTCTAATTCCACGCCATAGAAAGAACGATTCAGCCGCTTGTTCTACAAGCATGCCAGCTCCATCTGATAGATATCCTGCGCCTTCTTTCTGAGAAAATTGTAAAAAAGGGGTCTGCTCATTACCGTACATTAAGTCATATGCAAGTGATCCGGTAGCAAATATACCTTGTGGCAATAATAGTGATTTTCCGATAAGGCTAGTGGAAGTGGCATTGATTACAAGGTCAAACTCTTTCTCGGAAATATCCATATTATTATCAGATACAATAATATTATTATACGATGAGAATTGGGTTTGTAATTTGTATGCCTTCTGTATGGTACGATTTGAAATTACTAGCGTACTTGGTTTTTGTTTTAATAATGGAAGTATTATGCCGCTAGCAGCACCGCCTGCGCCACATAATAGTACTCGCTTAGAGGTAATAGTGAATCCAAGATTGGTAATAATATCCCGTATTAGCCCGGTTCCATCAGTATTGTGACCATGAATTTCATTACCATTGAATACTAATGTATTAACAGCTTGTGCAGCTTTTGCTTGCTCAGTTAATTGAGTGGAGATTTTATAAGCATGAGACTTAAAGGGAATAGTCACATTCATACCTTTTCCATCATTTTGCTGAAAGAGTCTAATAGCTTCTGTGAAGCCATTCAGTGGCGCAAATAGCGCCTCATAATGCATATCCTGTTTGGTCTGTTTCGAGAATGCGGTATGGATTAGCGGTGATTTGCTGTGAGTAATTGGGTTGCCAATGACGGCGTAAGCATCGGACATAAGTATTGTAATCCAGTGAAGGAAAATATAAGTTATTTGCTCGTTAGTGCATCTGAACGTGTAAACATCCATGTGCGTGTAATATGAAGGATGTCAGTGTCTCTACTTATTTCAGGAGGGAAAGGAGAGAATCCACTTTGTCCTGCAAGCTTAACAATATTTATAGCTGCCTGATCTAAGACCTTATTCCCAGATGAGCGATTAATTTCAATTGATTCAATTTCCCCGTCTGCCATAATGCCAACTGTTAGAATTAAGGTTCCATAGAGTCTATCTTTTTTGGCTGCTTCAGGATAATTTAAATTTCCAATGCGTTCTACTTTAGTGCGCCAGTCTTCTACATAACGTGCAAAGCGATATTCTTTTGTGCGGGCGCCAATATATTTACGCTTTGGACGTTTTTGGTATGCCTGATAATCTTTGGCTATCTGTGCTTCTAAACGAATAATTTCACGGCTGCGCTCAATTAAGTCCAAGGCACTTAGAGTTTTTCCACCTTTTTTTGATTTTTCTATACGGGAATTTGGTTGAGAGGTTTTTTTCTTACTTTTGACTGCGGTCATTAGTTTTTTTGCTTTAAGTTCTAGTTGCTTCTTTTTCTGTTTGGCTTTAAGTATATCAACTGATTTTTTATGTTTAGGAACTAAAGGAAAAGGAGTCTTGGCACGTAGATTGCTATCGGTATTTCCGCCGCCATCTAAATTAGCTTGTGCGAGCGAGTTCGCTTTGTGAGGCTCTGACTCAGATTTGCTGTTTACCAGAACTACTTCTAACGGCCTGGCTTTATTATTATCTTTTATATCAGGCAGTTTAAAGGTAACTCCAAATACTATGACGGAATGAAGAATGAAAGATATAAGAATAGCTACATCTAAGCGTGAAGATGGATCAAGTATCCAGCTGCGTAACGCGGCTAGATTAAATTCTGGCATATTTACTTTGGCAGTCAATGTACTAGGAGTGTAGACAGTTTAAACTAGAAATTTACTAAATCTCACTTATTGTAAGAAACCATGGTGTACTTGTCACATTGTAGATGCTATTTCATTCTTCCAGCTTCCTGGTAAATTTTGTATCTACTGTTAACTCTAGCAGGTCAATCTGTGATATTTCCAATTCAACAAATGTGTCGGAAAATATTTCTGGTAAAGAGGGGACCCGTATTATTAGTGGCAGACAATCTAATTTTACATAATTTTCCTTAATTACAACTGCCTTGGTGGTTTTAATTTCCCCTTGTAATAACCAGCGCAAACACCAGTATTTTTCCATTTTACGTTGGAATTCATTGTAAGCATTATAAGCTTCTTCAAAATCCCTAATAGCTATTTGTAAATTGCTGCATTCTTTGGGATGGGGGGGCTTCTCTCCACGTAGAAGTGATATTAATTGTCTTTGATTTATAAGGTCTATATATCGACGCATTGGGGAACTACACCAAGCATACTGTGAGACACCTAAGCCTTGATGAGGTGCTGGTGATGTGCTCATCCTAACCTTGCCGCCACTTTGGTTGCGATATATTCCGACAATTCCAGCATTAGCTAACTGTTTGCCCCATTCAGCATTGACAAAAATCATCAATTCCGAGACTAACTTATTGATAGGGGAATCACGCCGTCTTTCTTTGATGATAACTTTCCCATCTTCCACGCTAAAGCCATAGTCAATTCTTTCATTGTTGCTGTCATTAGCTTTGCCTCGGGCAGATTCCATTTTACAGGCAAAATTCCACAATAATTTTAATTCATCCCCAAAGGCACAATTAATATTTTTTTTTGCTAATGTCTCTTCATTAAAATTTTTCTCTAACGCATCATGCCGCAAATTCGCCGCAATTTTTACTTGTTCGATACAGCTGTTTATTGAAATTATTGTATAGTCATCTGCCACCTCTAAATACATAGATATAACAGGACATAGGCGTTCTTCTCCAAGGGTATATTGGTGTATTACGTTTTCCGGGAGCATAGTGATTTTGTTGCCCGGGAAATAAACCGTAGAAAGCCGCTGTGCAGCCATTTTATCAAGGTGGGAATCTACAGTAACTCCTAAAGAAGGAGCCGCAATGTGTATACCAATTTGAAAGCTGCCCAGAGATAAAAGTTTGACAGAAAAAGCGTCATCAATTTCAGTGGTGTCTGCATCGTCAATACTAAAAGCGACTACGTCGGCTATAGGAAGAGCGCTTATGTCGCTTAGTTCCTTGTCATTATCTTCAGGGATATTAGATTCTATGTCACTCGGAAAACAATCAATTTCAAATCGATGAAGGTGGTAATCGTGTGAGGATGGTATCGCACCACATTTGTTGAGTAAACTTAGTAAACTTAGTTTGGTTGTAGTACAAGCAGCATTTAACGCTTTCCATTCAACTGAATTTTTATCAGGTTTGTAGAGAAGCTCTGGTAATAGTGAATTGAATTCTTCTGGTAAAGTGAATGTTTCTAGGCATTTAACATAGCGTGATTGTTGTTCTGCTTGGCGTTTCTTCTTTTCCTGGCTTATAAGAGCAGATTTTAGAGCAAGAGCTGGAGCAGATTTATAGCAACCTTTGCCTTTCTTGTAAAAGTATATTGGAGAGCTATGAAGCTTAATTAGGACTGCAGCAGCCTCCACCGGACTAGGAGAATGGCCAAAATATTCTGTGGCCAATGAATTGCTATTAAATTCTATATCGCAATTGCAACAATCCCATAGAAAATTTATATCTATATCATTTGCTAATTTTTCTGCACATTCCATGAATACTGATACAAGTGGTTCATCAAATCGCAAAAGAACTGCGGCATTTTTAATTTTTGAGCGTTTGCCATGAGGCGCCTCTATTTGTAGTGAGGTCATATTACTGGAAAGGACTATACCAACCTTAAAAGTTCCTTTTTCTTCATAAAATACATTCATATCTTTTGTTGTGGATGAGATAATAGGGTGAAACTGGAATTGATGATATGAAAATTAATTATTCTGTAGTAATCATGATTATAACTCTAAAAGTAACAATACTTGTAGAGAGGGTTAGGTAATTATGTATGTGATCTGCAATAAAAAAGACCCCTTAAGTATCTGAATATGAATTAATATAATTCCCGATTAGATGGCTCATGTTTGTGATTTGACATGGAAATATACATGTCATCTTAAGCAATAGCCTGCTTGAGGGCAGAATATAAATTAAATAATAAAAATATTGAGTATTAACATACCTTAATGACATCTGAACTAATAACTTTAATCCTATCTACCGTTGCAATTAGCTGTTTGCATACAGCAACGGGCCCAGATCATTATTTGCCATTCATTGTATTATCACGCTCACAGAAATGGTCAATCACAAAGACAATTACTATTACAGTTGCTTGTGGTTTTGGACACATCTTAAGTTCAGTAGCTGTCGGAATGGTTGGGGTTTTCTTAGGATGGCAGCTTTCCAATTTAGATTGGTTTGAGGAATATCGAGGAAATATTGCTGCATGGTGCTTACTTGGGTTTGGAGTTGCGTATTTATTATATGGGTTATGGAAGGCAGGGAAAAATAAACCACATAAACACTTTGATGTAATGAATGAAGACGTATATGTGTACGAGCACAATCATAGTGATACTGTTGCGCCGAAGAGTAGGGTAAAAGTTACGCCATTAGTTTTATTCGCGATATTTGTGATGGGGCCAACTGAGCCTTTGTTGCCGTTGTTATTCTATTCAGGCGTACAGAGATCTTATTTGGAAATTATAGTATTGATTAGTGTCTTTGCAATATGTACGGTACTCACCATGCTAACAATGGTGTTATTAGGTTTATATGGCTATTCGTTCTATGATACAGAAAAATTAGAAAAGTATATTCATGCAATTGGAGGTTTGGTTATATCTACATGCGGCGTCGGAATGCTATTTCTAGGTTGGTAGAGAGATATTTCCTTCCTGTAGATAAGTTCTTAGCTTGTCATTTTATTTTTTCAATGAATGCATAGGCAGAATGGTTATGGATAGATTCAAAATTCTCTGATTCCACCGTGTACGCATCAATTCGTGAGTCTTTATTTAATTCTACCGCCACATCACGCACAAGATCTTCAACAAATTTCGGATTATCATAAGCTTTTTCTGTAACATATTTTTCGTCAGGCCGTTTAAGCAACCCATATAGCTCGCATGATGCTTTATCTTCCGCAATTCGGACAAGATCTTCTATCCAAACAAAGCTATTAGTGCGCACAGAGATAGACATATGGGAGCGTTGATTATGTGCGCCATAATCAGATATTTTTTTGGAACACGGGCATAAACTAGCTACGGGAACCACTACCTTTATTGTAAATTCGTAGCATCCGTTTTTTATCTCTCCAATAAAAGTAACGTCATAGTCTAATAAGCTTTTAACTTTTGAAACTGGGGCGGATTTATTAATAAAATATGGAAATGTCATTTCAATATGACCCGCCTTTGTTCCTAATTTTTCCACCATAGTACGTAATATTTTCTCAAATGATTCAACAGAAATTTCACGATCATGACTGTTAAGTATTTCCACAAAACGTGACATGTGGGTTCCCTTAAAGTTATGAGGTAAATTTACATACATATTAAACATTGCAACAGTGTGTTGAACGCCGCCAGTTTTGTCTGCAACCTTTATTGGATGACGAATAGCTTTTATGCCTACTCTGTCTATTGCTATATGCCTGGTGTCAGGTGTGCTTTGTACGTCGGCAATGGGGGAATGTTTATTCATATTATCTATCTCTATGAGGGCAGAACCAGCTGAGAGGGGTCATATACCCTGTATAACAGATTTATAAATTACTCAGATAATTTATTTCTGATTGCTTTAATAATTCCAATCTTGTCTCGTCCGCAGTCTACTAGCATCTGAACAGGATCGCCCTGATCTATGAAGGTATCTGGTAGTCCTAGCTGGAGTACGGAAGTTGAAATACCCTTACTCTCAAGAGACTCAAGAACAGCGCTACCGGCTCCACCCATAATGGTGTTTTCTTCAATAGTTACGAGAAGATCGTGATTTGCAGCTAAGGATAATATGAGGTCATCGTCCAGTGGTTTTACAAATCGCATATTTGCAACAGTAGCATTAAGTTCTTCTGCGGCCTCCAAAGAAGGCTGCAGCATACTTCCAAATGCTAGTATGGCAATTTTTTCTCCTTTGCGGCATATTTCACCAAGTCCGATTTTTAATGCCCTCATCTCTTTTATCGGTGTAACTCCAATTCCGGCTCCACGTGGATAACGTACCGCTGATGGGCTGTCCATTTGGAAGGCAGTGTATAGCATTTGACGGCATTCATTCTCATCAGAAGGAGTCATTACTGTCATGTTAGGTATACAACGTAAATAGGTTAAATCAAAGCTTCCGGCATGGGTGGGCCCATCCGCTCCTACCAGCCCTGCTCTATCAATAGCAAATACTACAGGTAGGTTCTGGATAGCCACATCATGTATCAATTGATCGTAAGCACGTTGCAAGAAAGTTGAGTAAATTGCCACCACTGGCTTTATACCATCACATGCCAAGCCCGCAGCAAAAGTAACGGCATGTTGTTCTGCGATACCTACATCAAAATACCGGTCAGGATATTCTTGAGAGAACCTCACTAGTCCAGAGCCCTCACGCATGGCAGGCGTTATTCCAACTAAACGAGGATCAATGGCAGCCATATCACATAGCCAGTCACCAAATATCTGAGTATAGGCAGGTTTGCCGGGAGCTTTAGGAACGATGCCTACATCAGGGTCAAATTTACCTACACCATGATAAAGAATTGGGTCGTCTTCTGCTAACTTATAACCCTGGCCTTTTCGTGTGATTACATGCAGGAATTGTGGTCCATTTAGATTTTTGATCCCACTTAGTGTGGCGACTAGTTTGTCAAGATCATGACCATCAACTGGGCCAATGTAATTGAAACCAAATTGTTCAAATAGGGTGCTGGGTGCCAGCATTCCTTTTACATGTACTTGGGTGCGATTAGCAAGTTCAAGAACAGATGGGACAACCTTAAGTACTTTTTCTCCGGCTTGTCGAGCCGTAGCATAAGCTTTGCCACTTAACAGGCTAGTAAGATAATTATTAAGTGCTCCTACTGGAGGAGAAATTGACATGTCATTGTCATTTAAAATGACCAGAAGATTTGTGTCCATTGCCCCGGCATTATTTAAGGCTTCAAATGCCAAACCTCCACTCATAGAGCTATCGCCAATTATAGCTGTTACGTGTCTGTCTTTATTCTCTAGTTCTGCTGCAACCGCCATGCCTAATGCGGCGCTGATTGAAGTGCTCGAGTGTGCTGTTCCAAAGGCATCATATTCGCTTTCATCGCGGCGAGGGAATCCAGCCATGCCTCCATGCATGCGTAAATTTTCCATGCCTTTACGCCTACCGGTCAGAACTTTATGGGCGTATGTCTGGTGACCAACATCCCATACTAAACGATCATGTGGTGTGTTGAATACATAGTGTAGGGCTACCGTTAGCTCAACTGTGCCTAGATTAGAGGATAGATGGCCACCAGTTTTAGATACTGATTCAATCAGAAAATTGCGTAATTCATTGGCAAGTTGGTCCAATTCATTACGTTCCAACTTACGTAACTGAGCAGGGTCATTAATGGTATCAAGCAAAGGATACATTCAAATCCTAAAAAATTAAGAATTATTTATTAACTAAGGAAACAGGTTCTAGCTTAAAAATCACGCTGAATAATATAATCTGTTAATTGTCGTAACCGTGCTGCTTTTTCTCCAAAAATTTCAAGTTCCTGATATGCATCTAGACGTAGCTGCTCGGCAAGTTCACGAGCTTTTTTAACGCCCAGAATACTTACATATGTTGGCTTATTATTATCTGCATCTTTTCCGGCAGTTTTTCCTAAAGTGGCTGTAGTGGCTTCAGTATCAAGTACATCATCCACTACTTGGAACGCAAGACCAATGTATTTTGTGAAATGATCAAGGTTTTTCAACTGAACATCACTCATATTATTGCCACAACAAGCGCCTATCATAACAGCAGCGCGAATTAATGCTCCGGTCTTGTGTATATGCATGAATTCTAGCTCTGGCAGGTTTAATGTTTTGCCAACGCTTTCCAGATCAAATGCTTGTCCGCCAGCCATGCCACGAGAACCTGCTGCTTGCGCGAGAAGTTTAATCATATTCAGTTGTACTTTTGGAGTATCTGCTAAACGATATTCTGCTAGCAATTGAAAGGCCAGGCTCTGCAAGCTATCCCCAACTAGCAAAGCAGTAGCTTCATTATATTCTATATGGCAGGTAGGCTTGCCTCGTCGCAGTATGTCGTCATCCATACAAGGCAGGTCATCATGTACTAGCGAATATGCATGAATTAATTCTACTGCAACGCCAGCAATGGTTACACGTTCTTCATCTGCTTTGCTGAGCTCTCCTGCAGCAAAGGCAAGGAGTGGGCGTATTCTTTTTCCTCCTCCCAGCACGGAAAAACGCATAGCATCATGTAGGCGTTCTGGTAATAGCTCTTTAGTGGGAAGGAGGGTTACAAGGGATGCTTCAATATGTGACTGGTGGGTCTTTGCCCAATCCTTAAAATCATTTCTCATCGAAATTAGTCGACGAAAATTTTTTGAGGGTATCGGCTTCAAGTATGCGCACTTGTTGCTGCGCACCTTGTAGTGTAGCTTGGCAATATTGGAGTAATTCCACGCCTCGTTTGTGCGCTAAGAGTGAAGCTTCTAGAGACATTTTTCCTTCTTCCATCGAAGTCACAATATTCTCTAATTCGGTCAATCCTGCTTCAAAATCTTTTGGTGAGGATGACGCATTGAGTTTAGTAGACTTTGCCATGATAAATTTATTGTGTGAACGGTGTACAGGTGATTTCATGGAAAGTGGTAAAAGTAACGCAGTTGACTGGGCTAGGTCAATTAAATTACATAATTTTTTTACTAAAGTTTTAATTTCCTGTGTTTGATTGTGAAAGCATTCGGGATGAGGTCTTCCCTTGACTGAGTGAGGCTTAATCTGTCAGATAACATTTAATATTCTATATAGAGAATAGATTGTTGGTATTTAATGAGATGTAAAATGCCAATATGCCTATTTGTTATATTTACACAACTCATTCAAGTGCCTCTAATGTTATATAAGAGCATGATAACAATTGTGTATTTATCTTTTTTACATATAACCATTTTGCCAAAATATTAATGCGCTCTCTTTGGATGCTTATCGCCGGCTTACTTTTCAGTTGTATGGGGGTGCTGGTGAAGCTTGGTTCGGTATATTTTTCAAGTACTGAGCTCGTATTCTATCGTTCGATAATAGGGTTTTTGATTATCTCTGTAATAATCGGAATTAAGCATCTTCCTATCTCAACATTACACTGGAGGAATCATTGTTGGCGAGGATTATCAGGGCTCTGCTCATTGCTGATGTTTTTCTATTGCATTACAAAATTGCCGCTAGCTACAGCCGTGACGCTTAGTTACACATCGCCACTTTTTTTAACGTTATTTACTACCATAATGCTAAAAGAGCATTTTCACTGGCAACTTGCGGTTGCAGTGATTATTGGATTTGCTGGTGTCGTTTTACTGTTGCATCCTTCTATACAAGAAGAGGAGTGGGTTGCTGGGTTAATTGGGCTGGCCTCCGGTTTCTTGGCAGCTGTCGCCTATCTAAATATAAAGTTTCTTAGTAATTTGGGAGAACCTGATTGGCGCGTAGTATTTTATTTCACATTAATTAGTACCATTATCACCGGTATCTTAATGATATTTGACACATTCCACTCCATCACCCCATCTAATTTTCTATTACTTTTAGGTATTGGTATTACTGCGACATTGGCACAGCTTGCTTTGACGCGCGCATATCGCACAGGGAGGGTGCTAGTAGTTGGCGCATTGGCCTATAGTACGGTTTTATTTGCATGTATCTGGGGTATTTTAATTTGGGGTGAAGTTTTGTCTGTACTTTCACTAACAGGAATAGGATTTATTGTCACAGGTGGACTGTTAGGCCTGAAAACTTCTGTGATAGAAATTATCAAGAGCAAGAAATGAGTACTATCTATAATTATTATTGATAATTTATTGGTACTAGAGATTTGTAGATTCATTTAAAGATAATATTTGTGTGGAGACTAAGATGGCACTATTGAAAAATATGAATTTTTGGAGGGTTATAGCTATTAGAACAAGCAATAAATCCTTATTTGTCAGCAAGTTATTAATTGTGGATGATGAGAATTCTTAGACTTATAATTAATTTTCTGGCTGCAGTGAAGTTTTAGTCTAATAAAATACAAAAAATACTGTTGTAAAAAAGATACATATTGTTATTGTAATCCCTTAAATAGCTATCTATAAGAGAAAAATTCGTACAAAATAGAATCAATGAGCTTAATATGAGTAAAGAGGCATATTTATAGCTCAAATTTAAGCATCAAACGAAATATTGAACGTTATTCAATATGTATTAGATAAAAGTCTTGGAGATAAAGCCCTTGAATTCAACAATTGCAGATCTGAACGCTTCTTTACCGCAAGAATTGGATTCTAAATCGTCTGACATACAGACAATGGCAATAAAACCAACTCCAACAAAGAATTCACAAACTCAGAGATTAGCAGACTTCGATACTCTTACTGAGGCGCTTGATTTTGCTGCAAGTGGAACGACTGGGTACAATTTTTATGATGCGAAAGGGAATCTACGTTCCGTTCTCTCTTATAGCGTATTAAGAGAGAGAGCCCGTGTTTCAGCAAAGCGTTTATTAGGTCTTGGATTGACAAGCGGCGAACGCGTTGCGATTGTTGCTGATACAACACCAGAATTTGTCGAACTATTCTTTGCATGTCGTTATGCAGGATTAATTCCTTTTGCAATGCCGGTACCGGTTAACCTTGGTAGTCATGCGGTGTACGTTCAGCAGCTTCGTGGCATTCTTGAGGGTAGCCAGGCAAGCGCTGCGCTGGCCAATGAAGACTATATTAATTTTCTAGGAGAGGCTGCAGATGGTTTGCAAGCATTACGATGGGTTGGAACACCAGAACAGCTGACAAAGTTACCCGCTCCAGATAAAACGCTACAGCGAAATCACCCAAGTGAAACGGCCTATTTACAGTACACCTCAGGTAGTACAAGAGCCCCGCGTGGCGTGATTATTACAGAACGTGCATTAATGAGTAATCTTAAGGGAATAGTTCGTACTGGGTTAGAAATAAATCCTGATGATCGTGCGGCATCTTGGTTACCTTTTTATCACGATATGGGTTTGGTGGGCATGTTAATGGCACCAATGGTTGCACAAGTTTCTGTAGATTACTTGGCCACTAGGGATTTTGCAATACGACCAATGCAGTGGTTAAAATTAATAAGTCGTAATCGTTGTTCTATTGCATTTAGTCAGCCCTTTGGTCTTAAGCTTTGTACTCTAAGGGTTCGTAAGGCAGACTTGGATAATCTTGATCTTAGCTGCTGGCGAGCGGCAGGTGTGGGTGCTGAGATGATACGGCCTGATATTTTAAGAAATTTTGCAGAAAAATTTGCACCAGCAGGATTTAGTATAAATTCTTTCTTACCATGCTATGGCCTCGCAGAATCAACCTTGGCGGTAACGTTTTCTCATACTGGTCATGGGTTCCAAAGTATTAAAGTTGATGCAGGTACTTTAATAGATAAGAGAATTGCAGTAAGAATGCAGGCAGATGGCAGGAAACACAATGAATTTGTAAATTGCGGTAGTCCGTTGCCGGGCCATACGATTAAGGTAGTAGATGATTCTGAACAAGAATTACCTGATTTAAGGGTCGGTAGTGTATTAATGCACGGGCCAAGTATTATGACTGGTTATTTTCATTGTCCAGATGATACTGAAAAAACTTTAAAGCCAGATAATTGGTTGGATACAGGAGACCTCGGGTTTCTTTTCGAAGGTAACCTATACATTACGGGTCGTCGTACAGATGTCATTATAGTAAATGGACGTAACATTCGCGCTCAGGATGTGGAAGAGCTTGCAGAGCAACAACCAGAAATAAGAGCGCGAGAAGCATCTGCATTTAGTATAACTGATGGTAATGATATAACCTCAATTGTACTAGTTATTGAATGTCGTTTAACCTCAACAGAAGAGAGGCAGTCTCTTATAAATCGATTGCAGAGACTGGTATATATGGCATTTGGTGTAAAAAGTATGGTAGAGCTAGTATCTCCACACACCTTGCCGCGCACCTCATCTGGCAAACTATCGCGCTACGCAGCGCGCAAAGGCTTTATACAAAGAGCAGACTTTGCAGACCCGATGTCAGTCGAGTCAAGAGACAGATAGTTTATATATGTCAGAATCAACGGTAGCGGTAACTGGTGCTACTGGTTTCATTGGTCAATTACTCATACATTCACTTATAAGAGATGGATGGAAAGTTCGGGCATTGACAAGAACCCCTGGTGTTAGTAATGAATCCATAGAATGGATAACTGGAGATCTGGATGATCAGGTCGCGTTGAAGAGCCTTGTAAAAGGTGTTTCCGCAGTTGTTCATTGTGCAGGCGTGGTTCGTGGCAGCTCTTTTAAAGAATTCACACGTACTAATGTAGATGGTACAAATAATCTTGTATGTATTTCTCTGCAACAAAATCCACCACCGAAATTTCTGTTTATTTCTTCATTAGCTGCCAGAGAACCAGATTTATCTTGGTATGCAAAAAGCAAGTATTTGGCCGAGCAGATAGTAGCTGATAATTCTGGTATCATGCCATGGACTATTTTCAGACCAACTGCAGTATATGGCCCAGGTGATAAGGAGCTTAGTCCGCTTCTCAGGATAACTCGATACGGAATATTACCTATGGTTGGGAGCAAAACAGCACGCTATAGCCTTATACATGTTAGTGATTTAGTATCAGCAATTCTGTGTTGGCTTGTTACAAATGAGCGAATACAGGGCGTATACGAACTTGGTGACGGGATGCGGGAAGGATATGACTGCCATTCCTTAGCTTCAATAGCACAGGATGTCTGGGGGCGGCCAGTGCGCTGTATTTTTATACCAGTAACATTGCTTTCATTACTTGCTGATATTAATCTCTGGTTAGCTGTTTTATTACGATATGCACCAATGTTAACCCCTGGTAAAGTACGTGAGATAAGGCACCCAAATTGGGTATGTGATATTGCACCTTTGGTTCTAGTGTTGCCAAATTGGCAACCCTGCGTACGTTTATGTGATGCTTTACGCAAAGCTATTTAATTTTTAAGAGTTTATATAATGGAATATGATAAAAATAGTATCTTACAGAATCTTTGTAAACATCTTGAGCATTTTGTTAGTGCTGAAGTAGAGATTACCCCAGATACAGACCTTATTAATGAGTTGGCAATTGACTCTGTAAAATTATTAAGTTTAGTTATGGAAATTGAAGATGAGTTTGATATTTCAGTGCCAATAAATGTCCTGACAGATGTACACACTGTTCAAGATTTAGCAAGTTTAATTTTTAAAATTAAATCAGAGTCACAATGAGTCTATTAGACAAGTTAGATGCAGTTGCTGCTGCTAGAAAAGCGCTGTTACCAGAGGATCTCGATATATTTGGCACGCCTATAGAGGAGGTATACTCCACAACTGAGGCAAGTGTGGGTGGTCGGCGTATCTTATTTTTTGGTACGAATAACTATTTAGGGCTTACTTTCTCACCTGAATGTTTGGAGGCAGCACATAAAGCGATAGATAGGGAAGGTACTGGCACAACTGGTTCACGTATGGCAAATGGGAGCTATAGTGGGCATCGTGCTCTTGAGCAAGAATTCTCCGAATTTTATAATTGCCAATCTAGTATAGTTTTTACAACCGGGTATCAGGCAAATCTTGCAATGATTTCTGGCTTGGCTGGTGCAAATGATGTAATTCTCATTGATGGGGATTCTCATGCCAGTATCTATGATGGATGTAAGTTAAGTGGTGCTGAGATAATTAGATTCCGGCACAATGATATGGTAGATATGGAGAAACGGCTTAAGCGTTTAGGAGAAAGAGCGAGCTCCACTTTGATCATAATTGAAGGTATTTATAGCATGCTAGGTGATCGCGCACCTCTTGCGGATATTGTTAAAATAAAGAATTCTTACGGCAGCATTTTACTTCTTGATGAAGCGCATTCAATCGGGGTTTTAGGTAAAACTGGGCAGGGCCTTGTGGAAGAAACAGGGCTTATAAATGAAGTTGATTTTATTACCGGAACTTTTAGCAAAAGTCTTGGTAGCATAGGAGGATATTGCGTTAGTAATCATATGCAGCTTGATCAGTTAAGATATGTTAGTCGACCTTATATTTTTACAGCATCACCCTCACCATCAACTATTGCGTCTACAAGAGCCGCACTGAAATTATTGAGAGATGGTACTGAATTACGAAATAAACTGTGGAAAAATGCACATAAGCTTTATTCGAGTTTAGATAAGCAGGGTTATAAACTTGGCCCAGAGCCCGGACCAATCATTGCAACGATATTAGATAGTCCCAAACAGGCGATAATACTTTGGAAAGCTCTTTTTGATCAGGGTATCTATGTTAATTTGATACTGCCACCAGCTGCGCCTGATGGCAAATCATTGGTTCGATGCAGTGTCAGCGCGGCTCATACTGAGGAACAGATAGATTATGTTGTAAATATTTTTGCTACGTTACGAAAGAATATTTTTTAATATTTTTCAGAAGAATATTCTCATCCCCCTACAATACGTTTCAATTCTACTATTATCAATAGTTGGCGTGTAGAGATTAAGGCTAGTGATGGGCCAGGGCTAATAGCTGAGTATTAGAAAAGTATCAAATGAATCATTCTCTTTCACTAATTCCTTGTTGGCTGCCAATTGATATTATTAGAATAAGTAATCTTATTTGAGATTATGATATTTTGGATAGATCTCTCGTAAAGGAGTCAGCAGAAGCTTGGTAAAATACTTTCTATGGCTTTAAAATAAAATCAGAATCTTATAAAAGAATTAGTGTAAACGGTTTAATTAGTGACGGATCTTTCTTGATAGATTATAAATAGTTACCAATCTAGGATTTAGTTAGGCTAACTTTTGATCATGGTTTAATGAAGATAACAACAGGTAGATGTTGTACATACAAGATACCTTCCTAAGATGCCGCTGTATCTTCTGTTTTGCCACCATATTTCTTTCTAAATTTCTCAACTCGGCCAGCTGTATCAACAATCTTTTGTTTCCCGGTATAAAATGGATGACAGACAGAACATACTTCAATCTGTAGTGGTTTATCCAAGGTAGACCTTGTTTGGAAGGTATTGCCACAACTGCATGTTACTTTGATTTCTTGGTAGCTTGGATGAATTTCAGCTTTCATTTCTCTTAGTCCTTATTTTGCATCACAACTTCGTAAACAGTCAGACGGAAAGGCGCAATTATCCTTTAATATGAATCGGGTTGCAACTATAGGATATATGTTATTTATTTGTATTTTTTAGGAAGATGTCATTCGTAATGGAAAAATATATTGTATCAATAGGGCAGGGGGTTCTTATCTCTATAGGATAAATGCTATTTAGCGTGGACGTTACGGTCTTTTCATTGAATCAAAAAAATCACCATTATTTTTTGTGGCTTTTATTTTGTCTAGTAAGAATTCCATTGCCTCAACGTCATCCATTGGGTAGAGAAGCTTACGTAATACCCAAATCTTCTGTAGGTCATCAGATTTGATAAGTAATTCTTCTTTACGTGTACCAGAACGGTTAACATTTATGGCTGGGTAAGTACGTTTCTCTGCCATGCGTCGGTCAAGATGGATTTCACTATTACCAGTACCTTTAAACTCTTCGAAAATAACCTCATCCATGCGTGAACCAGTATCAACTAGCGCAGTTGCAATGATGGTCAGGGAGCCACCTTCTTCTATATTACGTGCAGCCCCAAAGAATCGTTTTGGCCGTTGTAGAGCATTTGCGTCGACACCACCAGTCAGGACCTTACCAGAAGCGGGAATTACAGTATTGTAAGCACGAGCTAGACGTGTAATTGAGTCTAAAAGTATCACAACATCTTTTTTATGTTCGACTAGGCGTTTAGCTTTTTCAATGACCATGTCAGCTACTTGTACGTGACGTATTGCCGGTTCATCAAATGTTGATGAAATAACTTCTCCTCTAACTGAACGGATCATTTCAGTTACTTCCTCTGGTCGTTCATCAATTAATAGAACCATAAGAGTCACATCAGGATAATTAGAAGCTATTGCATGAGCAATATTTTGAAGCATCACAGTTTTTCCAGACTTGGGGCTTGAAACAAGTAAGGCTCGCTGCCCCATTCCGATAGGTGCTATAAGGTCAATAATACGACTGGTTACATTTTCTTCAGCCTTAATATCACGTTCTAGAAGAAGCCGCCGCGTAGGAAATAGTGGGGTAAGGTTTTCAAATAGGATTTTGTGCTTAGAACTTTCTGGTGAATCACTATTAACTTTGTCTACTTTTACTAAAGCAAAATATCGCTCGCCATCTTTTGGCGTACGGATTTCACCGTCTATTGTGTCTCCTGTATGTAAATTAAATCGCCTTATTTGGCTGGGAGAAACATATATATCATCAGGACCAGCTAAATAAGATGTATCAGGCGATCGTAGAAAACCAAAGCCGTCCTGAAGAACCTCAAGAGTCCCTTCACCAAAAATACTTTCTCCCTTACGTGCCTCATTCTTCAGTAGGGCAAAAATTAGGTCCTGTTTACGAAGTCGGTTAGCGCCATCGACTTTATTGGCAATGGCCATTTCTACTAGTTCAGTTACGGGAAGATTTTTAAGGTCTGATAAATGCATGGAAGGTACTCGGAAAGTAAAGAAAATTTAGGTATAAAGCGTTAATAAGGCATGTAACACGCTTGGAAGTGTTGGGTAGTAGTAGGTATTTGGTAGTACAAGAAATTAAAAGCGCATTGGTTATGCTGTGAATCGAGCTTCAGAGATACGCTCTGTAATTATATTATCGGATTTAGATATGGCTGTCAATAAATGCAGTTAATTGAGCTTTAGATAATTGACCAACTTTAGTTGCTTCAATATTTCCATTCTTAAACAGCATTAGGGTCGGTATGCCCCTAATTCCGTATTTAGGTGGCGTAGCTTGATTTTCATCGATATTAAGCTTAGCCACTTTTAGGCGATCGCCATATTCTTCGGCAATCTCGATCAGTATAGGTGCGATCATCTTACATGGACCGCACCATGGCGCCCAGTAATCTACTAATACAGGTACGTTTGATTGTAGTACTTCTGTCTCAAACGCTTCATCTGAGACGTTATGAATTTTCTGACTCATGGGAATTAAAGTTTAGTAGTTAAAAGAATAATTAAGGACAGCCTGAAGCTATTTAAAAAACATGGTATCTAAAAAATGTTAGAAAGGGAAGCACTACTTTTTTATAAGCATGAAAGTAATATTCGATGCTGTAATTATTATAGTTTTTGATAAACTATACCTAAATAATTATTACTAATTTGATTCAATGGCTTAAATTAGCAGTATAGCAATTACAGGTACTAAGCATACATGTGACTTATCAGACTGACTCTGATAGGATTAATATTATATTAGGAGTCTTTATTTTGTGACTCTAACTGAAAGAGGAATATATTTATTTATAGTGAATATAATTAATCTATATGTGTCGTGAAGCGGCCTAGAGAATAATTACTTTGTTCGCTTACTTTAAATTCTGATTCCGACCTAGTGTGTCATTCTTTTGTAGTCTATTCGATCCTATCTTTTATAATCCAAGATTAATTTTTGTTGTTTAAAGAAGGATACGTGGAAGTTTAAAATTTTTGTAAAGTAACCTATGGCAAATTTATATATTAAAGCAGGTTTTAAGGAAGGAAAATCATATCTAATGGATAGCTATGTTAGCGTTCCTTTTCGAATTACAAATGTTGGACAAGTCAAAGATGATGGTTCTCTATACATGATGCTTGGTAGTTCATCTCCTGGTTTATTAGATTCAGATAACCATGAGATAGAGATTGATATAGAGAAAAATAGTCGATTCCAGTTACAGACACAATCTTATCAACGTCTGTATAACATGAAGAAAGGTTCTTCGCAGATAACGAAAATAAGTCTCGCTCCTAATAGTTTTTTTTGCTATGTTCCGCATCCAGTTGTTCCGCAGGAGAACTCTATATTTAGGAATCGTACTGTTATTAATCTTGATAAGAATTGTGAGTTAATTCTTAGTGAAATTGTAACTTGTGGCAGAAAAAATTCTGAAAATATTTACCCTAATAAGAAAATCTCGGGTGAAATATTTAAGTTTACTTATTTCCAGAATGTGACTGAGATTTATTTTAATGATCTTCTCGTCCTAAAAGATAAAATTATACTTGAACCTAAAGTACACTCAGTTAATACAGTTATTCAGTTAGAAGAGTATACTCACCAAGCTACTTTTATATATATGAATACTAAGAGCGCTGATGGTGTTTGCGAATTAATAGAGAAGGTCCTAGAAATCATTAAAAATGAGAGAAATATTTCTTTCGGGATCTCTGAAATGGCTACAAATGGTTTTGTATTGAGGGTATTAGGAAATGGGGGAGAGCAATTATTTAATTGTTTTCAACAGATAAAGGATTTTTTATGGGAAGGAAAAGAGGACTCTGTTTCTAGTGATAAGGATAAGGCTTGTGGTTTTTAGAGTAGTTATCAGGAAATTATATAGATATTAATAATTCTTACCGGTTTCTTAAAATAATAATTGGCCAAATTTATATCTTAAAAATATAAAAAATTTGTCGACAATCTAGTATCGGCATCATGCTTTATTTAATTTAAGGTCTACTTATTTCTCCTGTACATGCACCCTCTTATTTATCAAATAACAGGTCTATTCATGAGTGATGGCTGGCATTCAACGATTTAAGTATCTTTTTTTGTATGCCACCGAACCCACCGTTGCTCATGATCAGCACATAATCGCCTGGATGTGTCGCTACGGTGATTGCCCCAATTAATTTCTCAAGATTATCGCTGCTCACAGCTTTTAAGCCCAGGGGTCTTAATGCCTTCCGTGCATCCCATCCCAAATTTGATGTATAACAAAATACTAAATCAGCGGCTTTGAGACTTTCAGCGAGACGGTCCTGCCATGTGCCCATTTTCATGGTATTAGAGCGAGGCTCCAGCACCGCGATAATTCTCGCATCATTTACTTTATTTCTTAAACCTTCTAAGGTTGTCTGAATCGCTGTAGGGTGATGCGCAAAGTCATCATACACAGTAACTTCATTTGCTACACCGCATAATTCCATGCGACGTTTTACATTTTTAAATTTTGTCAGTGCTGTAATCCCTGTTTCGATTGTTACACCGACATGGTGAGCGGCAGCTAGTGCTGCCAGAGCATTCATCCGGTTATGTTCCCCCATTAGCTCCCAGTTTAAGGTGCCTTGCGATTTTCCCTTAAACGAAATATCAGTACTGTCATTACCCAAAGTCTTGGCTTGCCAACCATCATCTACTCCTATTTTCTCTATCGGCGTCCAACACCCTTTGGCAAGAACTTGTGCTAAATTCTCTTCTTGGCCATTAGTAATTATCAGCCCATTTTCTGGAATCAACCGTATAAAATGATGAAATTGCTGCATTATAGAAGCAAGATCGAAAAATATATCGGCGTGATCGAACTCCAGATTATTGAGGATTGCTGTTCTGGGTTGCAGGTGCACGAACTTAGACCGCTTGTCAAAGAAAGCAGTATCGTACTCATCAGCCTCAATGACAAAGAAAGAGGAATCACTGTTTAGTCTGGCTGAAACACTAAAATTCTCAGGTATCCCGCCAATAAGAAATCCCGGTTTCATTCCGGCATACTCTAGTATCCATGCTAACATTGAGCTTGTTGTAGTCTTACCATGGGTGCCCGAAACTGCTAGTACCCATTTATCCTTAAGTACATTCTCTGAGAGCCATTGAGGTGCAGAGATATATTGTAAATTACGATTTAATATCTCCTCCATTAATGGGTTTCCCCTAGAAACAACGTTACCAATCACAAATATATCTGGTTTTAACTCAATTTGATTAGGATCATATCCTTCAATTAATTTAATACCATGGGATTCAAGCTGGGTACTCATGGGGGGGTAAACACTTGAATCGCATCCTGTAACTTCATGCCCGGCTTGCCGGGCGATAACTGCTATGCCGCCCATAAAGGAGCCACAGATACCAAGAATATGGATATGCATAGTATGATTCTCCAATCAAAAATGTACGTTTAAAAGTTCCCGCACTATATCTCCGGCAATAAATTTGCCCTAAGTACTAATAATTCAAATTAAAACTAAGTTAAATGAATGGAATTTTTTGTTTCTCTGTTTTTCATTGTGTTGTGGGTCACATCCTCTCTTGATCATTCAGGTTTAATGCAAATTCGCAACGAATTTATTGTTTAATTTAGAGTCATATGCATTTCTACTATTCCTATAGTAAAAGCATGGATGTGGCTTGTCTGCAGTTTTTTGTTACACTTACAATAATTCTCAAATAAATCATGGCCAAGCAAGTTGAATAAATAACTCGGCTTTGCCTCTCCTTTTATGCAGAGTACCCGCATAAAAATTATGTACTGTTGTACATCAATATTGTTAATTCGATACTTGCAAACCTGAAAACAGTGATAAAACCGTAAACATATGTTTTTTCAGGCTAGATATCATAAAAAATGAGACTGAAATTTTACCGTCCTATTTATTGGTCTATTTTTTTGCTTTGTATCTCTTTCAATGTGCTTGCTGATGAACGGTCATCTACACAGATAATTGACAGTGAGATAGCAACATCAGCAGTTGCAGAAAGAAATCTCAAAAAAAAGCCTATATTAACGCTTACTAAGGGATTACAAAACCATAGTGAATCCGAGGCTAGATCTATAGGTAAGACAGAGCTACGTAATAATAAACATGCAGCAT
>JAAZZR010000109.1 GCA_014237605.1 Nitrosomonadaceae bacterium | reverse complement strand
CACGCTCGAGCTCGTTACTATCCATAGCTCTATCAATAGTCGTTTGGTTATCCCTGAATGCTCCAGATTGCTTCAGCAATTGATCAACTAAGGTTGTCTTCCCATGATCAACATGAGCAATAATTGCTATATTTCTTAATTTCATTTTGTTCCCACCGGGCAAAGTGCTTTCAAGATAACACGCCAACCCATTACTTTTTCAAGTAATAAAAGGCAAGTTATTTGTTTTCAGATCGGAAAAGAAATTGGGTTAAGCTCTCTGTACAAATTTCATTAGCATGACTAAAATAGATTATTATATATCATAAAACACAATTTTTGAGGATTTTATGGAAAGACAATTGAGAACAATTCTTGCTATGGATGTTGTTGGCTTCAGTAAAATGATGGCAGATGATGAGGAAAAAACGCTTCGAATTCTTACAAAGCGCAGAGAATTGGTAGACGGGGTGATAAGCGACTATGGTGGTAGAATTTTCAATACTGCGGGAGATAGTGTTGTAGCTGAGTTTTCTAGCCCCGTTAAGGCAGCCGAATGTGCAGTTCAGATACAAAACAAGAATTCTACTACTAATAAAGATTCCCAAGATGAAGAGTTAATGATTTTTCGGGCAGGAATAAACAT
>JAAZZR010000108.1 GCA_014237605.1 Nitrosomonadaceae bacterium | reverse complement strand
GTGAGCGTCAAGATCATTTTATGATCTCTTGTTTGCATACCAAGTTTAGTCAGTAATGACTAACGAGTATAGTATAACTATATATATTGGGCTAATAAATATAGCTATGATATGGAGAGGGGATTTTGTATATATCTATTTTTAGGTCACCTGAAAACTTCAGGTGACCTATTGCTATCTACTTTTGTCCGTCGCCGTGCGTCGTGCGTCATGCGTCGTCTGGTCGCGCGTTACCTATTTTTATATATAAATATATTTTACTTTTCTTCTGAAACCACTGGTCATATTTTGATCAAACTTCGTCACAATGATCACCTAGTGATGAGGATCAAAATTTATATTTGAAAAAAATATTGCCCCCAGAGGGCTGAGGGGCAGGGCCAAATGGGTTCAAATAGTGCTAAATCTACTAGCAACTTTTCCTCTGAAGCCACTTGTCAGATTATGATGAAACTTGGTCACAATGAACACCTTGATTCCAATGGGTACTAACTGTGCTCCTCTATCGGCAGATCTGTTCCTGTATTCTTGTGAAGCCGAAGTCGTTCAGAAGCTATTGTCTAACAAACAAAAGACTCTAGCAGCGTCCTTTAATAATTTTATATTTAGGTATATAGATGATGACATTTTCATCATTAATCGTTCATTTCATGATCACC
>JAAZZR010000107.1 GCA_014237605.1 Nitrosomonadaceae bacterium | reverse complement strand
TTTTTTACACTATATGAAAATAGTCGATTTTTAAAATAAAAATAGTCTAATTGTACTAATTACACTAATTACACTAATTACACTAATTACACTAATTATCTAAAATAAAAGGTGAAGTGTAGATAAAATTATATTTGAAGAATGCCATATAAAAGATAAGTCAATCTTTAAATATGTTTTATAACTTTAATTTAAGAAAGAGTTATAAACATCCTCCATAAAAATATGGCGAAACTGTTAGATTTTCTTGAACATCAACATTTAGTAATTTTTCTTCATAAACATGATCAACAGCATACATATAACTAATAAGATCTAAAATTTTATTAGAATATCCCCATTCATTATCGTACCAACTAATAACTTTTATAAATTTATCATCAAGCTGCATACCGGCATTTGCATCAAATATAGAGATACGACTATCTGAAATAAAATCAGAAGAAACAACCACATCCTCAGTATATCCTAAAATACCTTTTAATTCTTTTGACATTGAAGCTTGCTTCATTGATTGACACACTTGATTATATGTGGTAGATTTTTCTAAATTTACTGTTAAATCTACAACTGAAACATTTGCAGTAGGCACTCTAAAAGCCATTCCAGTTAGTTTCCCCTTCATATCAGGCAATACTTTTCCTACCGCTTTTGCAGCGCCAGTAGAAGAT
>JAAZZR010000106.1:246-671 GCA_014237605.1 Nitrosomonadaceae bacterium | reverse complement strand
ATCCAAATCAGTAAACCAGTTATAACTAAACCAATTATTCCACAATAATACAAACTCATACCTGTAAACGTTTTATCATTTACAGTATATTCATTTGCAAAACCGATTACATAATCAGTAACTGGGTATAAAATTACTAAAGAGGCTAATGCAGAGACAACAAATCCTTTATACAAAGCATTCATTACATTTTTAGTTTTTCCCAGTTTAACAAAGAAAGTTCCTAAGATTGAAGTTAAGATACATGCTCCACCAATAGTTAGTGGATAAATCATCATGTTCATATCTCCATGAAAAAATATTGATGATAAAACCATTGTTGCAACAATTGTTACAGCATAAGTTTCAAATAAATCTGCAGCCATACCAGCACAATCACCAACTTGATGGAAAATATACTGCCTTTGGGAGACTAGTACCGGGTT
>JAAZZR010000106.1:0-236 GCA_014237605.1 Nitrosomonadaceae bacterium | reverse complement strand
CTTCAACTTTACCAACTAAGTCAGCACCAACATCAGCACCTTTTGTAAAAATTCCACCACCTAATCTTGCAAAAATTGAGATTAATGATGCGCCAAATCCTAGAGCAACAAGTGCATTAACAATTTCTCTTTCATCAACATTATATTTTAATAAGAAAAAGTAATAAACAGCAATGGACAATAATGCCAAACCAGCAACCAACATTCCGGTAACAGCACCTGACTTAAATGCAACA
>JAAZZR010000105.1 GCA_014237605.1 Nitrosomonadaceae bacterium | reverse complement strand
TAAAATTATTTATTTCTTCAGCTGACATATCACAGACAAAGGCCTTTCCTTTTTTCACCAGAGATTCTGCATGGCTGTACATTTCATCGAAATAATCCGATGCATACAGAGCCTCTCCTCCATAGTCAAATCCCAACCATTTCACATCTTCAATAATGGAATTAACATATTCCTCTTCCTCCTTTGATGGATTGGTATCATCAAATCTAAGATTGCATGTGCCATTATACTGTTCAGCAAACCCAAAATTGATGCAAATAGATTTTGCATGACCAATATGAAGATAGCCATTTGGTTCTGGGGGGAATCGAGTAATGATCTCTTGGTGCTTTCCTGAAGTTAAATCATCTTCGATGATCTGCTGAATAAAATTTATTGATTCAATCATTATTATTTTTCATTGTTTCTCAATCGGAAGTGAATCTACCGCTTTTTTCAATCTCCTAACACAAATGTCTTTACCTAAAACTTTCATCATGTGGAATAAGGACGGCCCTGCGCCTGTTCCGCTCAATCCCAATCGAACAGGATGAATTAGTTTTGCAGGACTGATATTTTTTCTGTCACTCAAATTTCTTAACTCTAGTTCCACATTTTCAACAGTCCATTCCTCGACAGTCTCAAGACATTGTATATACTCATTTACAAGCTCATTTACATCCAAATTTTTCCAGCGTT
>JAAZZR010000104.1 GCA_014237605.1 Nitrosomonadaceae bacterium | reverse complement strand
TTGTCTCGTTTTTTTCACTTGTTTGGTATAGATTTTTCTTATTAAACTCTTATTTCCGCGGTTTATTCTTTTTCTTTTTATTTAATCTGTGATTTAGGGCATGTCGTGTTTTGCTTCTTGTTTGTTATGTTAATGGTGTTTTGTAGTTGTTAGGGGAGTTATTTGATATAAATTGTTATGTTAATGGTGTTTTGTGGTATTAGAATTTATAAATTATGTGTATTTTGTGGATAGTTTATGTTCTCTTATTAAATCTTCTTAGGAGAATTGTCTTCTTGTATATGTTCTTAGGGTTATTTAGGTTATTATTTTTAGCTTGTTTTGTAGTATAGGTTTGATATGTAAAATATAGGGGGCTTATTGAATATATGAGTTAGGTTAATAACTAATTTTTAGCATGTTTTGCAAGATAGGAAATATAGGTTGTTTGTATCTAGGTGTAATTTTTCTAATTAGGG
>JAAZZR010000103.1 GCA_014237605.1 Nitrosomonadaceae bacterium | reverse complement strand
AGACAATTGATCATTATTCTTTGTTAGGCTTTACTAAAGCTTACAATGCTACAAAAAAAGCTTGTAGCTAATTTAATGAAATCAAAGAAGAAAATTGTTCTAGCCTACTCCGGAGGTCTTGATACCTCTATAATCTTAAAGTGGCTTCAGGAAAACTATGATGCAGAAGTGATATGTTATACTGCTGATGTTGGTCAAGAAATTGACAGAAAAAAAATAATCACCAATGCAAAAAAATTTGGCGTTAAAAATATTATAATCAAAGATTTGAAGGACACATTTGTTAAAGATTATGTGTATCCAATGATCAGAGGTCATGCAATCTATGAAGGTGTTTATTTATTAGGTACATCAATAGCAAGACCACTAATTGCAAAAGATCAAATTAGAGTTGCAAAAAAATTCAAAGCTTATGCAGTTTCACATGGAGCAACTGGAAAAGGGAATGATCAGGTTCGATTTGAATTGGGATATCATTATTTTGGACCCAATATAAAAATTATTGCTCCATGGAGAATTTGGAAATTAAAATCAAGAACAGATCTTATAAATTATGCAAAGAAACACGAAATATCTATTCCAAAGGATAAAAAAGGAGCTCCTCCTTTTTCAATTGATGATAATTTATTTCATACTTCAACAGAAGGTAAAGTATTAGAAAATCCAAAAAATTCAGCACCTGAATTCATATTTCAAAGATCTGTTTCACCTGAAAAAGCTCCCAATA
>JAAZZR010000102.1 GCA_014237605.1 Nitrosomonadaceae bacterium | reverse complement strand
ACTGCAACTAGTGAAAGTAGTATAATTATAGTACAGTATTACTAGAATTGAATACAAAAGTTTCAATTTATCAATTGCAAATACTTTTCTAAAAGTTCTTCTCTTTTAGGCTACACTTTTGACCAATTACAAAAATGTGACGATTTATAAGTGCCTTCACGCTATCCAAAGATGAGTACAAAAGACGTTTTCAAGTGGCTTGAAAGACTACAATTTTTCTAAATATTAAAGGCGACTAATTCTAATAATTGATGCTTAAATATACCCATTTTGAAGCTTAATTTCGTAATAATGATATAATTCCTGGAACTAATCGAATGCTAAGTACAAACCCATATTTTGTAAGTGGTCAAAAGTCTCTCCTAAAAGACAAGGAATTTTTTAAAAAATATTTGCAATAGATAAATCACTCGGTATACAATCAATAGTACATATGTACATACATAGAGTATTATATTAGGCTACTGTTAGTGGGAAACTTGTTTCAGCTCCACCGCCCGCATCAAATTTGGCTCCCGCACGAATATTGTCATTATTGTCATTTTTTTCTAGCATTTCGGGACCAGCGTTCCGCACTCCCAATTGGATACAGATTTCATTTACCAATTAGTGTACTAAAGAATAGAATTGGCAATTAAGATAGGAATGAATAAAATGGAAGGAAATATATTAAACGAGCGCGCTTCGCTTGCTCGCGTTACGCAGGTTGTTATTTACTTTATATTTGCACTCGGGCC
>JAAZZR010000101.1 GCA_014237605.1 Nitrosomonadaceae bacterium | reverse complement strand
AGCAAAACTTGACTAAGTTGATCTTTATTAGCACCATTTACTAATTGTTTGATAGCCTCCGGTTGATCTCCAGCTGGTTTAAAATCAGTTTTCATCTGAAATTTTTTTCCACCCTCTAGTTTAGGGCTTATGGCAGGATTTTTATTCTGCACAGCTGTAATTAGATCTTGATAAGTATTCTGCATTATTTATAAAACTAATTGATTAATTTTATATTTCAATGAGCATAATATCAGACAGTTTAAAAAGAATTAAACCATCACCCACAATTGCTGTTACCCAAAAAGCAAGAGAATTAAGAGCTGCTGGCAAAGATGTGATCGGTCTTGGAGCTGGAGAGCCTGATTTTGATACTCCAGATAATATCAAGAATGCTGCTATTAAAGCTATTAAAAGTGGAGATACTAAATATACAGCAGTAGATGGAACCCCCGCATTGAAAAAAGCGATTATTGCTAAGTTTAAAAGAGAAAATAAATTAAGTTACTCAACTGATCAAATAACAGTTGGAACTGGTGGTAAGCAAGTTCTCTATAACGCCTTTATGGCAACTTTGAACAAAGGTGATGAAGTAATAATTCCAGCACCTTTTTGGGTATCTTATCCTGACATGGTTTTGTTAGCAGGAGGTAAGCCAAAAATAGTTAAATGCTCAGAAAAGAATAATTTTAAAATTACTCCTGACGAGTTAAAAAAAAATATCAATAAAAGGACTAAATGGATAATAATAAACTCTCCTTCAAATC
>JAAZZR010000100.1 GCA_014237605.1 Nitrosomonadaceae bacterium | reverse complement strand
TTTCGGACAAGGCAGGTATCCTTGAATTCGCAAAAGAGCTTCATAATTCTGGAATTGAAATTCTTTCTACGGGAGGCACCGCCGAGCTTCTACGCAAAGATGGAGTACCTGTAATTCAGGTTTCTGATTATACCGGTTTCCCAGAAATGATGGATGGTAGAATCAAAACCCTGCACCCAATGGTTCATGGCGGAATTCTTGCGCGAAGGGATGTTCCCGAACATTTAAAGGCTATGGAAGAGCATGGCATACGCCCTATTGATCTTGTGGTGATAAACCTTTATCCCTTTGAACAAACAGTCGCTAAAAAAGGCAGTACATTGGAAGAAGCAATAGAAAATATTGATATTGGTGGTCCTGCCATGGTTCGCTCATCTGCAAAAAACTATAAAGACGTCACTATCATCGTCGATCCTGAGAACTATGGAAAGGTGTTAGAGGAAATAAAAAACGGATCAGTTTCTCTGGAAACTCGTAAGCGCTTGAGTCGAGATGCATTTGCTCACACCGCTCGTTACGACTCGCTTATTGCAGATTTTTTATCGAATCAATGGGGGGAAGATGAGCCAAACTTCCCACTATTTTTAAATCAACCTTACACAAAAGTCCAAGACTTACGGTACGGGGAAAACCCTCATCAGTCAGCAGCTTTGTATAAGGAGAGCCAGCCGTTACCGTCCCACATTGTTTCGGCAGAACAGCTTCAGGGCAAAGAATTATCTTTTAATAATTATATCGACTTAAATGCA